>DASTXM010000059.1:0-30088 GCA_035765495.1 Hanamia sp.
CCGGCCCCGGAACAGTTAACTGGCCGGCATAAAACAGGTTCTTCACTATTTTGTTGCGGATCTTTGGTTTTAGAAAAGCGGTTTGTTTCAAGGTATTAGCCAAGCCATAAGCATTGCCCTTGTAAGCGTGATAATCGTTCACAAAATCATTGATGCAATAACTCTTTTTAAAGTCAAGGTATCCTTCAATTTTTTCTCCTGCATGTTTTTCCAATCTTCTCACCATTACTTTAAAATACTTTTCACGAAGCGATTCATTGTCTTGAAGTCCGGGTGCCAAAGGCATTAACAGGAATAGATTTTCATGGCCGGCAGGTGCAACAGTTTCATCTGTTTTGGATGGACAACAAACATAAAATAACGGCTTCGATGGCCAGGAAGGTTTTTTATAAATTTCAACGGAATGGGTATACAGATCTTCTTCAAAAAACAGGGTGTGATGTTGCATTTTGCTTATTTTTTTTGAAACTCCCAGATAGTAAATCAAAGATGAAGGGGCGAATGTTTTCCTGTTCCAATATTTTTCGGGATAATTCCTGTTGTCCATTGACAAAAGTTCATCTTCAACATGATGATAATCGGCGGCGGCGATCACTCCATCAAAGTTTATTTTTCTCCCATTTACCAAAACATTTTCTACCCGATTGTTCGACACATTTATTTGCTCCACTTCTGAATTAAAATGAAATTCTACTCCTTGCTTTTCGCAAATGGATTGCATAAAATCAATCACTTTACCAAATCCTCCGGCCGGATACCAGGTTTTCAATTTTAAACCAGCATAATTCATCAGGCTATATAAAGCCGGTGTTTCCTGCGGCATTGCTCCAAGAAACAACACCGGAAATTCCATCAACGCAATGAGCTTGGGATTGGAAAAATATTGAGCAACATGCTTGCTGAAAGAAGAGAATATTTGAAGTCGAAGCGCCTCTTTTAAAATCTTTGCGTTTGTAAATTCAAAAAGAGAATTTCCCGGCAAATAAACCAGGTCTTCCATTCCTCTTTCATATTTAAACTGCGCTTCGTTCATGAACTGGTCAAGACGTGCTCCACTTCCCTCTTCTATTTCTTCAAACAATAACCGAAGCTTATCAAAGTCAGAAGGAATGAGAAGATTCCTGTCGTGAAAAACCATTTCAAAAGAAGGATCAAGTAATTTCAAATCGTAACCGTCAGATACCTTGTATCCAAAATCATAAAAAAATCTTTCAAATACATCCGGCATCCAATACCAACTTGGGCCCATGTCAAAAACATAACCTTCGGTTGTTGTTAACTGCCGCGCTCTTCCTCCTGCTGTCTCATTTTTTTCAAATACATGCACTTCATGTCCTTCAGCTGATAAATAAGCTGCGGCACTCAACCCGGAAAAACCGGCCCCTATTACTGCAATCTTGGACATTACATTACGTTTATATTTTCTTTTATTTTCTTAAACATTATTATTCCGGCAGAAGTTGTTCCAGGTCATCCCTGGACGATAACCATTGAATATTGGAAGGCACTTCAATGTTTTCGAACAGGGTTAGGTCTGCGGCTACATAAATTTTCTTTTTACCAAACAATAAATTCAACTCATTCAACAATCTTTGTGTTTCTTCCGGCAAATCATTATGCGTCATAAACAACAGTAACTTCTCAGGTTCCGCTTCCTTAACCGCCATGAAAAGTGATTCAACCGGCACATTCGCTCCCAGGTAAACCGACTGGCGACCAGAACGCTTAACGAGATAATGAGCGAACAGAAGCCCGATCTCATGGAACTCGTCTTCTGGCAAAAACATCAACCACGAATCTTTTCCACTTTTGGCCTGGGGCAAGGCATCGATAGCAGTGAAAAGCTTTTGCCTTACAAGGTTGCTTATAAAGTGTTCTGCAGCGGGTTCCAGCGCATCTGTGGTCCACATTAACCCAACCCTCGAAAGCAACGGATACAACACTTTTGTATAAGCATCCCGGATACCGTATTTGAGCAGGCAATGGGAAAATATCTTTTCAAAATTCGACTCATTGTACGTCATTCCTGCTCCCAGTAATTGCAATACAAAATATTCATTCATCTCGCTTGCCGAAGACTTTTCAGGCAACTCTTTCACCAGCCTGAACAATTTCTTGTCAGGCATTTTGCACAGTTCTGAAACTTTATAATCCGCCTGCAGCAAGCTGGCAATATTCAACAATCTCCGTAACTGGTCATTATCGTAATACCTCGTATTCCCTTCCGAACGATTCGGTGTAAGTGCATTATACCGCTGCTCCCACATCCGGATAGTGTGTGGTTTGATACCGGAATAACGAGCCAGTTGCGAAATAGAAAAGTAGTTCATTTTGTTTAAATAAAAGTAAAATTACTTAAACACATTTAAACAAAGAAAACTATTTTTAAAACGGGTAAATATTTAACATGGTTAAAACGAATGGCTTAAAAAATTTGTTTGCCCGGCAGTTTTTGCAAACGGATCAGATTAGTTTAACTCCAAGCATCCTTATCCCTGAAACCACGAAAATGATAATGAGCTTCGGCTTGAAGATTTTACTATGAATTTAATTCAAAAATTTCAATTTATTCTCCACGGCAGTAAAGAAACAAATATTAAGTATTTTCAATTCCAAAAAGTAATAATGACAACACTTTTGAAAAACATGCTCCTGAGTTTTCTTTGGTTGGGTTTTATTTCTAACTCAAATGCACAAACACAGAACGAATTTTATAATGTTAAAGATTTTGGCGCAAAGGGTGATGGCCATAATATGGATGGAACTGCGATCAACCAGGCTATTGAAAAGGCATCAGAAGCTGGCGGAGGAACAATCTATTTTCCTGCAGGTAGTTACAATAGCGGCTCCATCCATTTAAGAAGTAATATTTGTCTTTATATTGACCAGGGTGCTACCTTAATTGCCTCTGCTGATTCAAACCAGTTTGACAAACCCGAAAAAAGCATCAACGATATTTACCAGGACTATGGACACAGCCATTTTCACAATAGTTTTATCTGGGGCGAAGATTTGCATGACATCTCAATAATCGGCTCAGGTAAGATTTGGGGAAAAGGTTTGGTAAGGAACGGACACAAAGGAGATGAACAGCCAAATAAATCCATCAGTTTATTAGGTTGCCGTAATGTCATCATCAGGGACATTACCATTTTTCACGGGGGATGGTTTGCGATATTGGCAACGGGAGTTGACAACCTAACCATCGATAATTTGAAAGTGGATACCAACCGCGATGGTTTTGATATCGATTGCTGCAAAAATGTAAAAGTTTCCAATTGCACCGTTAACTCGCCACGTGATGATGGTATTTGTTTGAAAAGCTCCTTTGCACTTGGATATGCAAGACCAACAGAAAATGTAACGATAACCAATTGCCAGGTTAGCGGCTACAAAGAAGGAACATTGCTTGATGGAACTTTCATAAAAAATGATCCGGAAAACAATGCCCCAACTGGCAGGATAAAATTCGGCACCGAAAGCAACGGCGGTTTTAAAAATATTACCATCAGCAATTGTGTGTTTGATGATTGTCGCGGCCTAGCTCTTGAAACTGTTGATGGAGCGCTTCTTGAAGACGTCACCATCTCAAACATAACCATGCGCGATATTACCAACGCTCCATTGTTTATTCGTCTTAGCAAACGAATGCGTGGGCCCGATTCCATTCCAGTTGGACAATGCAGGAGGATCATCATTAATAATGTTATTGCCTATAATGTTGATCCGGCACAAGGTGCGATCGTTAGCGGACTTTCAGGCCATTACATCCAGGACCTGCAACTCAGCAACATCAGGATCTATTATAAAGGCGGAGGAACTCAGGATGAAGCAAACCGCATTGTACCTGAATATGAAAAAAATTATCCTGAACCGGATAGCTGGAAAACCATGCCTTCTTACGGATTTTTTATTCGCCATGTGAAAGGGCTTAAGATGCACGATGTACAAGTAAGTTTTTTGAAAAATGATTATCGCCCGCCATTTATTTTAGATGACGTAAAAGGCGCTATCCTTTATGACATCCAGGCGGAAAAAAATACAATTACTTCTTCTTTTGTTTTGAAAGACGTGGAAGATGTGCAGATATCACAAACAAAAAATGTGAAGGATACTTCTATACAAAAGGCGGCAAGCAAGAATCTGTAAATATAGTTTACGCGTCTATGCATAACTTTTATTCCGCGGTAATTAATAAATTTGTTTTTAACGTATTCACTTTCCTTTTTTTCTAATCAAACAAAAAACATGAGAAAGATTATTTTGTTTTTAGTTATCGTATTTACTTCTATTGGGTGTTCGAACACAAATAAAATCAAAGGCAACAAAGGCTGGATCAGTTTATTCGACGGAAAATCATTAGACGGTTGGAAGGCCAACAAGCCGGGTACATTCTCAGTTGAAGACGGCAGTATTAAGGTGGCAGGACCTACTTCTCATTTGTTTTATGAAGGACCGGTTATGAATCATGACTTTAAGAATTTCGAATTTAAAGCGAAAGTCATGACGAAACCAGGTTCTAATTCAGGAATATATTTTCATACAGTTTACCAGGAATCCGGTTTTCCAGACAAAGGTTTTGAAGTGCAGGTAAATAATTCACATACTGATTGGATCAGAACCGGGAGTTTGTATAATGTCAAAAACACCGGCAAAGTTTATGTAAAAGATAATATTTGGTTCACTGAATATATTAAAGTCGAAGGCAAACATGTGATTGTTAAGATCAACAATGATTTGGTAACCGATTGGACACAGCCTGATGATTATGTTGCCCCAAAAGATCAGCCCGGAAGAATTATTTCTGATGGCACTTTTGTGTTGCAAGGCCATGATCCGAAAAGCATAATCTATTATAAAGACATCATGGTAAAACCTTTGCCGTGATACAAAAAAAATTCTCGTTATTTATTCTTTCACTCAATTATTAAAAGGAAATATTAAAATAAATGGATCCGGTTGTACAAATTTCTCTTGACTTAACTGACATCAACGAAGCGTTAGAAACCGCTGCAATGGCGCTACGTTCTGGAGTCGATTGGCTGGAAGCAGGAACGCCACTGCTGTTGGCAGAAGGTTTGCATGGTGTAAGAAAATTACGTGAACATTTTCCCGGTATTCCCATTGTTGCTGATTTGAAAACGATGGATGGAGGTTATCTCGAAGCAGAAATGATGGCAAAAGCAGGTGCTACGCATGTGGTAGTGATGGCAAGAGCTCATGAGGAAACTATAAAATGTGTAGTGAAAGCAGGAAAAGATTTTGGAATAAAAGTGATGGGCGATAATCTTGCTTCTGAAGATATGATTGCTGCAGCAAAAAGACTGGAAACACTTGGCTGCGATTATGTTATTCACCATATTGGTTATGATGAGCGCCGGGGAATAGCAGCAAGTGGAGCAAGAATGCCGAGTCCGCTTGATCAGTTGAAAGAAGTAGTAAATGCAGTGAAGGTACCCGTGCAGGCAGTTGGTGGACTCACTTTGGAACAGGCAATTGAATGTCCTTCTTACGGAGCGCCTTTGGTAGTTTTGGGTGCGCCGCTCACTATCGATAGTGACAGTTTTAAGACAGCCGGAGGTGATCTTGAAAGTTCGCTCCGTTTAATTTGCAATAAAATTCATTCTTATAAAAAGAAATAAAACCATTCCTGATGAAATCAGCAGCTGTTGTAAATTTTGCACCTGAAAAAGGTTCAGTGGAAATAAGAGAAATTGAAAAGCCGCAAATTGGTGAAGAAGATGTTCTTCTCGAAGTAGCAAATGTGGGCGTTTGTGGCAGCGACCTTCACCAATGGACCGCCGACCACAGCTGGCCGGTGAATTACCCGGTTGTGCTTGGCCATGAGTTTGCAGGAACAATCGTTGAAAAAGGCAACAAAGTTTCGGAGTGGAAAAAAGGTGACAGGGTGGTGAGTGAAACCGCGGCCGTTATTGATTTGAACAATCCGATGTCGAAAGCAGGATTTTACAATCTTGATCCTACAAGAAAAGGTTTTGGTTATGGCGTTAACGGAGCAATGACAAAACTGGTTAAAGTGCCTGCCCGTTGCCTTCATCAATTACCAGAATCTGTTCCCTTCGAACATGCCTGTCTTACAGAACCATGCTGTGTTGCTTACAATGCTGTTGTTGAAAATACAGGAATAAAACCGGGCGATCGTGTGATCGTACTCGGACCCGGAACAATTGGAATTCTTTGTGCTGCAGTTGCAAAACTTTCAGGAGCAGAAGTAGCAGTTGTAGGTTTGGAATCTGATAAAACCCGCTTAGCCATTGCCGAAAAATATGGTTGTAAGATCATTACCGGTGATGCTTCAGCCTGGGCTAAAGAGCGGGATGGATTAGGTGCAGATTGTGTCATTGATGCAGCAGGCGTGAGCATTACACTTCAGTTGGCGATGCAGTTAATGCGGCCAAAAGGAAAGATCACTAAAGTTGGCTGGGGACCACAACCATTGGGCTTTTCACTCGATCCGATCGTGCAGAAGAATGTAACACTGCAAGGAAGTTTCAGTCATAACTGGCCGGTATGGGAAAGAGTAATTTCGTTGATGGCGAGTGGCAAGTTAGATGTGGAGCCGATCATTGGAGGCATCTGGCCGATAAGCGAATGGAAAACTGCATTCGAAAAAATGCATCATAGCGAAATTGTAAAAAGTGTACTTAAACCAATATAATTATGAGATTGCAAAATAAAGTGATCATCGTAACCGGCAGTACAACAGGTATTGGCAAAGCGATTGCCAAACGCTGCGTGAAGGAAGGCGCAAAAGTGGTGATCCATGGCCTGGAAGAAGATTGGGGAAAAGCGGCAGTGGAAGAAGTAGGAAAAGAAAATGCAGTTCTCCATATTGAGGATCTTGCTGTTGATGGCGCTACCGGAAGGTTGGTTGACCTTGCTTTAAATTCTTTTGGCCAACTTGATGCGATCGTCAATAATGCTGCAATTGTTGCCTCCTCAAACATTCAATCAACAGACAAAAATTTTCTTCAAAAAATATTGGCCGTAAATACCATCGCCCCGTTTTTACTTATTAAAGATGCTTTACCGCATTTATCCAAACAAAAAGGTTGTGTGCTCAATATTGGATCGGTGAACGCCTGGTGCGGTGAACCGAACCTGCTTGCCTACAGCATGTCAAAGGGAGCATTGATGACAATGACAAGAAATTTGGGCGACACTTTGCATCGCGAAAATCATGTTCGTGTTAATCAAATCAATCCCGGCTGGGTGTTGACTGAATCAGAAAAACAACGAAAAAAAGAACATGGTTTGTCTGAAGACTGGTATAAAGAACTTCCTGATATTTATGCGCCTTCAGGGCGAATAATTTTCCCTGAGGAAATTGGGTCAGCAGCGGTTTACTGGCTGGCAGATGAAAGCGGCCCTGTTTCCGGGCAAGTGCTCGATGTAGGACAGTATCCATTTATCGGGAGAAACCCACCAAAAGACCGTTCAACCATAAAATAAATCTAATCTCTGCCAATGCCCAAGTTAGCCGTCTTTCCAAAAGCATTTATGAATGCCTTGTGCAAAACAGGGACTATGAAATTATCTCAATGGATTGAACTGGCTTCAAAGCTGGATGTGGATGGACTTGAATGGTACTCAGGATTTATTGAGATGCAAGATGAGCGCAACTGGCCTGGGTTTCGCAGACAGGTAGAAGATCATGGAAAAGAAATTCCGATGATGTGTTGCTCTCCTGATTTTACGCATCCAGATGAAGCCTTTAGAAAAAAGGAAATCGAAAAGCAAAAAAGATGGATCGACATGACTTATGCTTTGGGCGGTTCTTATTGTCGCGTCCTCTCAGGGCAAAGGCGGCCCGAGCTTTCCGTTGTTCATGGAGTGCACCTCGCGGCAGAATGTATTAAGGCTTGTTTGCCTTATGCCCGGGAACGAAACATCACGCTCATTTTAGAAAATCATTATAAAGACGACTTTTGGATGTATCCCGAATTTGCCCAAAAAGCAGATGTTTTTTGTGCATTGGTTGAGAAAATAAACGATCCATTCTTTGGGGTAAATTATGATCCCAGCAATACATTTTTAGCAGGTGAAGACCCCATTGATCTTTTAAAAAGAGTTGCTAATCGCGTAGTTACGATGCACGCGAGTGACCGTTATTTAAAAGAAGGAACGATTGAAGATTTGAGAAAAGAAGAAATGGGAGCAGAAGGTTATGCAAAAAGATTGTGCCATGGTGAGATCGGGAAAGGCTTAAATGATTACGATGCTATTTTTTCCATTTTAAAAAACGAAGGCTTTGACGGCTGGATCAGTATTGAAGATGGAATTGAAGGAATGGATCAGTTGGAAAGAAGCGTTGACTTTTTAAGAAAAAAAATAACCCAATACTGGCCCTCCAAATAAAATCATAAAAATCTCATGAAAGCAAGAACACTTTGCCCGTCACAATGTTTTTTGGGTGAAAGCCCAATGTGGAACGCAGAAAGGAATTCCTGTTTTTGGGTAGATATCGATGGAGGGATTTTGTATGAATACAATTGGTCGTCAAAGAAAACCCGCAATTGGAAGTTTGATGGAAAATTGTCGCTGGCCATCCAGGATAATAAAAATGAATTGATTCTGGCGCTAAA
The DNA here is from genome assembly GCA_035765495.1 of Hanamia sp. Lineage (GTDB taxonomy): Bacteria > Bacteroidota > Bacteroidia > Chitinophagales > Chitinophagaceae > Ginsengibacter. The sequence continues at coordinate 8,607 of DASTXM010000059.1, forward strand.
TACAAGAATCATAAAATTCGGTTTAGATTCAGAAAAAGTTACTCCGATAACGGATATTGACCCGCCAGGTTCGGGGAACCGCTGTAACGATGGAGCCTGCGATATAAGGGGAAGATTATGGATTGGCACGATGCATTTGCAACACAAGCAAAATGCTGGCGCACTCTATATGGTTGACCACAATTTGAACGTTCATAAAAAAATTTCGAACACCTCCATTTCAAATGGCATTACATGGTCACGTGACAACAAAAGGATGTTTTACATTGACAGTCCTGCAAAAGTTGTTCAGTCATATCATTATAATGAAGAAACCGCTGAGATCATTTTTGAAAAAAATATAATTGAAATCCCCAATGAATTAGGCTCTCCTGATGGAATGGCGCTTGATGAAGAAGGAATGCTTTGGATCGCGCATTGGGGCGGTTTTGGTGTTTATCGATGGAATCCCAAAAGTGGTCAATTATTGGATAAAATAGAAGTTCCGGTCCCGCAGGTTTCTTCATGCGCTTTTGCCGGCCCGGACTTGGATCACCTCATCATCACCACCGCGAGGGAAAATTTTTCAGAAGAAGAAGCAAGAAAATATCCTGACAGTGGAAATATTTTTATTGCCAAAACAGCTGTGAAAGGCGTTCAGCCTTACAAATGTTCGCTATAATAAAGCTTTTGTTTTATTAGCAAATGATGAACCAGATTAAAAAAATTATTCCACTTTTAAAAGTTTTCATTTAATTTTTCTATCTTCATTTTCACTTTTACGATTGGCTGGATTTGAATGAGTGTTTAGCAGTAAAAACGTGTTGCGATAGTATAATAAATAGAGCGAAATGGCTATGATGGCTGCATTTTATAATTCATCCCTTTGAATAAAATAGAGTTTATTAAACCACAATTCTTAAAACCATCCTTCTATATTTAAACACCTTTAAAATTCTATTATGGAAAAAACGATCAAGCCAAACAATTTATTTGTAGCAAGTTGCCTTGCTTTATTAGTTACCTCCTTATCATTTGGTATTCGTGCGGGAACAATGAATACTCTAATGGTTCAGTTTCATTTGGATGCCAAACAAATGGGTCTGATTGCGGGGACTGCTTTTTGGGGCTTCCCTTTGGCAATAATAATCGGCGGCATGATCGTGGATATTGTAGGAATGAAACGCTTGTTATTGCTGGCTTTCCTTCTTCATTTGGCCGGTATTATTTTTACAGTTTTTTCTACCGGATTTTTAAGCCTTTATATTTCAACTCTCTTCATTGGCATCGGAAACGGAACAGTTGAAGCTGCATGTAACCCACTGGTGACAAGCATTTACCCCGATAACAAAACCACCAAACTGAATCATTTTCACTTTTGGTTCCCGGCAGGAATTGTGATCGGTACGCTTGTATCTTTTGGTTTTGCCAAGATTGGATTGAACTGGCAATGGCAGGTGGCAACCATGATCATTCCAACTGTAATTTATGGTTATATGTTTATGAAGCTGGATTTCCCGGTAACAGAACGGGTTTCATCCGGTTATACCACCAAAGAAATGTACAAAGCCGTACTTACACCTTTATACATTTTCCTTTTCATCTGTATGCTGGGCACTGCAATAACAGAATTATTTACCAATCAATGGGTTGGTGTTTTGTTGCAGAATGTAACCAGCAGCGCCATTCTTATTCTCGCACTCGTTGCTGCCGTTCAAGCTGCTGCCAGGAGCGTTGCAGGTCCGGTAGTGCACCGCATATCACCATCAGGTTTATTACTTTTTTCAGCAATTATTTCGGCAATCGGAATTTATATGTTAGGGACCATGACAGGCGGAATGCTGTTTGTTGCCGCCATTATTTTTGGAATTGGCGTTGCGTATTTCTGGCCAACAATGCTTGGATTTGTTTCTGAAAATATTCCAAAATCAGGCGCCTTGGGCATCAACTTACTGGGCGGTGCGGGCATGTTTGCCGTTTCCATTTATATGTTTTTTATGGGAGGATATTATGACAGCCTGATTGCTGCTGTATTGCCTGCGGGTGCCAACATTGACACTTATCGTTCTGCAGCGGCCGGAACTCCTGAAGCAGCGGCTTATGCCCACGCACAATTGGTTTCAGGTCCGCAAGTGCTCATGACAACGAACATAATTCCACTCGTGTTGGTAGGTGCTTTTCTTTTCCTCTTTTTATATATGAGATCAAGGAAGAAGAAATCATTAGTAAGCGTTCCGCCAGTAATGGAAGCTACCGCTTAAGAAATTTTTTTGCAGTAAAGCAACTTATTCAGAAGATTTTTATTTCACTTAAATACCAGGGAATAAAAATCTTCTTTTTTTATTAATTTACTATTCTTCGTCTTTTTGTGATTTTTTGCTTTTCGGTTTGTGCTTGAGTACTTTGGCTTCAGAATAAAAAATAATTTCCTCGGCCATATTTTTTGCCTGGTCGCCTACACGCTCCAACTTCCGGATGGATGACAAAATATAAAGAGCCGGATCGATTTGTTCAGGATTTTTCTGAATATAATCAGTGACAATAGCAGAGGCATTTGCATTAATTTCATCAAGCAAATCGTCCTTCTTAAAAATTTTTCTTGCCAGAACGGTATCTTCTTTTTCAAACGCTTCCATCACCTGTGCCACCATTTCATTTGCCTGGTTAAACATTTCAATTATTCTTGTTAGCTCAAAAAGTTGTACATCAAATTTTTCAGGAAGGTTGATCACAAATTTTGCAATCCCTTCTGCGATGTCGCCAGTGCGCTCAAGGTTCATATTTATTTTTAGCACCGCAAGCAGGAAGCGCAGGTCAACGGCTACCGGAGCAAACAGAGCTAAAATATCTTCACAATCGCGGTCGATTTTTAATTCAAAACCATTTACACGCTTTTCAGTTGAGATTACTTCACGCGCAAGGTCTTTGTCTTTCTTCACAAGGGCTTGCTGCGCCTTTTCCAATTGCGACAAAACCATTTGCCACATGTTGATCAACTCCGTTTTTAATAGCAGGATCTCATTATCCAGCGGAGTAAGTTTTTGTTTCCAGTTAGACTGTTCCATAACAAAATTTTTTATGTTGTTAACCAAAATGCCCCGTAATGTATTCCTGCGTTTTCTTATGCTTCGGATTGGTGAAAATAGTTTTTGTGTTCGCCGCTTCTATCAATTCGCCCAAATAAAAGAAAGCTGTTTTATCGCTCACACGAGCTGCCTGCTGCATATTGTGGGTCACCATCAGTATTGTATATTCTGATTTCAATTGCTGGATCAGTTCTTCGATCATTGAAGTAGAAATAGGATCAAGTGCAGAAGTAGCTTCATCCAGCAAAAGAATTTCCGGATTCATTGCAAGTGCGCGGGCAATGCACAATCTTTGTTGTTGCCCACCTGATAAGAAAGTTCCCTTTTTATGCAGCGTACTTCTCACTTCCATCCATAATGCAGCCTGTTTCAGTGAAGTTTCTACTATATCATCTTTCTCCATCTTGCTCAGTTTGATACCGTTCAGATTATAACCGGCAATTACATTTTCATAAATACTCATCGTAGGAAATGGGTTGGGTCTCTGAAAAACCATTCCCACTTTTCTCCGAAGCACCACAGGATTCATTTCATAAATTTCTTCACCTTTTAATTTTAATGAACCTTCAACTGTTGCGCCAGGAACCAATTCGTGCATACGGTTCACGCAACGTATAAAAGTGGTCTTGCCACAACCGGATGGCCCCATAATGGCCCACACACTATTTTTATGAACTTCAAGATTTATATTCTTAAGAATATGGTTCTTCCCAAAAAAGGCATTAAAGTTTGTGGCTTTTAAAATTGGACTTTCCATTTACGTTGTAAGATTTTCGTAATAATATTCAAAATCAGGATCATCAAAATTAACACCATTGAAGCGCCCCACGCCAGTTGGTGCCAGTCATCGTACGGACTTGTAGCATAATTAAATATGATCAAGGGCAAACTGCTCATTGGTTTAAGAACGTTAGTAGTCATAAACGGATTACCAAATGCAGTAAATAACAAAGGAGCAGTTTCGCCGATTACTCTTGCAATACTCAGAATAACTCCGGTAAAAATTCCGCTCAAGCCCGTGGGAACGATCACTTTCAAGATCGTTTTGTAATAAGGAACGCCAAGTGCGAGGGAAGCTTCTTTTAAAGATTCAGGTAAAAGTTTGAGCGTTTCTTCAGTAGCCTTTATGATCGATGGCAACATCATCAACGCCAAAGCCACGCTCCCTGAAAGGGCAGAGAATCCACCCATTGGCCGCACTACCCATTCATAAATAATGATACCAATTACGATTGAAGGAATACCTTGCAACACGTCAACCGACAACCTGCAATAATAACTCAGCTTTGATTTTCTTTCTTCACTCAAATAGATACCAATAATGATACTTAGTGGAATGGCAATCACACAGGCAACGAGCAGGATCAATATACTTCCCACCAAAGCGTTCGAAACGCCGCCACCTGGTTCGCCTACAGGTTTCGGAAGGCTGGTAAGAAATTGCCAGTTGATGGAGGCAACCCCTTGTTTAAAAATGTAAAATAAAATAAGCAGCAAAGGCAAAGTAGAAATGACAGTAGCCGTAATGACCAAACCTTTGAAAAAAATACTTTTATTGTGACGGCGATTGATGTGCTTTGCCGCCAGCCTCGACTCCGTAAGTTTTTTCTTTTTTGATAACTCAGCCTTTAATACTAATTCCATAGATTCATTCTTTTTCGCTGATCACTCCAGGGTAAATCTTTTGATAACTTGTTTGCCGATTATATTAATAATAGTGGCGACCACAAATAAAAACAATCCCATTTCTATTAAGGCAGATGTGTAAACTTGACCCGTCGCCTCGTTGAATTCGTTCGCTATCACACTTGCCATTGTATTTCCCGGACTAAAAATTCCCGTAGGTAATGAATGAGTATTTCCGATCAACATCGTAACTGCCATAGTTTCACCTAAAGCTCTTCCAAGCGCCAGCAGTAAACCAGCAAATAAACCGGATTTTGTATAAGGTATGATCACTTTGCTGATCACTTCCCAACGTGTGGCCCCCAATGAATACGCTGCTTCTTTTAAATGACTCGGCGCCATTGAGATCACCTGCCTTGATAATGAAACAGAATAAGGAAGAATCATAATTGCCAGGATTACGGAAGAAGTAAATATGCCAACACCATAAGGCGCAACATGCAATTTCATTTCCAATTCCCTCACCAAAGGCACCAGCACAAACAACCCCCAGAAGCCATAAATAACAGAAGGGATGCCCGCCAAAAGATCAATGATATTTTTAAAAATTTCTGCAACAATTCCTTTTTTATAGTATTCACCAAGGAACAGGGCAACAGCGATGGAAAATGGTGTAGAGATAACCAACGCGAGAAAAGAAGTAAGAAGGGTTCCCACCAGGAAAGGCAAAGCCCCAAACTTGTTGCTAACAGGATCCCACGTAGTCTGGTAAAAAAATCCTGCTCCAAATGCCTTAATGGAAGGAAGTGAATTGATCAACAAAGTGAAAAAGATCGCCAACAAGATCACCACTGCTACAAGTGCTGAAATTGCTAGTGACTTCTTAAATGCCTTTTCTCTAAAATGAATTCCCTTTATTTTAAAACTAAATGCACCGATCATTCTTTGTTCCTTTTATTTATGCAAAATACTGCGAAACATCTTTTAGATGATTCCGCAGTACTGTCTTATTTTCTTTATGAGAAATACTTACTGCAAAGGCTTATTGTTATAAGTAAGTCCGTGGATAATTCCCAATGATTTTTTTACGACTGATTCAGGAAGTTTTGCATAATCCAGTGCCTCTGAATATTGCTGACCGTCCTGTATGATCCATGAAACAAGATTAACCACATTTTTTGCTTTGGCTTCAGATTTAATATTATAATACAAATCCTTGTACAATAAAATGTAACTGAAACTACAAATTGGATATCCGCCAGGAGCGTCTGTATCGGTGATGGATACACGCATATCATCCGGAATGGTAACGTTGGCAGAAGCGCTTGTTGATGCAAGTGTAGGTGCTACGAAGTTGCCCGATTTATTTTTTAATGAAGCAACCGCCATTTTATTTTGAATTGCATAAGCCAATTCAACATACCCGATTCCACCGGGAGTTTGCTTGATCAATCCTGCAACACCTTCGTTTCCTTTTCCACCCAAACCGGCAGGCCAGTTAAGAGATTGACCTTTGCCCACTTTGCTTTTCCAGGTATCGCTTACTTTAGAAAGATAATCTGAGAAAATATAAGTAGTGCCGCTTCCGTCTGAACGGTGAACCACTGATATCTGCAGGTCAGGTAATTTAACACCTGGATTCAGTTGCTGAATTCTCGGATCATTCCATTTGGTCAGCGTGCCCAAATAAATATCGCTCAACACATCAGGTGTAAATTTCAAAGTTGGATTGTCGGGAAGATTGTAAGCGATGGTTACTGCACCCAAACAATCAGGAATATGAACGATTGGTGATGGAGCCTGCTGCAACTGCTCGTCACTTAACGGATTGTCAGATGCACCAAAATCAACTATCTTGTTTTCCAATTGTTTGATACCACCACCGGAACCAATTGACTGATAGTTAACCTGGATTCCTTTTTCCTTGTTATACACACTGAACATTTTAGAGAAAAGTGGATTTACAAAAGTTGAACCTGCACCGATAATGCCTTCACTGTTATCGCCCGATGCGGCCTTGTTGGCCATGTCTTTCGGATTGCTGTTGTTGCCACCTCCACAGGAAATTAAACCGAAACTTACTATCAGTATCGGCAGGATAAAATTTTTGATCTTCATAATTGTTTTGATTTTTTAAAATGTTTACTTTTTGCCGGAACTCCCGGAATTGTTGTTATTTATTGAATGAAAAATATAAGGTTACACGGCCTTCCAGGTCATAATCGCCTTTTAGATTTCCGGCTGCACTGGGCACTTTACTTGCATAGTGATTGTACCATAAATTCGGCATTATGTGAATGTTTTTAAAAGGAATTATATCAAGCCCCAAAGTTGCAAATGATTCTTTGGTTAGATCGTAACTTGTTGCATACTCTTTTTGTGAATCATATTTCGTATCCGGATTATAAATGTCGTACCGCGCAAACAATCTCAATTTATCGGGAGTAATTGTTTGTGTTACATAAAATGAAATCCCGGAAGGAGCCACATCTGCATAATTAACATCAGTTCCTGAAACGTAGGCTGCTCCATTCGTTTTTAATTGCCTGAAGGCTTCAACTGCAAATGTGGATTGTGAAGTAGTGTAAGCCGCAAAAGCTTTCAAATTATTTATATTTTGTTTTGCAGGTGCAGAACCTGCGTTGTCATGTTCGAAGTTTCCCTGGATCACTATTTTTTTATGGAATAAATAGAAATACAACGAGGTGTAAATCTTTTTATACTTGTTATTTTCAAGCTTTGCACCATTGTTGTTACCTACCAGGATGTCATATCCAACATTTTCATTTTTCCCGATCTTACCAAAAACCCCTACACCTAAATCTGTAGAACTGGAAAGCCCTCTCATATCTGCCACAGTTTTCTCGATTGAACGGTAACCCCAAATCCCTTCGGTTAATGTGGCAAATGTTGGTGTTGACTGTTGACCGGCAACGATGGTGGCACGTGGAATAACATTGGCAAACCTGATGTTCATCGCTTTTACATAAACAGAACGGTTGCCATCGGCCAGAGTGTTGGTACTTCCCGGGTTGGCTTCAAAACCTGATTCATGGGCGAGTAATAATTGTGAAGAAATGTTGGGACTGAATTTGTAATCATAACCAAGATAAACCCTGCGCAGGTTGAATGAATTGTAATTGTTGGGCAATCCAGAATATTGTTGCTTTCCTCTTAATGCTGAATCAGCATGTATTTTATAAGCATAATCACCAAATGCATAACCCCAGAGTTTCCCCGATGGTTTAAAGGCTTCGTTTGCTTTTGTTGTGTCCTGCGACATAACATTGAAAGACACCAGGCACAATACTATACTTAGTATCAGGCAAAATTGTTTTTGTGTTGATTTGAATATAACTTTTTTCACAAGCTTTATTTTGGATGCAAAATTGAGCCATCAATGTTACCGGAAGGTAAAGTCAATGTTAAGTTTACATTAACAATTTGATTTATTTCTTTAGCCTGAAAAACAAAAAACTTAAGAATTTCCTTGTTTACTATTAATTTTTATAGGCGAAAAATTCCAAAATCACTACCTTGTTTTTCCTTAAAAATTTCAGAACGTACGTGTTAGATCTATTTACAAAAAGGATTTAATGGAACAAGAAAATTTACGAAGCGCACAATGGTTTTCGGCCAAAGGAAAAGATGGATTCATTCATCGTGCATGGATGAAAAACCAGGGGGTACCTGATTACGAATTTTCAGGCAAACCTGTTATTGGCATTTGCAATACGTGGAGCGAATTAACGCCATGTAATGGCCACTTCAGGGAATTGGCAGAATTTGTAAAGCGAGGTGTTTATGAAGCCGGCGGATTTCCGGTGGAATTTCCGGTGATGTCACTCGGTGAAACTTTGATCAAACCAACAGCGATGCTTTATCGCAATTTAGCGAGTATGGATGTTGAAGAATCGATCAGGGCCAATCCATTGGATGGTGTAGTACTATTATGCGGTTGCGATAAAACGACGCCATCACTTGTGATGGGCGCATGTAGCGTAAATATCCCTACCCTGGTTGTTTCGGGCGGACCAATGCTTACCGGAAGATATAATGGTAAAAGTGTCGGCACCAGTGACATCTGGCGATTTGACGCCCAATTAAAACAAGGAAAAATAAGAGAGGAAGAATTGAGAACCATTGAAGCCGCCATGTGCAGAAGCGCCGGTCATTGTGCAGTGATGGGAACCGCTTCCTCCATGGCTTGCATGGTGGAATCACTTGGACTTTCCTTACCGGCCAATGCAGCCATTCCAGCTGCAGATGCAAGACGAAAAACGCTTGCGCAATTGTCGGGTTTGCGAATTGTTGAAATGGTAAAAGAAGACCTGAAGTTGTCAGATATTCTCACACGGAAAGCTTTTGAAAATGCGATAATGGTAAACGCGGCGATTGGTGGTTCCACCAATTTTGTGATCCATCTTTTGGCTATTGCCGGTCGTATTGGTGTTGACTTAAACCTTTCGGATTTTGATAAACTATCTGCGGACATTCCTTTGATTGCCAACCTCCAGCCTTCCGGAAAATATTTTATGGAAGATCTTTTTTATGCAGGAGGATTGCCTGCAGTTTTAAAAGAGCTCGATTCGATTCTTCATCACGATTGCATCACCGCCAACGGAAAATCAATAAAGGAAAATTACGAGGAAGTAAATCTTTCAGAAAATGATGTAATCGCTTCAATGGATAAGCCTTTCAATACTGCAACCGGTCTTGCCATCTTGCAAGGAAATATTTGTGAGAATGGAGCTGTAATAAAACCATCGGCAGCAAGTGAATCTTTGATGAAGCATAGCGGCAAAGCGGTTGTTTTTGAAAATATTGAGGATTATAAAACGCTTATCGATCTTGAAGAATTGGAGGTGGATGAAAACAGTGTTTTGGTTTTGAAAAATGTCGGACCTAAAGGTTATCCGGGAATGCCGGAAGTCGGAAATATGGGGCTGCCTAAAAAGTTATTGAATCGTGGAGTAACGGATATGGTGCGCATTTCTGACGGAAGAATGAGCGGCACCGGTTTTGGAACCGTCGTTTTACATGTATCTCCGGAAGCTGCTGCGGGTGGAAATTTTTCTGTTCTCCAAACCGGTGATCTTATCACACTTGATGTACCCAACCGTTCATTGAATGTTCATCTTTCTCAAGAAGAATTGAACCATAGAAAAGCGCAAGCAAAAAAAGAATTAAACAATCAACAAAGAGGATATGTTGGCCTATATATTCGTCATGTGCAACAGGCACACCTTGGAGCGGATATGGATTTTTTGAGAGGTGGCTCGGGAAGTATCGTTACGAGAGATTCTCATTGATAATTTTAAAACGCTAAAACCTTAAGTTTTCTCATGAATTTCAAAAACAAATCGGCAATCGTAACTGGCGCGGGACAGGGAATTGGATTACAAATTGCCAAAAGCCTTGCAGAAGAAGGAGCGAATATAATTTTAAACGATATCGACCAAACGCTTGCTGATGCTGCAGCAGATGAGATAAGAGGCGTAACAAAAGGCAATTGCATTTCAGTTCCCGGCGATTCAAGTGATATAACATTAATTCAAAAAATGGTGTCCACTGCTGTTGAAGAATTTGGGCATTTGGATGTTGCGATTGCCAATGCGGGCATTACTTTATTTGGTGATTTTTTTACTTATCAGCCGGAAGATTTTTACCGCGTTTTGCAGGTTAATCTCGGTGGAAGTTTTTTCCTTGCCCGCGAAGCTGCTAACCAAATGAAGAAGCAAAAAACAGGTGGATCACTTTTGTTCATGTCATCAGTTACGGGCCACCAGGCGCATAAAAACCTGGCAGTCTATGGAATGACCAAAGCTGCTTTGGAAATGCTCGCGAAAAGTTTGGTGATCGAACTTTCAGCACATAAAATAAATGTGAACGCGATTGCGCCCGGCGCAACCAAAACCAACAGGACTTTGAATGACGCCAATTATGAAAGCACCTGGTCGAAGATCACCCCAATGGGACGGCCCGCAACTGTTGAAGATATTTCCAACGCCGCGTTGTTTCTTGTTTCCGATAAAAGCCGGCACATTACAGGACAAAGTTTAATTGTTGACGGCGGCTGGACATCCGTTAGTCCTTCTCCTTATGAAGACTAAAATAATCAACCAGTAAACCAATAAAAAAGTAAACATTTTATTTTCTGTCTTCATAAAAAATACTCCTCGTATGAAATATTTGCTCCCTCTCTTTGTCGCATTTTTTGTATTGTTTTCAATCAAAAAAAGTAACGCACAACATGTTCAGAAAAAATTGGAGCGAGTATCTGAAATGGCGCAAATACCACAACCTTTTAAGATCATCGATTTTAAAAAAATGGCGTTGCGTTTCGATTCTACAGTTTTTAATTTTCATGAAAAAGGAAAATATTGGCCGCTGGTTTGGATCGACAGTAGTCAAAAAAATTTTCCTCAAAATGTCGTTGGAGTTTACACAGCGATCGGCGACGAAAGGCAAGGGCCGCAAAATAACAACGGCATTTTTCACGAAGCACTTGCTTCAATGGGATCGGTACTCAGCGCCACTTTGGTGGGAATTGACAAATCAAATGAACACGGTTTGGATTATGTAAAAATGCTGAAAAATTATTTCAACAAAGAAACGGGTTGGGACATCATGATGAACAACACCTGCCCTGAAGTGGCTTTGCTGGGTGGTGGGTATGGACGTGACTGGTGGTATGATGTATATCCGAATGTTTTGTTTTATGCCATTTACAGTAAGTATCCAAACGAACCCGGTCTTGATGAAATAGCAAAGAAAATAGCTGATAAATTTTATGCTGCCGATTCAATTTTAAATGGAAATTACGATTGGTCATTTTTCGATTTTGGAAAAATGAAACCAATGAAAAATCAAATTTGTGCCCAACCCGATGCAGCCGCCGGAATTGCTTATGTCCTTTATTCCGCTTATAAAAAATTTGGGAATGAAAAATATTTAAAAGGAGCAATTAGTGCTTTACATAGTTTGCAGTCGCAACCGGCAAATCCAACTTACGAAGTGCTGATGCCTTTTGGCGCTTACCTTTCCGCCAGGATAAACGCAGAACAAAATCAAAATTTCGATGTGATGAAAATGCTTCACTGGAGTTTTGATGGCACCGCTGTTTGCCGCGAAGGTTGGGGGGTGTTGGTTGGTAAATGGAATGGATTTGATATTTCAGCAATTGTAGGAAGCACGGTTGATCATGGCGGCTATGGATTTTTGATGAACACATATGATGCAGCATGGCCACTGGTTCCGCTCGTAAGATATGACCAAACTTATGCCAATATCATCGGCAAATGGATGCTCAATGCGGCAAATGCAGCCAAACTATTTTATCCGCAATACATTCCTAAAGATCACCAAACTATTCCGGAACTTTCGTCTGTCACTAAGGGTGTAATCGCTTATGAAGGACTGATCAAACAATCTTCCTACAAAAAATATGAATCGTTGAAAGCGCCGGTAGCACAGGGTGACGGGCCACAATGGGCCAATAAAAATCCGGAAGTAACCCAATTCAGCGTTTACGGCAGTGCGCATTCGGGTATTTTTGGAAGCATTATAAGATCCACAAATGTTCAGGGAATTTTACAACTCAACCTTCTTGCCACTGACTTTTTTCACGATAAAGCTTTTCCCACTTATTTGTATTATAATCCTTATTCCACTGGGAAAACTATTATTGTCAAAAACATTGGAGGCGGAAAAATCGATTTATACAATACAATTTCCGGTAAGTTCATTGCAAAAAATATTTCCTCAACTACAACGATAAATATTCCTGCACAAAGTTCCGCAGTAATTGTAGAAGTGCCCTCACATGGAAATATCACTTATGAAGGAAATAAAATGGAAATAAATGGTGTGGTTGTTGATTTTCATGCTATAGAAAGAAAATAATATTCTTTACAGCAAACAAACAAAAATGGAAAATTTCAAATTTAGATTTGTATCAACTTCTGTGAAGGAAGGAATTATTATTTAATTTCCACGAATGAATAAAAATCTTTTTACGGCAATCGTATTTGGTATAATTCTTACGGGTTGTCATAACATGAAAAGCGAGATCAACAAAGTCATTCACAGGAAAACAATTTATGAGTCAGACCAATTTTCTGTCTATGGCGACAGTGTCGTGCAAGGTTCATTTACAGCAAAAGCTATTTCGAGAAATGAGATCGTTTCCAACTATATAAGCCCGGGTGAAAAAAAAAGCCCGGTTGTCCAATTCAAATTCAGCATTAATGGTGCAGATAATTCAGCGCCTGCCGGAAAAGACAATGTAATTGTTTGCATGGGCGATAGCGCAGTTTATTCTATGCCCGCTATTAAGTTTGGCCAGCAATATGTTGATTCAACTAAATTTTCACCCAATGATTTTTTGAAAAAAGATGTGAAAGTGAAACTTCGTGTAGACATGACCGATATATTGAAGTCGTTTAAAGAAAAAGGGTATTACCAAACCTTCGATGGAAAGAAAATCTACAAGCGTGATTTTCACGGCGTTTTCGTGGCAGGAAATGTGGCGCCGCTCACATGGGATTGGAACAATTTGTATTCGCACAAGGATTTGCAATTGTCTGACAGCAATCATGATGGAATTTATGAGATCACTTTAACGCTCAATCAAAACCCCGATGAAAACAAAACCGCCAACAGTTGGAAATTAAGCAAGGACATCAGTGCATTTCCGCAATATCAATCGGACGATATGTTGCCGGATGCCTTGTACAACCTGGCTTTGGAAGAAATGCAAAATGCGATTGAACCTGACAGCACTTTTCGAACAGGGAAAGAATGGGCGGGTGTTTGGACACGCGACATCAGTTACAGCATTATTTTGTCAATGGGCATTTTACAACCACAGGTAGCGATGATCAGTTTGAAAAAGAAAGTAAAAAATGGAAAGATCATCCAGGATACGGGCACAGGCGGCGCTTACCCTATCTCAACTGATCGGCAGATCTGGTCAGTGGCGGCATGGGAAGTTTATAAAGTCACCGGCGATAAGAACTGGTTGAATTATGCTTACAAGGTGGTAAAGAATTCGATCAACGACGACCTGGACAACATTTATGATCCGGAAACGGGTATGGTAAAAGGAGAATCTTCTTTTTTAGACTGGCGCGAGGAAACCTACCCGACATGGATGCAGCCGGCAGATATTTTTGAATCAGAATGCCTGGGAACAAATGCTGTGCATTTTGAAGCCAACACTGTCTTATCAGAAATGGCTGCAGAATTGGGCAATAAAGACGATGAAAAAAAATATCGTGATGTAGCCGCAGGAATCAAAAAAGGAGTGAATCAATATTTGTGGCAACAGGACAAAGGTTATTTCGGGCAATATTTGTATGGCAGAAATTTCAAATCCTTATCACCAAAATCAGAAGCGCTTGGTGAGGCATTATCCATTTACTTTGGTGTTGCCGATAACGAACAAAAAGAAAAAAGTATTGTTGAAAATACACCGGTTACACCGTTTGGAATTTCCTGCATTTATCCTCAAATACCAGGCATTCCACCCTACCACAATGACGCGGTTTGGCCTTTTGTAGAATCTTACTGGGCGCTTGCTTCAGCAAAAGCGGGTAACGACCGGTCGGTTGTCAGAGCGATGTGTTCTGTTTACCGTCCTGCGGCTTTATTCCTCACCAACAAAGAAAATTTTGTGGCTTCTGATGGCGATTATGCAGGCACACAAATCAATTCGAGCAATATGCTCTGGAGTTTGTCAGGAAACCTGAGCCTTGTTTACCGCTTACTTTTTGGAATGCAATTCAACACACACAATCTTGCATTTTCACCTTTTGTTCCAAGGGCTTTTGGTGACAATAGAAAACTAACCAATTTTAAATACAGGAATGCAATCCTGAATATCGAATTGAAAGGTTATGGCAACGTAATCACTGCCTTTTACCTGGATGAAAAAGAAACAACCGCTCATTCCATTCCCGATACTTTGAAAGGAACGCATAACATTAGAATTGTTTTGGGAAATATTGAACTTCCCGCGAATGAGATTGATGCTGTGCCTGATAAATTCAGTCCTCAAATGCCGATGGTCAGAAATGAAGGTGATACTCTTTCATGGACAGATACAAGCAGCAATATTGCAAAATACCAGGTGATAAAAAATGGTAAGGAACTGAAAACATTTTCAGATACAATACTCAAGATTGATTCATCCCAATATGGCAATTACCAGGTGATGGCAATTGGAAACGATAAGTTGGAATCCTTTCTCAGCGAGCCCTTACAGGTTTTTCCAACTGGCAATCAACAAATAATTCAACTGGAAAAATTTGCAGCCAAATCAGCAAAACCTTACAAAGGTTATTCTGGACTGGGTTTTGTAGAAATAAGTAAAACAGTCAACCGGACAATTAATTTCACTATTAATGTAAGCGAGGACGGCAATTATATTTTGGATATAAGGTACGCAAATGGAAACGGGCCGATCAATACAGAAAATAAATGTGCGTTCAGAACAATAACCATTGATTCTTCTTATCAATCAACATTGGTTTTTCCACAACGCGGTAAGGATGAATGGAGCAATTGGGGCTGGAGTAACTCTTTGAAACTGCCACTGAAAAAGGGTTTGCATCATGTTTCAATTACTTTTGAACCGTGGAATGAAAATATGAACGGAGACATAAACCAGGCAATGCTGGATTATGTTCGTTTGATAAAGATCTAAGAAAACATTTTGACAAATTTGTTCGTTTACTGCCAGGCAAAAATCAAAGCTGTTGAAAAAGATTTGTGCCAGAATTCAAGCAAAAGAATGATTCCCATTCCAATTGTTCCGCCAATTGTTCCGGCAACTGCATCCATCACTTCATAATGTCCTTTTCCTGTAATGAGTGAAAAAAGCTCGAAGCCATAGGTTAACACAACGATCAGGATAAAAGTAAACACGATACTCCAAATGTATTGGTCGGGGAAAAAGTAAAGCGTGAAGATGCGAAAGATGGCTCCCATCAGCATACCGACCCAAAAATGTTTTCTTTTATCAGGAGCAATGTCAATCACGCAATTAGATTTAAAGTGAAAGCGCTGGTTTATTAATTTCTCAAAAATAATTAAAGAACAACAAAAAAATTTAGTTGTAAAATTGTAGTAAAGTCTTCAAAAAAGAATCAGAAATGAAAATAGCAACTTATAATGTAAATGGAGTCAACGGCCGTTTGCCGGTTCTTCTCAGGTGGTTGAAAGAAAAAACTCCTGACGTCGTTTGCCTGCAGGAATTAAAAGCGCCACAGGACAAATTTCCTGAAGATGCCATCAAAGAGCTCGGCTACAATGCCATCTGGCATGGACAAAAAAGCTGGAACGGCGTTGCCATACTTGCCCGCAATGCACAGCCTGAAGAAATTCGCCGTGCGCTTCCTGGCGATGATGAAGATGCGCACAGCCGTTATATTGAAGCTGCAATTGATGGCATAACGATTGGTTGTCTTTATTTACCAAATGGCAATCCTGCGCCTGGGCCAAAGTTTGATTATAAGTTAAAGTGGTTTGAACGGCTCACAAAACATGCTTCTGATTTATTGTCCTCAGGCAATCCGGTTTTATTGACCGGAGATTACAATGTGATGCCGACAGAGATTGATGTTTACAAACCGGAACGTTGGGTGAAAGATGCCTTGTTTCGTCCTGAAGTGAGAGAAGCCTTTAAAACGCTTGTATCACAGGGATGGACAGACGCAATTAGAAAATTATACCCGGATGAAGTGATATATACTTTTTGGGATTATTTCAGAAATAACTATGAACGTAATGCAGGTTTAAGAATAGATCATTTTTTGTTGAGTCCCCAATTGGATAAAAAATTGGTTGCCGCCGGTGTTGACCGTGATGTTCGTGGCTGGGAAAAATCAAGTGATCACGCACCCGTGTGGATTGAATTGAAAGAATTGTAAATTCCTCAAACCAACGGCTCCTGCTGGCTAAGGCAATGAAAACTTCCCAATCCCCAAATAATATCGGTTGAATCAATGCCAACAACTTGCCTTCCGGGAAAACATTTTTGAATAATATCCAATGCTTTCTGGTCTTTCGAACATTTGAAAGTCGGAACAATTACTGATGCGTTGGCAATATAAAAATTGGCGTAAGAGGCTGGCAGTCTTTGTTCTTTGTAGATCACTTTATCGGGCATCGGCAGTTCGATAATGTTGAGTTGCTTCCCATTCAGTAAACGAAGTTTTTTCAGCAATTTTAAATTTACCTGTAACAAATCATAATTTTCATCCTGCTTGTTTTCCTCTACAGCCACCAGCAAAGTATCTTCGTTTACAAAGCGCGCAGTATCATCAATGTGCCCGTCAGTATCATCCCCAATTATTCCTTCATCAATCCATAAGATTTGTTCGGCACCATAATAGTCACTCAAATATTTTTCAAGTTGGGATTGCGTCAAACCCGGATTCCTGTTGGGATTCAGCAAACAACAGGTGGAAGTAAGAATCGTTCCCTTTCCGTTAAATTCCACAGAACCTCCTTCCATCACAATGCCCGGATGAAAAACAGGAATGTTGAAAATATTTCCGATCAAAGTAGGCACCACATCATCCAGGTCGAAGGGCGGATATTTGTTGCCCCATGCATTGTAATCCCAATCAACGATCACTTTCTTTTGCTGCGCTTTTGGATTGATCAAAAATGCTGGTCCGTGATCCCTGCACCATGCGTCATTGGTTGGATTGTAATGAAACTCTACTTTGTCAAGATCAACTTCCGCTTTTAATAAATGATTTTTAGCAAATGTTTCCATCGCCTCATCATTTACATTGATTCTTACGATCTCGCCTTTTGCCAGTTCTTTAATGAATTGCGAATAAGCGGAAAAAATAGAATTGATCTTTCCCGGCCATGACGCTTCTTTGTGCGGCCAGCTTAGCCACGTCGCTTCATGCTTTTCAAATTCAGCAGGAAAATAATAACCAAGGTCTTTTGGTGTCGGCTGGTTCATCATCAGGCTTCATCAATATAACGGTTTGTAATTGGTTGGTAAGAATCAATCCTCCTGTCGCGCAAAAATGGCCAGTGCGTGCGGTATTTATCACTGTTGGCAAGATCAATTTCTACAACCAGGATTTCTTCATTGTCGTGCGAAGCTTGTTCTATAACATTTCCAAAGGGATTGGCCACAAAAGATCCGCCCCAGAATTTCATCGCGCCATTTTGCTCCTCACCCACCCTGTTCACGCTCACAACGTGCACACCATTTGCCACTGCATGACTTTTTTGAATTGTTTGCCATGCATTGAATTGTTCTTTATTGGTTTCTTCATCCTGGCTGGTAGCCCAACCAATCGCCGTCGGGTAAAATAAGATTTCTGCACCCATCAATGAAGTGATCCTTGCGGCTTCCGGATACCATTGATCCCAACAAATGAGAACACCAACGTTAGCGAATTTTGTTTTAAAAACTTTGTAGCCCAAATCACCCGGCGTGAAATAAAACTTTTCATAGTAAGCCGGATCATCAGGTATGTGCATCTTGCGGTACTTGCCTAAATATTTTCCATCCGCATCAATAACTGCGGTTGTATTGTGATACAATCCCTGTGCTCTTTTTTCAAATAAGGAGGCAATGATCACCACATTCAGATCAGCAGCCAGCTTGCTGAAAACTTCTGTTGCCGGACCGGGGATGGATTCTGCAAGATTAAAATTTTCGTAATCTTCCACATCACAGAAATAAAGGGAAGAAAACAATTCCTGCAGGCAAACGATCTGAGCTCCTTTTGCTGCAGCTTCCTTTACTTTTTCAACTGCTTTATCAATGTTGCTTTGCTTGTCGGCGACACAACTCATCTGAACCAAACCTACTTTTACTTTTGCCATAATTTCTAAATAAAGGGCAAAGATAAAAGATTGAAAAGTTTTGGAACCTAACCTTACGCATTCCTTGAGGCTGTGCTTCATTAATAAGATAACAGGTATCCTAACATGACGAACAGAAGCAATAATGCATATAGAATGAATGTAAGATTTCTTAGTTTTTTATAATAGTCCTTGTTTCTACTGCTTGAATTCAATGGAAATAATGAAAGCATAAAATACACACCGATTAGCCCAGTCAAATAGCCATACATGATTGTTTTATCAGGATTCTTAATTTTAAAGTAAATCCACGTTTTTGCATGCAATACAACAACGAAAGAAATTGCAGTTAGGTAAATAAGAAAATATAACATATCCATTTAACGCATTTGTTTTTCAAAATTGTGTCTCCAAGCTTATTTGGCTGATTCAATTATCAATTCTTAATCGATTGATTCATTAATCTAACCCCTCTCCTTCGTCAATCGCTCGTAAAGTAAGTTGATCTTACTATCGCGCAAATTATTCTCCTGTTGCAGTTCACTCATGTAAAGCGTGTTTTTATTAAGATCAATAAATCGCTGATCGAGCTTTTTGGAATCAGCCAGCAATTGCTGTAATTGTTGCACAATGCCGGGAAGTTGACGCTTAGAGAAAGAAGGCATATTTACCTGTTTCTCAATTTTCTGATAATTGAGGTATTGCATCCTTATGTCCGCCATCAACCGGTAGTGTTCAAATTCTTCTTTATTTTTTACCGGCTTTAAATCATACAAAATTTTAACCGCTGTTGCCTGGCTATCCGCTAATTGCTGCACGGTCATGGGTGCAGGTGAAACAACTTCTCCCTGCTTGACCTCGTAAGGAGCCATCGTAAGTGCCTTCCAAAAAGCCTCCGATTGTTCTTCATTAAATCCAAATTGTTGTTTGCTATAAGCGTGGATAAAGTTGGGAATATCCAAAGGCTTGTCTGTTCTGAGACTTTGCGTGTATGCCTTGAGCAACATATTGAACCCGGTTATCGGGTACACATGCCTGATAGCATACAAATCGATGATATCATCAGAAGTTTCAAACACGGGTGAATACTGTCCGGAAGTTGACCACGATGTCATGACCATTCCTTTATAACCCAACTTACGGCAGGCTGGAATAAAATCGCTTATGTTCTTAAAATGTTTTTCCCATTCAGTTAAAAAATAATTATCAGGATGGCTGCGAAGGGCAGGGGCGCCCCAAACCTCGTAACCTGATTGTACCAGCTTTTCGTGCTCGCCAAAGTTGTTCATATCCCAGCCATAATTCCAATCTACGAAAACGGTTTGAGTAGGAAGCTCCTTTATTGCACCAGGATATTTCAATGCGATGTCGGCCCATAATACCGGTATCTTACCGAGACTGATCACGATATCACACAACATTTTTATGTGGTCAATATATAATTTTGAAAGGCCTTCTTCAGCAGCCTTTTTCCTGCACTTTTCACAATGGCCCAATAAGTACGTTTCGTCTCCGCCAATGTGAAAATATTTCGAAGGATGCAAGGCAGCCATTTCAGTAAAAAGATCAGTAAACAACTTTTTATCTCCTTCTTCTTCTGAAGGGCACACCTGCGAATAATCCTTTTGGTCTTCTCTCAGGTTTTTGTACCGCTCATGCCTCAAGATGTATTCGACGTGGCCGAAACTTTGTTGCAAAGGGATCACATCAATTCCAAGTTTTCCACAATAACTGATGAATGATTTGATCTCTTCTTTCGTGTACGCATACCGGTTAGGTATGAGCGGATGCTTTTCAAAAGGGAATGTACCTTCCCATTCCATGACCAGTGTATTGATCCCGTCTTCGCTTAAGGTCTTTGCAAATTTTTTCAACGCATCCATCTTCATCACCTGGATCCTCAGGTCTAAATGAAAACCTTTGATCACAAAATCTTTTTGTTGTGCGATTACAGGTTTAATGGACATGAGGGAAATAAATAAAAGGGGAATGAATAAAATTCGTCGCATAGCATGGTGTTTAATTTCTGTTTCTCACTATCTAAGGTAAGTTTTACAAGCAATAAATGTGATTTGCAAATTGGCCAATTGAATATTGCAAATTGGCAAACAATTCATTGCTTTAACACACTCTCCAATTGATACAATTTCCCGTCGGGTTTCGTGAGGATGTACAATTCCCCATTCGCATCTTGTCCAAAATGAAGGTCTACCCGGTTGGTACCGCAAAGTTGCCGTAGCGTTTTAATTTCCCCATTAAAGGCTACACGCCATTTTTTAATCGGAGCCAATTTGCCTTGCTTCATATCAGCCATGTTGGTATAAAATAAATGGCCTGTAGGAATATCTCCGAAAAGAAATTTCCCTTTCAATTGAGGCACCTTATTTCCGTGGTATTCAAATCCCCCGCAAATAGCATTGCCTTCATCATGGTCGTATTCAGCAACAGGATAGGTAATATGATAACTACTGTCGTCGGGCGGAAGCGGGTACACATGATTTAGATCCCCGTGGGGTTTCAACAGAAAATTTCCTTCACGGATGGGCCAGCCATAATCGTGACCGGGTTTAATAAAATCAACTGCTTCAATATTGGAAAAACCAATATTACACGCAATCATTTGTCCTGACTTCGTCCACGAAATGCGGTGCGGATTCCTGAAACCGTAAGCATAAATCTCTTTGAGCACTTTAGGATCAGGATCATTAACAAATGGATTATCGGCGGGAATACCATAGTTGCCATTCCGGCTGTTTCTGCCCAATGGGTCTATTCGTAAAATGGCGCCCCACGGCCTTTCTTTGTTGTGAGCTAAAAACTGATAGCCTTCTTCCACACTTCCCCCATCGCCGATACAGATGTAGAGGAGCCCATAATCTTTATCGCCCGGTTTGGAAAAAGGATTAAAGGCGATCTGCTGAATTCCGTGAATGCCCTGCACCATATTAA
>DASTXM010000060.1:0-41807 GCA_035765495.1 Hanamia sp.
AAAAATACAAGACCATCGATTTCATTCGCCCAATTAATAATTGTATCCACCTGGCTGGATGGCATTCTCAAGCGATGTTTGCCATCTTTTCCTGCATAACCTTGTGCAGTAACAGCTATGTAATGCAATGCAGGAATTACGGGAATGGAGGAATCGGCTGCCTGCCATTTGCGCACTTCTCCTTTCAATTTCGCCAACATTTCTTTCTTCGGAAGTTCGCCGAGAATTCCCATCTTTTTTGAATATAGATTTCCATAATACGCCACTATACGGTGAAATGGCAATACGGCGCCGGGAAGAGGATAAGGAAATTTTTGAGGCCACTTGCCAGTGGTATCATGATTGGCAAGATTGCGCATCAATTTGTTGTACAAAGCAGTGTCTAACTTTTTTTGTTCATACACTTTTCCTTTTTCTGCCACCTTCTCTTTTGAGAGGGAATCTTTCAGATTTTTGTCAGGTGCAGATTGGCCCGTATTACAGCCGGTATTTATCAAAAAAAGTAGGGAAAAAACGGGTACAATGACCACGCGAAATTTAGTTAGGTTCATAAGGTGCGAAGGTATTTCAATTTTCAAATCTGGATGACGAAATTCTATAAATTATTTATAAAAAAACGCGCCTGGATTTCTTTTATTTTCCCCTGTAAAAATAAAGCGGTCAGGAATGGATATAATCATGCAAATGGTTGATCGTTTGTTGCTGGAACAGGATTGTTTCCGTAACCACGTCACTGATGGAAATGATGCCTGCAAACTCATTGTCCTTAAAAACAGGAAGATACCTGATGTTATTTTTTGTGAGCAGTCCCATGCAATATTCAATAGAATCCGCCGGTTGCAACAATGGGAAATCGGTAGTCATGATCTCACTGACTTTTGTGTCGGTAGAATTCTTTCCTTTTAGGACCACCTTACGCGAGTAATCTCTTTCTGTAATGATACCCCGAAAGGTTCCATTTTCTGTTACAACTACCGATCCAATATTGTTTTCGGCCATTACTTTTAATGCGTCTAGCACACAGGTATCAGGCGCCACAGAAATAGTTTTGGTTCCTTTGCGTGAAAGGATGTCGCTGATTCTGCTCATGGTGTAAAATTTTAGAATAGTAAATTACAAAAAAATATGTATATACGACACGGAATTTGAAAATATAGAAATTTTTCAAATTTTCTTCAATTTTACTTAACGCTCCCCCAGAGCCCCTTTCATTATATTTGCCGAATGAATTCTGGTGAAAAGAAAAAGATGCGCATTGCTATTTTAGATTTGTACGATGGTTTCGATAACCAGGGCATGCGCTGCCTGCGAGAAATTGTTTGGCAATTTGCAGTGTCGAATGATGTGGAGGTTGAATCCCATGAATTTGATGTTCGCCAAAAACTCGAAATACCTGATACTTCTTGGGACGTTTATTTAAGCAGCGGCGGCCCTGGTGATCCCCTGGAAAGCGAAGGACTTGAATGGGATAATTTATATTTTGATTGGTTGGGTAAAATAGGGTTTTATAATAATGATCCTAAAAACATTCAAAAAAAATACGTCTTTTTTATTTGTCATTCTTTTCAACTTGCATGCAGGCATTTCAAGGTGGCGGAACTGACAAAAAGAAAATCGACAGCGTTTGGTGTTTTCCCGGTTCATCTTCTAGAAGCGGGCAAAACCGAACCTGTTTTCGAAGGTATGCCTGATCCTTTTTATGCCGTTGACAGCCGCGATTACCAGGTAGTTCAACCGAATAAATTGCAATTAAAAGAAACAGGTGCTTCTGTTCTTTGTATTGAAAAAGAAAGGCCGCATGTCCCTTATGAAAGGGCTGTGATGGGAATTAGGTTTAGTGATTATTTTATCGGTACTCAATTTCACCCCGAAGCTGATGCTTTGGGAATGAAATTGCATTTGCAATCGCCGGAAAGAAAGAAAACAGTTATTGAAAATTACGGCGAAGCCAAATGGCAGTCAATGATTGAAAGATTGAATGATCCGGATAAGATCGTTTGGACACATGATCATATTCTTCCCAATTTTTTGAAACTTGCTACCGGGCTGTTAATAAATGAAACAGAGCCAGCTTAAAAGAAAATAGTTTTTACATTTTTTGAAGTCCTATCAATAACAGAAAATGGTTCCAGAGATAAGAGAAGAATTCAACAAAAATTTCAACGAAGAAAAGTACCAGGTTTTTTTAAAAGACCTTGACAGTAAACATCCCGGAGCAATTGATTTTCGCGTTGCCGAAACTCCTGTTTTTATTCCCAAAGAATTTACTGAAAAAATGCTGCAAGCCTGTGAAGCGATCATTGATGTGATCACAAAACCAGGTTTCAAAGAATTAACCGAGAGAGCAATTCCAAAAAATGAAAAAGTGCCCGGTGAAAAAGGATATCCTGAATTTATCGCATTTGATTTTGGTATTTGTGAAAATGAAAAAGGCGAACCGGAACCGCAGCTCGTTGAAATGCAGGCCTTCCCTACTCTATTTGGTTTCCAGGCTTATTATCCGGAGGTTCTTGAAAAACATTTTTCAATTCCTTCCAACTTTTCCAATTACCTCAATGGCTTTAATAAAGATTCTTACCTGGCTTTATTGAGGAAAATTATTCTGAATGGATACGATCCTGAAAATGTAATTTTCCTGGAAATAAAACCGCATCAACAAAAAACAAGAATCGATTTTTATTGTACACACGATTATTTAAAAATTCCCATCGTTTGTTTAACTGAATTACAGCAGGAAGGAAAGAAATTGTTTTATAAAAAAAATGGAAGGAAAATCGAGATCAAAAGAATTTACAATCGTGTAATTTTTGATGAATTGGCACAGGTAAAAGATTCTCTTGGAAAAATAGTTGACATTACCCAACCACTCAATGTTGAATGGGTGCCTCATCTAAACTGGTTTTACAGGATCAGTAAGTTTACATTACCCTTAATAAATCATCCTTATGTTCCTCAAACATTTTATTTGAACGAATTAAAAACCATTCCTTCTGACCTTGATAATTACGTTTTGAAACCATTGTTTTCATTTGCGGGGCAAGGTGTGGTAATCGATGTAACAGAAGAAGATATTAAGAAGGTAAAAGATCCGGAAAACTGGATCTTGCAACGAAAAGTAAAGTATGCTGACATTATCAAAACACCTGATATTCCTGCGAAAGCAGAGATCCGCATTTTTTATTTTTGGGAAAACGGGAAAGCAAGGCCGGTAGCGGTTAGTAATCTTGCAAGATTGAGCAAAGGAAAAATGATTGGTGTTCGCTACAATAAAGACAAAAGTTGGGTTGGCGGAAGCGTTGCCTATTTTGAAAAATCAAATTCTTAAGTATTTGTTGCTTTACTGCCATTGTGTCTATTTCATTTCAATGGCTTTACTTTGCAAAAATTTTTACGAAAAAAATGTATAACGGAAAAAAAGTGGTGGTTGTTCTTCCTGCCTATAACGCTGCGTTGACGATGGAAAAAACAATCGCTGAAGTTCCCATGGATATTGTAGATGAGCTTGTTCTCGTGGATGACAACAGCACCGATAATTCAATTGAGGTAGCACAAAGATTGGGGATAAAACATATCATTCGTCATACAAAAAACCGCGGTTATGGTGGCAATCAAAAAAGCTGTTACGACAAGGCTCTTGAGTTGAATGCAGATATAATCATTATGCTCCATCCGGATTATCAATATACTCCAAAGCTGCTCCTGCCAATGATTTCCCTCATCGGTAATGATGTTTATAAAGTGGTTTTCGGAAGCAGGATCCTCGGGAAAGGCGCACTTAAAGGAGGAATGCCTTTGTATAAATACATCGCCAACAGGACACTCACATTTTTTCAAAACCTGATGATGAACCAGAAACTTTCTGAGTATCATACCGGATACCGCGCTTATCACAAAGAAGTGCTTCAAAAAATAAACTACAATCAAAATTCAGATGACTTTATTTTTGATAACGAAATGGTGGCGCAGATCTTCTATAATGGTTTTGAAATCGCTGAGATCACTTGTCCTACCAAATATTTCGAAGAAGCTTCTTCCATCAATTTAAAAAGAAGCATCACTTACGGATTAGGCGTTGTAAAAGTTTCTATTCTCTATTTTCTTACCAAGGTTAAATTATATAAATGGAAATTGCTAACGGCATAAACAGGAAGCAAAGCAATCTTTATCTTACCATAATTATTTTATCGGGTATTCTTTTCTTCATTCCGTTCCTCGGCCATGTTCATCTTTTTGATTGGGATGAGATCAACTTTGCCGAGTCTGCCAGGGAAATGATCGTTACCGGAAACTATCATCGTGTACAAATAAACTTCCAACCTTTTTGGGAAAAACCTCCTTTCTTTTTCTGGTTGCAAGTTGGAGCAATGAAACTGTTTGGGATAAACGAATTTGCTGCAAGATTTCCAAATGCACTTTTTGGAATTATCACTTTGGTTACGTTTTTCCTGATCGGGAAAAAATACAAATCCCCACAATTTGGTTTTATCTGGGCGATCAGTTATCTGGGCACTTTTCTTCCGCATTTATATTTCAAATCCGGCATCATAGATCCGGTTTTCAACTATTTTATTTTCGTCGGAATATATTTTATGTATAAGGATATTTCCGGGGAAATTTTCAAGAATAAATTTGTGTATGCTTCACTGGCAGGACTTTTCATTGGATTAGCAACATTAACCAAAGGACCTGTCGGCTTGTTGGTATTTTTGATTACCTACTTTGTATATTTCATCTTTACAAGGTTTAAAAACTTTCCCAATGTAAAAAAGATTATCCTGTTTGCATTCTTTTTTACGCTTGTTTGCCTGTTGTGGTTTGGACAGGAAATTATCGAACACGGCTTTTGGTTTTTAAAAGAATTTCTCGCTTACCAGGCTGATCTTTTTTTACATCCTGTGGCCAGTCATGGTGAACCATGGTATTATCATTTTGTTGTTGTTTTTATTGGCTGCTTCCCCATTTCTATTATTGCACTTCCTGTTCTTGCCGGAAAGAAAATGGAAGTTTCCAAAGACTTTTTACGGCTGATGAAAATTCTTTTCTGGACAGTTATGATCCTTTTCAGCATTACCACCACCAAGATTGTTCATTATTCTTCCCTCACTTATATCCCATTGGCGTTTATGGCTACCTGTTATATTGACTGGCTGATAGTGAACCAGCAAAAAATGAAAAAATTTCTTTTAATCCTTTTGGGAATTATGGGATTTGTATTTTCATTTTTGCTCGCTGCCCTTCCTTATGTAGCCAGTCATCCAAAAATTATTCTGCCTTATTTAAAGGATCCGTTTGCTGCTGCAAGTTTAAATATAAGTGTTCACTGGAGCGGTTTTGAGAGCCTTACCGGAATTGTTTATCTACTTCTTGTAATTTTGGCGTTGGTTCTTTTGGCGAGAAAGAAAAATAAAACCGGCTTCTTGTTTCTTTTTTATTCAACCGCTGTTTGTCTTTTCATTTACCTAATTACTGTTGTTCCTAAAATTGAAAAATATTCCCAGGGGCCGGCCATTGATTTTTACCAAACATTAAAAGGCAAAGACGTTTATGTTTGGCCGGTTGGATTCAAAAGTTATGCCCAATATTTTTATGCAAAAAAACCGGCGAAACCTGTTTATGGCGAGGCAGATGAACAATTTTTATTAAAAGGAGCAATTAAGAAGCCTGCCTATTTTGTAGTAAAAAATACAAACACTGGTTTTGATTCCACCTGCAGCAAATGCACTTTAATCAAGCAGAAAGGTGGTTTCAAATTTTATAAAAGAGAACCAGTTCTCAGTAAATAATTTTAGCTAAAAAAAGACTGCTTTTCAGCAGTCTAAAAAAAATTACAAGATTCAATTTATTACGCCACCGCCTTATTCACCAGTTCCGCAGCTTCGCTCAACAAAATTGCTGATTCCACTTTTAAACCACTTTTGTCAATCAATTCTTTGGCCACTTCCGCATTCGTTCCCTGTAAACGAACGATGATTGGAATATCTATATTTCCGATCGATTGATAAGCGTCTATAACACCTTGTGCCACGCGATCACAACGAACAATACCACCGAAAATATTAATCAAAATGGCTTTTACTTTCGGGTCTTTTAAAATGATCCTGAAACCAGCTTCAACAGTTTGCGCATTTGCTGTTCCGCCTACATCAAGGAAGTTAGCCGGTTCTCCCCCACTCAATTTGATCATGTCCATTGTGGCCATCGCTAAACCAGCGCCATTTACCATGCAACCGACATTGCCATCCAACTTTACAAAATTCAAATTGTATTTTGCTGCTTCCACTTCTGTCGGATCTTCTTCACTCACGTCGCGCAATGCCGCAATATCAGGATGGCGCATCAGGGCGTTGTCATCAATGTTCATTTTGCAATCAACTGCAATGATCTTTCCATCACTTGTTTTGAACATCGGGTTTATTTCGAGCATGCTGCAATCCAGTCCTACAAAAGCGTTGTAAAGATTGCTAACAAACTTCACACAATTCTTAAAGGAGCTTCCGGCCAATCCAAGATTAAAAGCGATCTTTCTTGCCTGGAATGGTTGCACGCCATCACCGGGATGAATCCATTCTTTAAATATTTTTTCAGGCGTGTTATGAGCTACATCCTCAATATTTACACCACCCTCCGTGCTGTACATGATCACATTTTTTCCTTTTGACCTGTCCATTAAAATAGACAAATAAAATTCTTTCACTGGTTCTGAACCTTCATAATAAACATCCTGGGCAACCAGGATTTTGTTCACCACTTTTCCTGCTTCGCCTGTTTGAACGGTAACCAATGTTCCGCCCAAAATATTTTGTGCTATTCTCTTTACATCTTCAAGGCTTTTTGCAACCGCCACACCTCTCTGGTCTGTTCCGCGAATCGTTCCTTTTCCACGACCACCCGCATGTATCTGCGCCTTTATCACCGCAAACTTACTTCCATACTCACTGCTGATATAACGGTATGCATCCTCAGCTTCCGAAACCGTGTTGCAGGCGATTCCTTCCTGGACAGGAACATTATACTTTTTCAATAATTCTTTTGCCTGGTATTCATGTAAATTCATAGAGAAAAATTTTTCGCGAAGATAACTTCAAAAAATTAAAATGGGTTACATTCAAATTATGAAAGCACTTGTATCACTAATCTTCTCATGCATATTTTTTCTTTCCTGTACCAATTCTAATCATCTTGTTTTACCAAAAAGAGAAAGTTCTTTCATAACAGGAAGCCAATTTTATAAGAGCGTCTTTGCTAGGAGTGAGGCCGAAAGAGAATTGCTCGCAAAAAAGGAAATTCTTTCAGGAAACGTGCCTTCTTTTTTAAGAAAGATGGTTAAAATAAAAACACAGGTAGCTACAGCAGATGGAGAAATTATTCATGCTTATTATTTTGTAATGCCGGACTATTTGTCAATTGGTTCTGACAAGGATTTTGCAAGAATTCCATTAACACCAATAACAGCGCAGGAAATCGCTGATAGCCTTGATTGTTTTTTACCAACAAAAAAGATGGTTAATGATATCTATCAACATGCTAAAGTTAAACTTGAACCGGTTCCGATGTATGCTTTTCGTGATAGCGCTGTGACAATGTATCAACACAATTTAATTATTGAAGGACAACGAAAATTAAGAAAAGGTTTGATAACGGGAATTAAAAAGGATGTGGTAATAACGGGAATGCTTACGCGAAGTCAGAAATCAAACCGGGTTGCTATCTACGGATGGCAAAAGTTGGATGGCAAACCGATCCAGCCTTTATATACGGGTCATGTAAACTGGTATGTTGATTATAGCCATGGAATAAGATTAGTTTACCGAATAATTTATGTTGATAAAAAACCGATGGATTACATTGATGTCTTAAAAGACAACACACTAAAGGCTCTTTTGTGTGATGAAGAATTTTGTGATTGTTACAGGTATAACACTGCAGATTCGACTGAAAAAAATAGTTATTAGAACTGCAATGTAAATACAGTTCCTTCCCCGGGAACAGAATGCACTGTAATGTTCCCTTTATGCAACATCATAATTTGTTTGCATAAACTTAAACCAATACCACTCCCCGTTTTCTTTGTACTGAAAAAAGGAATAAAAATATTTTCCAGCACATCAGCAGGAATGCCTGATCCATTGTCGGAAACTTTTATCATTACCTTATTATTGTTATTCAATGCTGCGGACAAAGTGATCAATCCTTCAGGTCTATCTTTTAAGGCTTCCTTCGCATTCACCACAAGGTTGATCAACACCTGTTCAATCAGGCTCGGATCAACTTCGACTGTGAGACCCGGATCTTTCAACACAATATCCATTTGGATATTTTTTTGTTCAAGTGTTGGATCCATCAATTGGTAAAGATTTTCAAAAAGATCCCGTACATAAACTTTTTTCAAATTGGGTTTAGTGATCTTGTTTAGGTTCCTGTACGTTTCAGCAAACTTCATAAGTCCTTCACTCCTGCGTTTGATGGTTTCGATACCGATTTCAAGATCATGAATGGCGCCCTCTTTATTGTCGATATGTGGAATAGATTTTTCCAGGCGGTTCTTTAAGGTATCGGCAAGAGAGGATATCGGCGCAACGGAATTCATGATCTCATGCGTCATCACGCTCAGTAATTTTTTCCATGCTTTTGATTCAGTTTCATCTAATGCCTCATTGATATTTTGAAAGGCAATCAGCATAAATTTTTGCTCATCAGTTTGAAAAGCAGTGGCAGAAAGTAATATTTTAAATGAACGATTTTCAAGATGAACAATGGCAATTTTACTTTCCGCGGGTTTTAATGAGACCACTTCGTTATACAGGTCCGGATCTCTTTTCTGTAATGAATTAATCGTTCTCAGGTAAGGTAAATTCAACATTTTTTTCAAGGATTCATTCATCCAGATTATCTCCCCATTTTCTACATTATAAGACATAATACCGGTATCGACCATTTCTAATATTTTTTGCAAATACTGAAATGATGTTTCCTTTTCTTTTGAAATCTCCTTAAATGTTGATGTGATTTGGTTAAACCCTTCCCGCAAAGAACGCAATTCGAGCGGTGCTTTTCTTACACTGAAATGTCTTGAAAAATCGCGGTAGCGGATAGATTCAACAAATTGTTCAAGCTCCCTTTGACCTTTAAAATGATAACGGTAAAATTCAATCAACTGGTACAAAATAATCACCCCGAGCAACAAAAGGTAATTATAATTTTGTGTGACCAGCAAATAAGATCCTAATGTTAATGAAACAAACAAAAGCAATATCCTGATGAATATTTTAAATTCAACCTGCCTGAAAACGGTGGTAACTTTTTTTGATAACATGCTGCTTTTAAATATCGTATTTGCTAAGTCTTCTGTATAGGGCGGTTCTTGTAAGCCCGAGTTCGCGAGCGGCTTTACTGATGTTGCCATTGTGTTTTTCAATCACCCTTAAAATGGTATTTTTTTCAACGGCACTAAGGTTGAGATCAACGGGCTCTTCGGGTTTTTCTGGAACAGATTCAATAGGGGAAAAAATAAGATCGTCGGCTGAAAGTTTTTCGCCTTCTGACATGATCACAGCCCGTTCCATTGTATATTGCAACTCGCGTACGTTTCCCGGAAAATGATATTGCTTTAATTTTTCAATCGCCTTCTGATCAAATTCCAGTTGCGGTTTCAAATATTTTTTTGCATAAACATCAGCAAAATGTTTGGCAAGCAGGATCACATCGTCTCCTCTCTTGCGTAAAGGGGCAACTATTATTTCAACTGTATTGATCCGGTAAATCAGATCTTTTCTGAAACGGTTTTCATTTGCCAATTCAGAAAGCGGAAGGTTCGTAGCGCAGATCAACCTGATGTCAATGCTTACTGGAATATTACTTCCAAGTCTTGTTACCTGGCGGTTTTGCAAGACACTCAATAATTTTGATTGTTGCTGCAAGGTGATATTTCCTATCTCGTCCAAAAACAAAGTGCCACCGTTGGCTGCTTCGAACCTTCCTTCCCTATCTTCTGTTGCTCCGGTGAAAGCACCTTTCTTATGACCGAACAATTCACTTTCGAATAATGATTCTGTAAGTGCACCAACATCTACTTTAATAAATGGTTTTTTTGCTCGAAGGGAATTTTGATGAATCGCTTTGGCGATAAGGTCTTTTCCTGTTCCGTTTTCTCCAAGCACCAATATGTTTGCATCCGTTGGTGCAATTTTTTCAATCTTGAAAAAGATATCTTTCATCGCTTCAGAATTTCCGAGCAACTCTTTTCCAATAACAGACGAATCTGAAGTCTCACGTTGATCAGCAGGCTTTCCCTTGGCTTTTAAAGTTTTCTTAATGCAGTCGATCAGTTTTTCATTGTGCCATGGCTTTACCATAAAGTCTGAAGCGCTCTCTTTTAATGAACGAACGGCAAGATCAATATCCCCGTAAGCTGTGATCATGATCACATCCGCGGTTGAGCCAAATTCCCTGATTTTTTTCAGCCAGAAAAGTCCTTCATTGCCCGTGTTGATCGAACTGTTGAAATTCATATCAAGCAGGACGAGGTCAACAGGATGTTTTAATAAAAGACTCCTGATGTTTTCCGGATTTTTTTCAGTGATCACTTCTTTTACTTCAGGTTTCAACAGCAGCTTTACTGCTGTCAATACATCAGTATCATCATCAATGATCAATATTGTCGCGTTCTTTACATTCATTTTTCAAAAAATTTGGTAAGAGAAACTAAGCAGAAAAATTTAATTATTTGTTTGTTTACTGTAACCGGAATAAGCTATTCATACGTCAAAGAAAAATAAAATAAACAAATGAACCGCTTTGCAACATTAATGATTTTTAAAAACAATTGTTCAACAGTAGCGGTAAATATTTTCAAAAGTGTGCGTGATGTTTCAAAAGCGGATACCAGTTGTATCAATAGCGAACAGTACAATTTAATGAAAGTTTTCATTCAGCTTGAAAAACAGTAAGTTATGTTTTGGCACATGTTTGCTCTATATAATAACAGAAATGAAAAAATGGTTTTCGAAAAATGTAACAAAAAAGAATCAACAACCGTAATAAAAAAATTAAACACAAAATTTTAAAAATTAAGATCATGAAACTTCAATCAAACAATTTGCTGGAACAACTTACCAGTAATGAAATCAAGACACTTACTACCCAGGTAAAAGAAACTGTGGCTAAAGATTCTGAAAAATCCAGGAAAAGAATTTTCAGTGCTGCAGAATTTTGGGCAATCCAAAGACGTAAAAAAATTCTTTACACTCAAAGGTTTGCTTTCTAAAAAAAACAAACAATTTAAAAACCTTCAAAAATTAAAGCCATGAAACTTGAATCAAACAACCTGTTGGAAAAATTAAATCAAACGGAAATAAAAATCCTGACAACAGAAGTAAAAGAAACTGTCGATAAAAATTTTAAGCCAGTGAAAAAAAGGATCTTCAGCGCTGCTGAATTGTGGGACATTCATCGCAGGAGAAGAAACCTTTTGGTGAAAAGAATCATGTTCTAAAAATTGATTCCCTTTCCACTTAAAATTCCTTGTATCAAAAATGAACGACAACTGTATCAAAACCGGACACTAAGAGAAAATATAAATTGTCTAACCGATTGAGAAACAATAACATAAATAATGGCATGCCGTTTATGTTACCTATAAATAAAAATAAACAAAAACCGAGACAAATAGTTTAGGGCAATTAAGAAAATTATGGACAGAGTTATTGAAAAAAAGAAATGGTCAAAAAAAAGGATCCTCACGATCACTGGAATTGTAGCACTTGTGGTTTTGATAGGCGCCAGCTTTTATTACACTTCCGGAAAAAGCAAGCTGAATGTAGATACTGATCGCATAACCATAAGCGAAGTTAAAGACGGAACTTTCCAGGAAATTATTCCTGTAAATGGTGTAGTACTTCCTTTGACTACAATATATCTCGACGCTGTTGAAGGAGGCCGTGTGGAAGAGAAATATGTTGACGACGGGGCCATGATGAAAAAGGGTCAACCGATCTTGAAATTATCAAATACTGATCTGCAATTGGCATTGGTAACACAAAAAACTGATGTGTACAATTTGCTTACTCAAATGCAGATATCAAAAAATGCGGCTGAACAAAACACAGTCAACAAGCTCAATCAAATGACTGATGTAGAAAGCCAACTGAAAGAAGCGAAAAGAATTTACGACCTCGATAAATATTTATTCGACAAGAAAGCTATTGGCTCGCAGGAATATGAAAAAGCGAAAAATGATTATGAATATTACAAACAAAAGCAAAAGCTCACCCAGCAAATATTAGAGCAGGATTCTGCCTCCACTCAACAGCAGGTAAAACAGGCAAGGCAACTGTACCAGGGTTCACAAAATGCCCTGAATGTGATGCAGGAAAAAGTTGGCGACCTGATAGTACGCGCTCCTATCGATGGACAACTGACTTCACTGGATGCAGAGATTGGCGAATCAAAAAACAAAGGAGAACGTCTTGGGCAAATTGATGTGATGGATGGTTACAAAGTGAGAGTGGATATTGATGAACATTACATTTCAAGGATATTCACCGGCTTGAGAGGTACTTTTGATTTCAATAATAAAACGTACACTTTGGAAATTAAGAAAGTGTACACTCAGGTAAACAACGGCCGCTTCCAGGTAGATATGGAATTTGTAGGCGATGTGCCTGATGGAATTCGTCGGGGACAGACTTTGCAAATAAGACTTGCGCTGAGCGCAGAAAGAAAAGCCCTCCTGCTGCCTAAAGGCGGATTTTACCAACAAACCGGTGGCAACTGGATCTTTAAAGTGAGCAGTGATGGAAAGACTGCATACAGAACCGATATTCAACTCGGATTGCAAAATCCGGATTATTATGAAGTGCTTGAAGGATTAAAGCCTGGCGACAAAGTGATCACCAGCAGCTATGAAAATTACGGCGATATGCAGGAATTGATCTTAAAGAATCCCTGACGACGTTAATAATCAAACCGGGATGAAGAAAACAACATTAACTACTAAACTTCATTTTATGAAAAAGATAATTTTTTTGATCGTGATAATTTTCATTTCGGTTATTAGTTTGTTTGTTCACGAGAAAAAGAAGAATAAAGATGTGGCACTGCAATGTCATCTGAATAAAACAGAAGAAATAAATATTAATCAAACAGAAGCAATTCCGTATTCACCATTTTTAATAAAATTATAATCAACAGGGTTAACAGCACCGGAAAAAACAAACACCTGGCCGCCAAAACCTCCCACTTAAAAACCAAAAACAATGATAAAAATTACAAACCTCGAAAAGATCTACCGCACAGAAGAAGTGGAAACCGTTGCGTTGAACAAACTTTCATTTAATGTAAGAGAAGGTGAATTTGTAGCCGTAATGGGCCCTTCCGGTTGTGGCAAATCAACATTGCTGAACATCCTCGGCTTGCTTGACGATCCCGACAGTGGCAGTTTCCTTTTCAATGGAATTGAAGTGGCTCACTTTAATGAAAGAAAAAGAGCTGATCTCCGCAAACGCAATATTGGCTTTGTTTTCCAGAGTTTTAACCTCATTGATGAACTGACTGTTTTTGAAAATGTAGAACTGCCTTTGATCTACCTGGGCGTCAAAGCTGACGAAAGAAAAAAGCGTGTGGAAGAAGTACTTGAGAAAGTTCAGATCATGCATAGGAGAAACCATTACCCACAACAATTATCAGGTGGTCAGCAACAACGTGTGGCAGTTGCCAGGGCAGTTGTAAACAAACCAAAATTGATCCTCGCGGATGAGCCCACAGGAAACCTGGATTCATCAAATGGTAATGAAGTAATGCAATTGCTCATTGAATTGAATGAACAAGGTACTACCATCATCATGGTTACGCACAGTGAGCACGATGCAAGTTACAGCCACCGCATCATTCGGATGTTGGATGGACAGACAGTTACTGAAAACATTCTGGTATAATAATACCTGAATCGCTTATGTGCGACTGAGAAAGTGAAAATAAAAAATTGGAGTATTTGTTTGGTTACTGTTTGGAAAGCTTCTATAACGGTAATGCGGAAACGAAATTGAGAACAATGAAGTAAGTAAAAGAAATGTTTCAAAATTATATAAAAACCACATTCAGGAATCTGTGGAAAAATAAAGGATATACTTTCCTTAATATTTTCGGATTAGCGATTGGTATTACCTGTGCTGCCTTGATATTTTTATGGGTTGAGGATGAATTGAATTATGATAATTATTTTCCCAATAAAGAAAACCTATACAAAATAAAGGACCGGCAAACGTATGATGGAAATACTTTCACATTCGATGCCACTCCTGGTCCTTTAGCCAAAAATATTAAGGCAGAAATACCTGGCATAAAAAATACAGCTCGTTCAAGTTGGGTTAATCAAGCGTTGTTTTCCCTTAATGATAAAAACATTTTTGAGGCCGGTTCTTATGTGGATTCTTCGTTTTTATCAATGTTCCACCTCCACTTTCTGAAAGGTAATCCAGGCACAGCTTTTAATGAATTGTATTCCTTGGTCGTGAGTAAAAAAATGGCTGAAAAATTTTTTGGAACTACTGATGTGATTGGAAAATCACTGAAGGTTAATAACGACGAGGCTTATGTTATAAGTGGAGTTATTGATGATCTGCCGGAAAATGTTTCTTTCAAATTTGACTGGTTGGCGCCATTTACGGTTTATGAAAATCAAAATCAATGGTTGCAACAATGGGGATCAAACGGAGTGATCACTTATGTCCAAACTCAACCAAATGCAAACATTGCTGCCATCAACAAAAAGTTATTCAATTACCTCGATACAAAAAGCTCCGGGTTGAATGCTAAGTTTTCAATCTACCCAATGAACCGTTGGAGGTTGTATGATTCTTTCAAAGACGGAAAAGAAATTCCCGGAAGAATCAAATATGTAAATCTCTTTTCCTTGATTGCCTGGATCATTTTGCTCATAGCCTGCATCAATTTTATGAACCTTTCTACTGCTCGTTCTGAACAAAGAGCAAGGGAAGTTGGAGTAAGAAAAGTTTTAGGAGCCGGAAAAGGAAAATTGATCGGGCAGTTTATGGCCGAGGCATTGGTAATGGCGCTCCTGTCGGCTGCTGTAGCTGTCGCATTAACTTCAGGTGTTTTGGCTGCATTTAATTCGCTTGTGGAAAAACATTTATCACTTGACATTTTAAAACCACTTCACTTCTTTAGTTTATTGGCAATTGCACTTATTTGTGGATTGGTTGCCGGAAGTTATCCTGCATTTTATCTTTCTTCTTTCAACCCCGTAAAAGTTTTACAGGGATTGAAAATTAAAAGCGGCAGCAGTGCCGGTTTCATCAGGAAAGGATTGGTAATTGTACAGTTTTCTATTTCAATAATTCTAATCATCAGTACAATAATTATTTACCAACAAATTAATCATGCGAAGAACCGCGATCTTGGTTACAACAAAGAGAATTTGATCTATGTGCAGGCACAAGGTGAAGTAAAGCCACATTTCAACGCCATCAAAAATGATCTCCTTGCTACAGGAATGGTTAAAAATGCTACCCTGAGCAACAACGTGGTGTTAAGTTTAGGTAGTAATACTGGAGATTTTACCTGGCCGGGAAAAGATCCTCAAAAGCAGGTGTTGATTACTGTTGAGAGTGTAAGTCCTGAATATGTTTCTACAATGGGAATGCAACTGGAAGCCGGCCGCAATTTTTATCCTGATATAAAAATGGATAGTGGCAATGTGATCATCAATGAAACACTGGCAAAATTAATACACAATAAAAATATAATTGGCTCTACCATTTCCCGTTCGGGCCAAAACCTTACCGTAACCGGTGTTATAAAGGATTTTGTTTACAGTGATATGTATAAACCAAGTGCGCCCTTAATATTGTATGCGGATACCTCTAATGTAAATATATTGACAATCCGGTTAAAGGCATCAAAGGACCTATCCGCATCGCTTTCAAAGGTCGAAAGCGTGATGAAAGCCGATAACCCCGGTTTCCCTTTTGAATACAAATTTGTAGATCAGCAGTTTGAGCAATTGTTCAAAACAGAAACTTTGATTGGAAAATTATCAAGTGTATTTTCCATACTCGCCATATTTATTTCCTGCCTTGGGTTATTTGGGCTGGCTGCATATACAGCAGAAAGAAGAACCAAAGAAATTGGCATAAGAAAAGTATTAGGAGCAAGCGCTCAAAACCTCGCAAGCCTCCTATCTATCGACTTTTTAAAGCTCGTAGTTCTTTCTTGCCTGATCGCATTTCCACTTGCCTGGTGGATGATGAACAACTGGTTGGAGAACTATGATTATCGGATAACCATAAACTGGACTATTTTTCTTTTCGCTGGCCTGCTGGCGATATTGATCGCGCTGATCACTGTAAGTTTCCAGGCAATAAAAGCCGCAATGGCCAACCCGGTAAAGAGTTTAAGAACAGAATAAATAGCTGATGGGTTTATAAAAAAAAATTTGAATAAAAAGTTGGTTTACTATGACCGGCGATAAAACAACATTTTATGTTTGGAAACTATCTTAAGATCGCCTGGAGAAATATTAAAGGGAATAAGCTTTTTTCCTTCATTAATATTTTAGGATTATCCATCGGTATTGCCACTTTTTTTCTCATCACACTTTATGTAAAGAATGAATTAAGCTTCGATCGCTTTAATAAAAATGCTGACAATATTGTTCGCGTCATTTTCCAGGGAAATATTAACGGCGGAAAGATTAATGAAAGCGTTACAATGGCTCCGGTGGCACAAACCATGAAGAATGATTTTCCCCAAGTGGAGGATGCGACAAGGATCTTGAATAACGGTTCTCCAAAAATTAAGTATAAAGACAAGGAGTTTAAGGACGATAGGTTTGCTTATGTAGATCCCAACTTCTTCAACATTTTTACATTGCCAATGGTTGAAGGTGATGCCAGGACCGCGTTGACTCAGCCAAATACAGTGGTAATTACCCAAACTACCGCTAACAAATATTTTGGAGAAGAAGATCCATTAGGGAAAACCATTACGATAGAAAATGTGAGCCAGCCGTATAAAATAACAGGTGTTATTAAAGATGTTCCTGCTGATTCACATTTCCATTTTGGCCTATTTGCATCAATGAAAGGAAGGTCCGACGCTACGTCTGATTCATGGATGGGCGGAGGTTTTCATACGTATTTGCTTTTGAAACCGGGAACGAACCTCAAAAAAATGGAAGCTGGTTTTCCGGAAATGATAAAAAAATATATGGGCCCTCAAATACAGAAGGTAATGGGGGTGAGCCTGCAGGAATTTATTACGAAAGGAAACAGCCTTGGATTTAAATTACAACCCCTCACTGAAATCCATCTGCATTCTGACACCAATAACGAATTTGAGCCAGGCGGAAACGCTACTTATGTTTATATTTTTGGTGGCGTTGCACTCTTTATGCTGATTGTTGCCTGCATCAATTTTATCAATCTTTCAACTGCAGGCGCTTCCAAAAGAGCAAAAGAAGTGGGGATAAGAAAAGTGGCGGGATCAGGCAGAGGACAATTGGTAAAACAATTCTTAACCGAATCAATATTGCTGACTTTCATTGCCGTTATTATTTCTTTTGTCCTCATGCAACTTGCGCTTCCCACATTCAATAATATTTCAGGAGAACATTTGCAATTTGGCTTCAACGCCTTCTTTTATCTTATAGCCCTTGGATTGGTTGTTGGGATCATAGCCGGAATTTATCCTGCATTTTATTTGTCCTCTTTTAAACCAATTTCGGTTTTAAAAGGAAAGATCACTTCAGAAAATAAAAGTTTCGGATTCAGATCCGGACTGGTGGTTTTCCAGTTCTTTATTTCTGTTGTTCTTATCGTCGGTACAATTGTGGTTTACAAGCAAATGCAATTTATGCAGCATAAGGATTTAGGATTTAATAAAGACCAGTTGATTACCATTCCCAATTCTTATGCACTTGGAAAAAATGAAAAAGTTTACGAACAGCAAATGTTGCAGAATCCACAAGTGGTCAATGCAACTATGTCCTATTATAAACCCGTCGGCCCAACCAATTACAATAATGCACTTG
Organism: Hanamia sp.; assembly: GCA_035765495.1. Classification (GTDB taxonomy): domain Bacteria; phylum Bacteroidota; class Bacteroidia; order Chitinophagales; family Chitinophagaceae; genus Ginsengibacter. Next base: position 18,047 of record DASTXM010000060.1, read on the forward strand.
CTTATCCGCAAGGGAATGATCAATTGATTGTAAACGGAGTAGAATATCATGTGGACGAGCAATATATTCCAACGATGGGAATGAAAATGGTTTCAGGCAGGAATTTTTCAAAAGATTTTGGAACTGATACAACTGCGATCATTTTGAATGAAACTGCTGCCAGGGCTTTAGGGTGGAATACCCAAACAGCCATGGGCAAAACGGTGATCAGGGAAAACAGCGACAGGGGAACCAATATTCCCTTTCATGTAATTGGTGTTGTAAAAAATTTCAACTTCAAATCATTGCATGAATCAATAAGTCCTTTGTACATGACCTTGCAACCGGAAGGCGGATTGATCTTCAGGATAAAAACCGCTGACGTTGCAGGTCTGCTTGCAATGATGAAAAAGCAATGGGACAGCTACAATACCGGCGAACCATTTACCTACAATTTCATGGACGATCTGTTTGATAAAACTTATGCGACTGAAGCAAAGACGGGAAGCTTTTTGAACCTCTTTTCATTGCTGATCATTTTTGTTGCCTGTCTTGGTTTGTTTGGTCTTGCTACTTATACAGCTGAACAACGGACAAAAGAGATCGGCATCAGGAAAGTGTTGGGTGCAAGTGTTTCGCAGATCACTAAAATGCTTTCAACAGAATTTTTAAAACTGGTTTTACTTGCTTCACTGATTGCGTTTCCTGTTGCCTGGTGGGGAATGAACAAGTGGTTACAAAGTTTCGCGTACCGGATCAACATTTCATGGTGGTTTTTCGCAGCTGCGGGAATTGCAGCGCTTTCAATAGCTTTGATAACAGTAGGTTTCAAAGCAATAAAGGCAGCGATGGCCAATCCTGCAAAGAGTTTGAGAACGGAATAAGATAATTAAAATGAAAAAAAATTCAAATTATTTGTCCGTTTACTCTATGAAACAAAAAATAATTATGAATTAAAAACTCTTTTATGTTTACAAATTATCTTAAAATAGCTGTAAGAAATTTGTGGAAAAACAAAACTTTCTCAGCTATTAATATTATCGGACTTGCGGTCGGACTAGCCACCTGCCTTCTCATTCTTTTTTACGTAGCCGATGAATTAAGTTACGACCGCTATAATAAAAATGCGCAGAGGATTTATCGTGTTGATGGCGACATACAATTTGCAGGAAATCATTTTATCATGGCAGTGGCACCTGATCCTATGGGGCCCACGCTGAAAAGAGAATTTCCACAGGTAGAACAAGAAGTGCGCTTTCGTTATAACGGAGGATTTTTGGTAAGAAAAGGAAGCAGCAATTTGATAGAGAACAGAGTCATTTTTGCCGATTCCACTTTGTTCAAAGTCTTCACCCTGCCTATGATTGACGGTGATCCCAACACTGCATTGGTCGAACCAAACTCACTTGTGATCAATGAAAAGACAGCCAAAAAATATTTCAATACCACGCAGGCGGTTGGAAAAAATCTGATCATTAATGATACCGCTAATTTTAAAATAACAGGTGTCATTAAAGACATTCCTTCACAATCGCATTTCAATTATGATTTTTTTATTTCAATGGCCTCACTTCCTGAGAGTCGTAAAAATAATTGGCTGAGCAATAATTTCAATACTTACCTGTTGTTGAAAAAAGGTGCCGACCCAAAGAAATTAGAATCGCTGATGGGTGAATTGATCCGGAAAAATTTGGGCGAACAGGCAAAGACTGCTTTGAACATTAATATGGATGAGTTTATCAAAAGCGGTAATCATGCGAGCTTTTCCCTGATGCCGCTTACCAAAATCCATTTGCATTCAAATAAAACGATGGAACTGGGGGTAAATGGAAACATCCAGTATGTTTATATTTTTTCGCTTGTTGCCCTGTTGATCTTATTGATCGCCTGTGTCAATTTTATGAATCTGTCCACTGCACGTTCTTCAAACCGTGCAAAGGAAGTCGGCGTGAGAAAAGTGTTGGGTTCATTACGAAAAGATCTTATTACACAATTTCTTACCGAATCAGTGATAACTTGTTTTGTAGCGCTGCTTCTTGCATTGATTTTGGTATCTACTGCACTGCCTTATTTTAACATGCTTTCCGGAAAAAATTTGTCTTCTTCAGTGTTTACCAATCCATGGTTATTTCCCTTGTTAATTGTTCTGATGTTGATAGTAGGAATTATAGCGGGAAGTTATCCTGCCTTTTACCTGTCTGCATTTAACCCGATCGCTGTTCTGAAAGGCAAGCTGTCAAAGGGTTTCAGTAACAGTTGGCTGCGCAGTGGCCTCGTGATCTTCCAGTTTTTTATTTCAATAGCCCTCATCATCGGAACTTTGGTGATCTATACTCAATTAAAATTCATTCATAATAAAGATGTAGGTTATAATCGTGACCAGGTATTGGTAATTAAAAATACCGATCCTCTTGGCAGTCGCATTAAAGCATTTAAAGAAGATATCCTGAAACTGCCAGGCGTCATGAATGCGACAGTAACAGGCTTCCTGCCCACCAGCGGCTGGAGAAGCGATACGCCCTTATTTCCGGATGCCACGCTCAATCAAAAATCTGCTGTAAGCATGCAGGTTTGGGATGTGGATGAAAATTATGTTCCCACATTGGGAATGAAGATGGAAGATGGAAGAAATTTTTCCAACCAATTTCCTACAGATTCAGATGGGGTCATCTTAAACCAGTCCGCCGTAAAATTATTAGGTCTTAAGGATCCGTTGAATAAGACTTTGTATTACATGAAAGACGTAAATGAGTTTTTGAACAATAAAAAAGTAGCTTCTTCCTGCCACATTGTTGGCGTAGTGAACGATTTTAATTTTAATTCTCTGAGAAAAGGTGTAAGCCCAGTCGCCTTATTTTTTAGAAGACAGAACAGCAGTGTTGCTTTTAAAATAAGCAGCCGCGATATTGCCGGATTGGTTGGAGAGATCAATAATAAATGGAAAGAAATGGTTCCCGGCCAGCCTTTTACTTATTCTTTCATGGATGAAGATTTTAATAATCTTTATAAAAATGATCAGAAAGTAGGTAGGATTTTTATCTCCTTTGCCTTGTTTGCCATTATAATTGCCTGCCTGGGATTGTTTGGATTGGTAACCTATGCCGCCCAACAACGTACCAAAGAGATTGGAATCCGGAAAGTACTGGGCGCCTCTGAAATGGATATTACTTCGATGTTGTCGAAAGACTTTTTAAAACTGATTTTGATTTCAGCACTGGTTGCATTCCCGGTTTCATGGTGGGCCATGAACCAATGGTTGAATCAATTTGCCTATAGGATTTCCATTGGTTGGTGGATATTTTTGGTTGCCGGGTTAACAGCTTTACTGATAGGACTGATCACCGTAAGTTTCCAGGCGATAAAGGCAGCATTGGCAAACCCGGTGAAGAGTTTGAGAACGGAATAATTTAGCTGATTAGCTAATGTGCTGATGTGCTAATGAAAGAATGAATGTGAAAATAAAAATTAAAATAATTTGTTCGTTTACTGCAGTAAACAAAAAATGATGGATCAGAAATTATTTAAAAAATCATTGGCAGTTAAAATGGGGATTCCCCGGAAAGGATGTAATTCCAACAAATCTTTATCACCGGTAATGATGCAGGGTGCGTTTGCCGCAACTGCTAATTCAAGGAATTTGTTGTCTTTGGGATCGCGGCAAGCAGTAATGGTAAAAATCTTGCTGATACTTTCAGAAACTTTTTCGGAAAGCTCTTTTTTGAATTTAGCAGGTGCAAGGTTCCATTTTTTTCCCGTTGCTTCATCCACTTCAATTACAATTCGTTCCACAAAGATCAATTTTATCGCTTATCAAATTTACTATAATCAATGACGTAAAAAGAATTCATCATGTTTAAAAATTATTTCAAAACCGCTTTTAGAAGTTTAAGCCGTCACAAGAGTTATACGCTGATCAACGTAGCCGGATTGGCCGTTGGTATTGCCGTTTGTATGATCATTTTTATCATCATACAATTTCAAACGAGTTTCGACACTTTTCATGCAAAAAAAGATCGCATTTATCGTGTTCTGACTGAATCACATCCTGCTGATGGAGGAAATGTTTCTTACGCGAAAAATGTTCCTTTTCTATTGCCCGACAATTTGAAGACAGCATTTCCGCAGTTGCAACAGGTTGCGCCGGTTTATGCAAGCCATAATGATGAGTTGCAGGTGCTTGATGATAATGGAAATCCTGTTAAAAACTTCAAAGAATCCAGTGGCGTATTTTATACCTCGCCCTCCTTTTTTAAAATGTTCGATTTTCCCTTGCTCGCCGGTTCGTATGAATCTTTAAAGGATCCGAATAATGTTTTACTTACAAAAGAAATAGCCGAAAAATATTTTGGATTGAATGATGATAACTATCGTGATGCTATCGGTAAAACCATTAAACTAACGGGATATTATAGCATCGGCCCCGGATTATTTCAATTTCCGGCAGTTGGGTTAAAAGTGTCAGGCATCCTTGCCACTATTCCCCCAAATACAGATTTTCAATTGAAGTTGGTGATTTCTTATGGAACCGATTTTACCGGTGATGCAAAATATGGATTTCAACAACCGGATTGGACCGGAACCGCAGCTGATTTTGGTTGTTTCGTTTTGTTGCCACAAAATATTTCTGTTGCCAATTTTAATCAACAACTAAGTGCCTATTCACACAAATTGCCTTCCGGTGATAATGATAATAACAATACTTACCTTTTACAACCAATAAATGCAATTCATTATGATGCTGTAGCGGGCAATTTCAGTAACAAAACTATAAGTCATGAACTGATCAATGTATTGTGGCTGATTGCAGCCTTTATACTGTTGATTGCCTGTGTAAACTTCATCAATCTTTCCACTGCGCAGGCAGCTAAGCGCGCCAAAGAAGTGGGTGTAAGAAAGGTTTTGGGAAGCAACAAATCCCAACTCCGTGTCCAATTCCTTTTTGAAACGTTTTTGATCGTTATAATAGCAGTACTTCTTTCAGCAGGAATTTCAGTCCTTGCATTGCCGTTTGTGAACCGGCTTTTAGACCTTTCTCTTTCTTTCAACACGATCAATAATTCTGCAATTGTTTTCTTTCTTTTGACCGTAACCGTTGTGGTGACTGCACTTGCCGGTTTCTATCCTTCAATTGTTTTATCCCGTTTCAATCCGGTTAATGCTTTAAAAAGCAAGATAACTGTAAATACAACTAAAGGTGTTTCATTAAGAAGAGGCCTGGTGGTGTTTCAATTTATCATCGCGCAGGCGCTTATCATCGGCACACTCATAATTGTGAAGCAGATGGATTATTTCATGGATCAGCCTTTGGGATTCGATAAAGATGCGATTGTGAATGTTCCTTTTCGCCCGGACAGCACCGGCGTCAAATTGACCGACTATTTAAAGCAGCAATTATTGTTAAAGGGTGCGAAGGCCGTGAGTTTCAATTCTAACTCGCCGATAGAAGACAATAACAACAGGTTTACAACATTAAAATTCGACAACTCAATAAAGGATGCGGATTTCCAGGCAATCGTAAAATTTGCCGACAATGATTATGTACCAACTTATAAATTGAAATTGGTAGCGGGAAGGAACCTGGAACCTTCAGGGTGGACAAAAGAATTTTTGGTAAATGAAGCCTTTGTAAAAAGTTTGGGCCTCAAAAAGCCGGATGATATTTTGAACAAAGAAGTGAGCATAATGGGTGGACTGATAAAATGCCCGGTAGTTGGTGTCTTGAAAGATTTTAATGACAGGTCATTGAAGGATAATCTTGCGCCATTGCTTATTGCCACAAACAGTACAATGTACCGGCAGGCATCAATTAAATTACCAATGGCAAACCTTGCCTCCACAATGCAATCCATTCAAAAGATTTGGGAGCAAACATTCCCTAACTATGTTTATGAATACAGCTTTTTGGATAATAAGATTGCAAGTTTTTACAAACAGGAAACCCAGTTGTCGCAGCTGTACAAAATTTTTGCAGCCATCGCTATATTCCTTAGCTGCCTTGGATTATATGGACTCGCATCATTCATGGCCGAGCAGCGGGTGAAAGAAGTAGGTATCAGGAAAGTACTTGGCGCCAGCGCCGGCAACATTATCTATTTATTTTCAAAAGAATTCATCATCCTCATTGCCGTTGCATTTGCAATTTCAACTCCAATAGCCTGGTATTACATGCACCAATGGTTGCAGGATTATGCTTATCGGATACAGGTCAGTTGGTGGATTTTTGCAGCAGGTGGAGTCGTAGCAATAATAATTGCATTAATAACCATTAGCTTCCAGGCTATAAAAGCGGCGATGACAAATCCTGTGAAATCATTGCGGACAGAGTGATGTGTTGATTAACCAATGTTTTAATAATAGCATTTAGAATTGTGCTCATTTGAAAATAAAAAATTCAAATGTTTGTTTCGTTACTGTAATTTAAAAATAATGTAACAGGAAGGGGTACACTAAAATAAAAAAACATTTTTCCTGTTTTACTGCAAATTCCGATGCTGTTGAAAGCCTTTTGCTAACCGTATCAAAGAAGAACACTCCCTGTATCAAAATCGAACAGTTGAATATAATATTAAATTTCTAAGTTTTTGAATTACAGTTATATTTTACATGGCTCGGTTTTTTGGCTTATTTAAATGCAAAGAATTTGCATTAATAAAATTGCTTGAAAATGTTTAAAAATAATTTCAAGATTGCCATCAGGAATTTAATGAAGAACAAAGCGTTCTCTCTGATCAATATTTCCGGTCTGGCCATTGGCATGGCAGCCGCTATGTTGATTTTTTTGTGGATTCAAAATCAAGTGAGTTACGACCGGTTTTACAAAAAGACCGACCGCATTTATACGCTCAACAACCGGGATGCATTCAACGGCCAGTTACAAGCATGGAATACAACACCGAAAATTTTAGCACCGACAATTAAAAGTGAATATCCGGAAGTGGAAGATGCAGTGAGGATATCCGGCTGCCGCTTTCTTTTTACCGTTGGCGATAAGCACCTCAACGAGCAGGGCGATTTTACCGACTCTGCATTTTTTAATGTTTTTAGTTTCCCCCTGGTTGAAGGAAATGATTTTACAGCCTTAAAAAACATCAATAGTATTGTTTTGACAGAAGACTTTGCCAGGGCGCTTTTCGGAACAGAACGCGCAGTTGGCAAAATACTCAAGATTGATAGTGCCGATTATTTTACCGTGACTGCGGTAATGAAAAATTTGCCCAAAAACACAGCTTTTAAATTTAGCTATTTGTTACCCTGGAGTTATTTAAAAAAGATAGGTGCTGATGATAGTTATTGGGGAAATAATTCTGTTCAGACTTTTGTGTTGCTTAAACCTGGAGTCTCTTTGGCTTCCTTCAACAGAAAAATCAAAAACGTAACTATCGATCATTCCAAAGGCTCAGGCGATCAACAAACTACACAAGTTTTTGCTTATCCATTAAAATACCAATGGCTTTATTCCAACTCTGAAAACGGCCGTTACGTGGATGGGAGGATCAAAACCGTAAGGATGTTTGGCATCATTGCCATTTTCATTTTGCTGATAGCCTGCATCAACTTCATGAATTTAAGTACCGCAAGAAGTGAAAGGAGAGCAAAGGAAGTGGGCATCAAAAAAGTAGTTGGCGCTCAAAAGAAATCGCTCGTTGCACAGTTTATCGGCGAAAGTATTTTGCTTTCATTCCTAGCATTTTTAATCGCGTTATTCATCGTTTCAGAAGCACTGCCGCCTTTTAATAATCTCGTTGCGAAACAACTTCACCTTCCATTCAATAATATCTATTTCTGGATACTTTCTCTAGGTTTTGTTCTTTTTACTGGTGTTCTGGCCGGAAGTTATCCTGCATTTTATTTATCGTCTTTTAAACCGGTGAAGGTTTTAAAAGGAACATTAAAAACTGCCAATGCGCTGGTTACACCCCGAAAAATTTTGGTGGTATTGCAGTTTACTTTTGCTATTGCCCTTATCATATGTACGATCATTGTTGGGCAACAAATAAAATACGCACAGGAGAGAGATTCAGGTTATGTAAAAGACAAGTTGCTTTACACTTCGTTGGACGGTGATATTCGGAAAAATTATTTGTTAATTAAAAATGATTTGATAAACACAGGTGCCGCTGTGGCAGTTACCAAATCAATGAGCCCGATTACGAATAGAAACAGTGATGGTTGGGGATGGAAATGGTCGGGAAGTACCACCGATGATGATAAAACTGATTTCATCAGGATGTCCTCTGATGCTGATTTTGTAAAGACACTTGGTGTTAAATTGATCGCAGGCAGAGACATCGATATTTACAAATACCCCACCGATTCCACGGCAATGCTGCTTAATGAAACGGCAGTTCAGGTAATGCGATTGAAAAATCCCGTTGGAACTGAAGTGCAGGCCGATGGAAGAACATGGCATGTGGTAGGCGTTTTGAAAGATTTTATTTATGCTTCTCCTTTTCAAAAAATACAACAATTAGCGGTGATGGGGCCTGCTGCCTGGTTTAATACAATGCACTTTAAATTGAATCCCGCTAATTCAACTCAAAAAGATTTGGAGCTGGCCTCCGAAATCTTCAAGAAATATAATTCTGAATATCCTTTCGATTACAAGTTTGTGGATGACTCTTATGCTGCAAAATTTAAAGAGGAAAAACAAATAGGAACATTGGCTGCACTGTTTGCAGGACTAACCATTTTTATCTCCTGCCTGGGATTATTTGGTTTGGCAACGTATATGGCCGAAAACCGGATAAAGGAAATTGGTGTAAGAAAAGTGCTGGGCGCTTCTGTCCTCAGCATCACCACTTTACTTTCAAAAGAATTTTTGAAGCTGGTTATTGTTTCACTGTTGATCGCTTCCCCGGTTGCTTGGTGTGTGATGCATGAATGGCTTCTCTCCTATTCTTTTCATGTGGATATTAAGTGGTGGGTTTTTGCCGGCGCAGGATTGTTATCAATAATCATTGCGATTGCAACAGTAAGTTACCAGTCTGTAAAAGCAGCCTTGGCGAATCCTGTGAAGAGCTTAAGAACGGAGTGATTAATGTGAAAATGTGAAAATAAAAATTCAGGCTATTTGTTGATTTACTTCAATATAACGGTATTGCTTAAACGAAAAATATGTTTAGTAAAAATTTTACCATCGCCTTTCGTTCGCTGAAGAAAGATTTGCTATTTACCCTTACAAATATTGTTGGTTTAACTATTGGCATCACCTGTTGTTTACTTATTCTTTCTTTCGTGAAATATGAATTGAGCTTTGATAAGTATAACAAAAATTACAATCGCATCTACCGGGTAAATTACGATGCACGCGTTGGAGGCAGTGAAAGCCTTTCTCCCTCTGTACCGGTTTTTGTAGCCCCCGTGCTAAAAGATAAATTTCCTGAAATCGGGACCGTTACCCGGTTTGAACCATCATGGGGTTCACAAACAATCAGGCACGACAATGTAATTTTTGATGAAGATGGTTTTTGTTTTGCCGATTCCGCTTTTTTTGACGTGTTCAATTTTAAAGCCGTTGAGGGAAATCTTAAAAAGGCTTTAAACAAGCCTCATTCTTTGGTGATTACCTCCGATATGGCTAAAAAATATTTTGGTGATTCTGATCCAATCGGCCAGACTTTGTTACTGAATAACAAGCAGGAATATGTTGTTTCGGCAGTTATGGAAAATGTTCCACCTAATTCGCATTTTAAGTTCGATTTCCTTACCTCGTTTTACAGCATAGATGGTTTTGATAGTTCGGAAACGAAAGTTGACTGGAATAATCCCAACTACAGCACTTATTTGTTGTTAAAGCCCGGAACAAAAGTTGCCTCACTTTCCAATATAATAGATCAATGGGTAAATCCTCCGGAAAAGGCAAAAAACTCTTCCGCACAAAATTCAATTCATTTACAACTCGAACCGCTTAAGGAAGTTCATTTTGATACTCACGTTTTTAATTACAAAAACTATTTCAAGATCACCGATTATAAATACGTGCGCATTTTTATTACCATCGCCATTCTTGTGCTACTGATTGCGTGCGCCAATTATATCAATCTTTCAACCGCTAAATCATCAGTACGAGCTAAAGAAGTAGGCATTCGAAAAACGATTGGTGCAAGCTTATGGCAGCTCTTTGCACAATTCCTTACAGAATCGTTCCTGCTCACTTTTTTTGCTGTTGCGATCTCGATCTTTTTGGTGAACGAACTCCTTCCTTATTTGAACAACCTGTTGGGTAAAGAAATCCCTTTCTACCTGCTTAACCGAAACATGTTGATTTATATCATTACAGGAGGTGTGCTGGTTTCTATACTGGCCGGTTTCTATCCGGCAATTATTCTGTCGCGTTTCAGGCCAACAGAAACGCTGAAAGGGAATTATTCCAAAGCCGGCGGTACAGGAGCGATGATCAGAAAGAGCCTTGTTATTTTTCAATTTGCCATTTCCATTGCGCTTATACTCGGAACGATCATTGTGCGTTCGCAACTTGGTTTTATGCAGTCGGCAAAACTTGGACTTGACAAAGACCACATTCTTATAATTCATGGAAACCAAGACCTCAAAAAGAATTTCGACGCTTTTGCTTCAGAGATTAAAAATGTCAACGGTGTCCAGGATGTGTCTAAAACCTGGCGATCTCCTTTTCAGACGGTTATTGGAAATGGTTTTTCCATCAAAGCCCATCCTACAGCAGATGAAGACATTAGTGTTGTTGGAGGAATAGCCGGGGATCAGCATTATTTATCGACACTCGGCATTTCATTAATTGCAGGAAGAAATTTTGATCCGGCCAAAATAAAAGGCGATAGCACAACGAATGAGTTTATTGTAAACCAGGCATTTCTTGCGCGTTACGATTTGCAGGCGAAAGATGCCATCGGGAAACAGGTCTTTTTGGGAATTGCCGGAGAAGGGACAATTGTGGGTGTTGTAAAAGATTTTCATACAAGTTCAATGCATGACCTGATACAACCGGTTGTTATTTGTAACAGTCCCCAATGGTTTGGAAACATTCTTGTGCGAATAGGGCCGGGAAAAATAGCGCCTGTGCTTGCCGGGCTCGAAAAAACGTGGAAATCATTCGTGCCCATGCAACCGTTCAATTATTCTTTCCTCGATGAAGAATATGATGCCTTGTACCGCACGGAACAGCGCCTCGGCACCCTGATGTCGTGGTTTTGTGGAACGGCAATTCTCATCACATGCCTTGGGTTACTGGGCCTGATGGCTTTTATGGTAACGCAGCGCACAAAAGAGATTGGCATTCGGAAAGTGTTGGGCGCATCAGTTTTGAATATCACCGGCTTACTTTCCAAAGACTTTTTAAAACTCGTGATCATTGCAATTTTAATCGCATTGCCCGCAGCCTGGTATTTTATGAATGGTTGGTTGAGAGATTTTGCCTACAGGATCAATATGAGTTGGTGGCTCTTCGCATTAACTGCCGTTATTGCGATGTTGATCGCCCTGATTACCATCAGTTATCAATCCATCAAAGCAGCACTGGCAAACCCCGTTAAAAGCTTGAGAACAGAGTAATTTATTTGAAAATGAGATAATGTGAAAATTTGAAACTGTGCACTTCTGTCACCTTATTCACAATAAAAATATTCGAATAAAGTCTTTTTACTTTTATTAATAAAAATATAACTGTGACGAATACACTAAAATAAAAACCACAATAATTTCTTCATTTACTATTAATCCAAATCCTTTGAAAAATCATGCTTGGGAAGCCTTTACAAACCGTATCAAAGAAGAACACTTCCTGTATCAAAATCGAACAGTTGTTTTTATTTAATCATATTTAACCTATTGATTCCTATGGCTAATTATTGTGGCTTAATTTTTTGAAAGAAAATAATGTAAAAACCAAAAACCGTTTTTACGCATTTGTAACAACCACTTAATCTTAGAACCGTGTTTAAAAATTATATCAAGATCGCCTGGCGCAATTTGATGAAGAATAAAGTTTTTTCTTTCATCAACATCTTTGGTTTATGCGCCGGCCTTGTTTGCTGTATGCTCATCTCGCTCTACATTATTAATGAAACAAGCTATGATAAGTATCAAAAAAACGCGGATAATATTTATCAATTGGGAACTGAGTTTGTTGGTCTGGGTAATTTTAAAAAATTGCCTAACACACCGGCGGCAATGGGAGGCATGATGCAGGATGCTTTTCCGGAAATCAAACAAGTTGCCAGGCTTACCGGTTTGTATGCAGAAGACAAAACACTTCTGCAATACGATGAAAAAAATGGTAATGTAAAATCACTTTATGAAACCAAAGGTTTTCTCGCCGATTCCACTTTCTTCAGGATGTTTACCTACAATTTTATTGAAGGTGATCCTAACACTGCATTAGACAATCCCAATACTGTTGTATTAAGTGAAGAAATTGCAAAGAGTTTTTTTGGAAATGAACCCGCATTAAATAAGGTGATCCACATTAGCAGCAGCACCAACGGCGACCATGACTTTTTGGTAACCGGTGTGTTCAGACCAATTGACAAGCCTTCTCACATTGATGCCCGCTTTTTTATGAGCATGACCGGTGGCGATATGGGCGATTTTATCAAGAAACAGGGCGCTGATCTTGCTACCAATAATATGTTTTATACATACCTGCTTTTGAAGCCAGGAACGGATTCAAAAAAACTTGAATCAAAATTTCCTTCTTTTATTGAAAAGTATGCTGGCAAAGATTTGAAAGCAGTTGGTTTTAATAAAAGGCAATTTTTAGTTCCGCTTACTAAAATTCATTTAGACGAAGATGTAAAGGATAACATAACTGCCGGTGGCAGCAAGACTTACTTATATATTCTCGCTTCTATTGCCATTTTCACTTTATTGATTGCCTGCATTAATTTTATGAATCTTGCCACTGCACAATCATCCAAACGCTCATCAGAAGTGGGAATCAGGAAAGTCCTTGGCGCGGAAAAAAGATGGCTCGTTACGCAGTTTCTCGGTGAATCAGTCCTGATGAGTTTGCTCGCGTTCCTGTTTGCTTTTATCCTCACTAAATTATTATTGCCTCTTTTTAATGCGGTTGCAGATAAAAACCTTTCACTGAATTTTTCCAATAATTATGGATTGATATTGACATTTGTTGCCCTTGCGATCTTAACCGGTTTGATCGCCGGAAGTTATCCAGCACTTTACCTTTCATCATTTAAACCGGCCAAAGTTCTGAAAGGAAAATTCTCCAATTCGTTTTCTGCCCTTGCGCTGAGAAAGGCTTTGGTGGTTTTCCAGTTTATTATTTCGATCGTCTTGATCATAGCTTCTGTTGTTATTGCAAAGCAAATGAAATTCCTTCGTTCTGCTGATCTTGGATTTGACCAAAACCAACAAGTGGTGATCCCGCTACGCAGTAACTCAGCAAAAAAAATGTACGCTTCACTGAAGGATGAATTACAAAAACAATCAGGCATTTCCAATGTGGGTGCTTCATTGTATTATCCCGGCATCAGCAATGTGGCTGATAATATTTTTTATAAAGATGGTGAAGACATGCAGCAGGGAAAAGATGTAAAGATGAATTACATTGATTACAACTTTTTGCAAACGCTCGATATTAAACCGGTTGCCGGACGGCTTTATTCAAGTGATTACCCTGAAGACACTTCAGGAACGGTTATCTTAAATGAAACCGCAATAAAAACTTTGGGTTTTAAAAATCCGGAAGCTGCGGTAAATCAAAACCTGCATTTTGCTTTCAGGGGCACAACTTATAATTTCAGAATCATCGGCATTGTAAAGGATTTTCATTACGAAGATTTGCACCTGCCTATTGGTCCTTATGGTTTCCAGTTGAACAATCCCCCGATGTATAACTACGCAATTGTTCATGTGAAAACATCTAACATGAATAATGCTTTGCAATCGATTAAAAATACCTGGCACAGGTTAGATCCGAATGAACCTTTTGATTACAGCTTTCTGGACAAAGACTTCCAAAAGAATTATAACGCTGAAACAAGGCTTTCATCTATCGTAACTTATTTTACGATTATCGCCATTCTTATTTCTTGTCTTGGTTTATTTGGCCTCGCCACTTTTACTGCGGAACAAAGAATAAAAGAAATTGGTGTTAGAAAAGTGCTTGGTGCGAGCGTAACCAATATCGTTACGTTGATGTCCAAAGATTTTTTAAAGCTTGTTGGTATTTCTATTCTGATAGCTTCACCAATTGCATGGTTTGTGATGAATAAATGGTTACAGTCTTTTGCTTACAGAACCGGTATCGGTTGGATGGTTTTTGTGATCACAACACTCATCGCAATTTTCATAGCAATGCTCACAATTAGCTTCCAGGCAATAAGGGCCGCTGTGGCTAACCCTGTAGAGAGTTTGAGAACCGAGTAACTCGCTGATTAGTCAATTAGCCAATGTGCTAACGGGAATTGTTGCGAAAAAAAGTTCGGGAATTTGTTTGTTTGTTGAGGTGAATAGTGAATGATCAATAATTAATAATTACAAGTTTAAACTTATAAATCCGTGTTTAAAAACTATATCAAAATCGCGTGGCGCAATTTGATGAAGAATAAAGTTTTTTCTTTCATCAACATTTTTGGATTGTGTGCAGGCCTCGTTTGCTGCATGCTCATTTCGCTGTACATCCTCAATGAAACGAGTTACGATAAGTATCAAAAAGATGGGGACGATATTTACCAGGTCGGGACTACTTTCATCATGCAGGGCCAGGAAAAGAAAGGCGCCACCACACCGGCTCCGATGGTAGCAGCAATGCAACAGGATTTTCCTGAAGTGCAATTGACCACAAGGATGATGGGCTTGTTTGCCGAAGACAAAACATTGTTGCAGTACCATGAAAAAGACGGCGTTACCAAATCATTTTATGAGAACAACGGTTTTCTGGCCGATTCTACTTTTTTCCGGATGTTCACTTACAATTTCATAGAAGGAAACCCCGCGACTGCTTTGAATGAACCGAGGACAATTGTGCTTTCTGAAGATATAGCGCACAAATTATTTGGCAACGAACCTGCGCTCAATAAGATGGTACACGTGAGCAGCAGTACCAACGGCGATTACGATTTCCAGGTTACAGGTGTTTACCGCCCAATCCAAAAACCATCGCACATTGATGCCAATTTTTTTATTTCGATGGCGGGTGGCGATATCGCACGCTACATCCGTGAGAACGGTACAAGCTTCGCAACGAACAACATGTTCTTTTCCTATGTTAAGTTGAAACACGGAAATGATCCAAAAAAAACTGAAGCAAAGTTTCCAGCCTTCATCGACAAATACGCTGGCAAAGAATTAAAGGAAGTTGGTTTTCAGAAAAAGCAATTTCTTATCAATTTAAAAGACATTCATCTTTACCCGGGATTAAACAGTGACGTTACACCAAACGGAAGTGTTACTTATTTATACATCCTTGGTTCGATTGCCCTTTTCACCTTATTGATTGCCTGCATCAATTTCATGAATCTTTCAACAGCAAGATCTTCCAAAAGATCAGCTGAAGTGGGCATCCGCAAAGTCTTAGGTGCCGAAAGAAAATCACTTATTCGCCAGTTTTTGGGAGAATCTTTGTTAATGAGCTTGCTGGCTTTCATGCTTGCTTATATTCTTACCGCAACACTTCTTCCGGCGTTCAATTATCTATCAGGAAAACATCTTACGCTTTCTGTGACAGAAAGCCCTCAGGTATTTGCAGGTTTTCTTTTCCTGTCTGTTCTTACCGGTTTGATTGCCGGTAGTTACCCTGCTTTCTACTTGTCTTCTTTTAATCCTGCTAAGGTTTTAAAAGGGAAACTTTCTAATTCCCTTGCTGCTGTTTCGCTTCGAAAAGGGTTGGTCGTTTTCCAGTTTATTATTTCTGTGGTACTGATCCTTGCTTCCGTTGTTATTTCAAAGCAAATGAATTATTTGCGATCTGCAGATCTTGGTTTTGATAAAGAAAGACAGATCGTTATTCCTCTGCGCAGCGGTAATGCAAAAAAAATGTACACTTCCTTTAAAGGTGAAGTGGCAGGCTTGTCGCAGGTTGCAGGTGTTGGTGCTTCTTATTACAACCCCGGAATTTTTAATCCAAGTGACAATGGATTTTATAAAGACGGACAAACGATGAATGACTCCAAAAGAACCAGGACAAACACAGTGGATTTTGATTATTTAAAAACTATGGGCATTAAGCCCGTTGCGGGACGTTTGTTCTCATCTGAATTTCCGGGCGATACAAGCAATAAAGTGATCCTAAATGAAACAGCGATTAAAGAAATTGGTTTTGCTTCGCCGCAGATCGCCGTTGGACAAAATGTTTATTTCGATTATAACGGGCAAAAATCAACTTATGAGATCATTGGTGTGGTGAAGGATTTTCATTTTGAAGATTTGCATTTGCCGATAACGCCTTATGGTTACGGTCTCAGCAGTGACAACATGTTCAATTATATGGTCGTGCATGCAAAGCCCGGGGATGTTTCATCATTGATAAAAATTCTGGGTGCCAAATGGCATAATTTGAATCCAAATGAACCTTTCGAATACACATTCCTTGATAAGGATTTTCAGAAAAATTATGATGCTGAAAATAAATTGTCTTCGATTGTTGGATATTTTACGGTTATTGCCATTTTAATTTCCTGCCTCGGATTGTTTGGCCTCGCTACTTTCAGCGCCGAACAGAGAATAAAAGAAATTGGTGTGAGAAAAGTCTTGGGTGCAAGTGTAACCAACATCGTCACTTTGATGTCTAAAGATTTTATGAAGCTTGTCGGAATATCCATTCTCATTGCTTCACCGGTTGCATGGTTTGTGATGAACAAGTGGTTGCAGGGATTTGCCTACAGGACGAACATTGGCTGGATGGTTTTTGCCGTCACTGCATTGATTGCGATCCTGATTGCAGTTATTACCATCAGCTTCCAGGCAATAAAGGCGGCGATAGCCAACCCGGTGAAGAGTTTGAGAACAGAATAATGTGCTGATGATCTCAATTTGAAAATGTGAAAATTTAAAAATGAAAATTGTGATTATTTATTGGATTACTCACGATAATGCATGTACGAAAAGTTTAAAAAAGTTAATGTAACTCTAAACTCTAAACTCTCAACTCTCAACTCTAAACTCTAAACTCTAATACCGTGTTTAAAAATTATTTCACCACCGCCTGGAGGAATTTAAAGAGAAACAAGATATATTCTTTCATTAACATTGCTGGCTTGAGCATGGGGCTTGCCTGTGCGATGCTTATTTTGTTGTATGTAAAAGACGAAGTTAGTTTTGACCGGTTCCATAAAAATGTGCAAAACATTTACCGTATTGTATCAATTCAAAAACGTAATGGTGAAGTGCACAAAGATGGCAACACAGGCTTCCTGCAAGGGCCAAGATTCAAACAGAATGTTCCTGGTATCGCTTCTTTTGTTCGGATCCAGCAAGGAACTGAAGATATAAAGAATGGAAGTGAAATAGAGTCACAGGATTTGATGTACGTGGATTCAAGCTTCTTCAATGTGTTTACTTTTCCATTGTTGTATGGAAACAAGAACAGTTGCCTGAAAGAGCCACATTCAATTGTCGTGACGGAAGATGAAGCGATCAAAAGATTTGGCACCAAAGACGCCATCGGAAAATTTGTAATGGTAAAAGAAGACAGCACTTTTGTTCCTTATACAGTCACAGCTGTTGCAAAGCGTGTTCCGCAAAATTCTTCTATTCAATTCAATGTATTGATTCCCTTTAAAGAAACTGAAGCGGATGCAAAAGATAATGACAATTGGTTTAATTTTTTCCTGAACACTTTTGTGGTGCTTAATCCAAATACCAACCTCCAAACAGTGGAGAATCAAATGCAGAAGTTTTTCCTGGCAGACGCCTCCCCAACTTTTCAAAACATGGTTAAGATGTTTGGACTGGGAGATGATGCCAAAATGGGAACCTACATGTTGCAGCCTTTTACTGACATGCACATGAACACAGAACTGCCTCCACAGAATGGTTTGCTGCACGCAAGCAATCCGATGTATTCTTACATTCTTTCAGGAATAGCTTTGTTTGTGCTGCTGATTGCCTGCATCAATTTTGTCAACCTTACCGTGGCAAGATCGGTAAAGCGTGCAAAAGAGATTGGCATTCGCAAAGTGATTGGTGGCGACCGTAAACAACTGATCGGGCAATTCATGGGAGAATCTTTTTTGCTCTGTGCAATTGCTTTTGGATTTGCGCTTTTGTTGACAAGATTGATCCTGCCCGTGTTCAACGAACTCTCCAACAAAGCGCTCGCTTTTTCTTATTTGATTGATGCAAAGCTTGTAGTCGCTTATGTTTTACTGTTTTTAATAACCGGCTTGCTCGCCGGCTTCTACCCTGCCCTTGTGCTTTCGGGTTATAAACCTGTCGAAACATTATACAGCCGCTTTAATATCAAAGGCAAAAATTATTTACAAAAATCTTTGGTGGTCATCCAGTTTACGCTTGCTTCTTTCCTTATCATAGGGACAATGACAATCTATTCCCAATTCAATTTTCTAACTCATAAAAAATTAGGATATGACGATAAGAACCTGTTGGTCGTAGATGCCAATATCCGAAACCACCAGGAAGCAAAATCTTTTGAAGAACAATTAGAGAAATTGAAAGGTGTAACCGGTGTGAGCACAAAAAATGGCGGCAGCTGGCGAACAGCAGCCAAAGTCGGTAGCGATTCAACCATGCAATTCCAGTATGAAACTGTTGATGAAAATTTTATTCCGCTGTTAAAAATCCCGTTGCTGCAAGGGCGCAATTTTTCGCCTGATTATCCTTCTGATTCTACCCACTCAGTGATCGTGAATGAAACTTTTGTAAAGCAAGCAGGATGGAAAAACCCTATTGGTGAAACCGTAAATTTCTTTTATCACAACAATGAAATTTATCATGTCATTGGCGTTGTGAAAGATTACCATTTTGCTTCCCTGGGCGAAAAGATAATTCCCCAGCTGTTTACAATGAAGAACGACAACAGATATGGAAGTTATTATATCAGAATAAATCCTGCTACTACCACATCAACATTAAAGGCGATTCAAACAACGTTTAAGCAGTTCTACCCAATGAGCCCTTATTCCTATCAATTTAAAGATCTGCAAAACAAGCAGCAATATGCAGAGGAAGCAAAGTGGAAAGAAATATTAATGTTTGGTGCCTTTCTTACCATTTTTATTTCCTGTATCGGTTTGTTTGGATTATCTGTACTTGCGGCAGAAAAGCGTACAAAAGAAATTGGTATTCGCAAAGTGTTGGGGGCATCTGTAAACAACATCGTTACCATCCTTTCCACTGATTTTTTAAAACTGGTTTTCATCTCTCTTTTGATGGCAATACCACTGTCATGGTTAGCCGCAAATAAATGGCTCAACAATTATCCGTATCGTATCACACTCAGCTGGGTAATTTTTACAGTCGGAAGTCTATTGGTTATTTTGATTGCTTTACTCACAGTAAGTTTCCAGGCCGTGAAGGCAGCAATAGCTAACCCTGTGAAGAGTTTGAGAACAGAATGATTAGCTAATTTGATAATTAGCTGATGTGCTAATGAAGTAGAATTTGAAAAAAATGAGTTTTTTGTTGGTTTACTTTGCGGCATGTGATTCTGAATAGGAATAAATTGAAAACTATGCTATCATGATAAAAAATTATTTCAAGATTGCTTTAAGGAACCTGAAGAAGAACAAAGTTTTTTCATTTATTAATATTTTCGGCCTTGCAACCGGCCTTGCCTGTTTCATGTTCATTGCTGTATTTGTTTACAGCGAATTAAGCTACGACAGGTATCCTGCACAGTCAAAAAACATTTATCGTGTACTCTTGTCCGTTACAGGCAACGGCGATGTGGCAGCGTATCCGGATGTTGATAATGCGATTGGCCCGGGACTAAAAGATGCTTTTCCTGGAGTAAAAGCATTTACCAGGATTGCTCCTGCACAGGATTTTGTCAAGTATGATGACAGGCAGTTTAAGGAAGAACACCTCGCGTTTGCGGATTCCACCTTTCTGCAAATGTTTTCAATTCCTCTTTTAAAGGGAAGTGAGCCAGATGCGTTGGTGCAACCTAACACCGTCGTTGTTTCAAAAGCCTTTGCTAAAAAATATTTCGGCGATGCCAATCCTTTGGGAAAGTCTGTGGTGATCGGTCTTCATAATACCCTATATAAGATTACGGGCGTTTTTGACAAGATTCCCGCCAATTCACATTTTCATTTTGATGCGGTGATGAGTCTTGCAAGCTTTGGTACAATGCGCCTCACCTGGAGCAATATCGGCTATTATACTTATGTATTGCTGAACCAGAATACAGATCCTAAAAAACTGGAAGCGAAATTTCGTCCGTTGGTGGCAGAACATGTTGTTCCGGAAATTCAGCACGATATGGGTGTGAGTCTTGCCGAGGCGCAGAAGTCCGTGAACACTTTTGTATTTTCTCTTCAACCGCTTACCAGCATTCATTTGTATTCACACACCAAATACGAACTTGAGGCCGGTGGTGATATTCAATACGTTTACATCTTCTCGGCGCTGGCCATTTTTATCTTATTGCTTGCGTGTGTCAACTTCACCAATCTTTCAACAGCTAAGGCATTTAAGAGGGCCCGTGAGGTGGGCATAAGAAAGGTGCTTGGTTCTGTAAAAAAACAACTCGTGGTTCAGTTCCTTGCCGAATCTGTTTTGATCACTCTTTTGGCGATGCTGGTTGCCTACGCGTTGCTCCTTTTATTGCTTCCTTATTTCAATCAACTGGCTAATAAAAATATCAGTTACAGTTTCTTTCTCGATTTCAGAACCATTTCCGGGATGTTTGGTATAAGCATGTTTGCAGGAATTGTGGCCGGCATTTATCCTGCCTTTTTTCTTTCGTCCTTCAATACGATCCGCGTGCTCAAAGGTTCCGTTACTTCAAATGAATCACGCAAAAGTCCTTTACGCAGTAGTCTTGTTGTGTTCCAGTTCTTCGTTTCTATTGCCCTCATCATTGCTACGATCATCGTTTACCAGCAGTTGAATTACATGCAAAATAAAAAGTTGGGCTACGATAAGAACCAGGTTTTGTACCTGCCCGATGGACGATTGCTTGGGCAAAATCAAACTGCGTTTAAACAACAATTGTTGCAGGACAGTCGCGTCGTCTCTGTAAGTCTATCAAGGAGTATACCCGGCGGAGATTTTATGGGCGGGACAGAAATTTTTCCGAAAAATGCAAATGGTAATGGCACCGAAATTCACACAAATATTTATTATGTAGATTACGATTACCTGCAAACGCTCGGCATCCCGGTAGTGGAAGGAAGAAATTTTTCCAGGGACTTTCCCACTGATTCGGCCTCCGGCGTCATCATCAACCAGGCGGCGGTAAAGCAACTTGGATGGAGCAAAACAAATCCTATCGGCAAAACGATAGTGCGCTCCGGTCAAAAAGAATATAAAGTAATAGGCGTTGTAGGCGACTTTAATTATGCTTCGGTTAAGCAGGAAGTGGCACCGCTAATGATGTTACCAGGAGGTAATAACGGCATAATTCTAAAGATAAAAACGGCTGATATAAAAGGCTTTTTGGCCGACCTGAAAAAGCAGTGGGATAGTTTCAATCCGGAAGGACCTTTAAGTTACACTTTTCTCGATGAGAACTTTGCGAAATTGTACGCGAGCGAAATACGTACACAAAAAATATTTTCTGCATTTGCGATACTGGCCATCATCATAGCGAGTCTTGGTTTGTTTGGTCTCTCTGCATTCGTGATCGAGCAACGCACCAAAGAGATCGGCATCCGTAAAGTGCTGGGCGCTTCCGTTCAAAATGTCCTGTTACTTGTTTCCAAAGAGTTTTTATTGCTCGTGGGAATCGCGTTTTTAATTTCCATTCCGGTAACGTGGTGGGCAATGCATTCATGGCTGCAGGATTTTGCCTACCGAATCAACATAAATGTTTGGGTATTTGCATTAGCAGGTGTCATTGCCTTTTTGATTGCAGTGCTGACGGTGAGTTTCCAGGCGATGAAGGCTGCGCTGGCGAACCCAGTGAAGAGTTTAAGAACGGAGTAATTAGCTAATGTGCTAATTAGCTGATGGGCCAATTAGCTAATGTGCCAATGGGCTGATGGAGAAATCGGTAAAAAATAAAAATTGGATTTATTTGTTGGTTTACTAATGAGTAAATGGAATCACTTCTTATCCTTTAAGACAATTTCACCTTTCACCATCCAGGCCACTCCAAAAGCTTCCACAGAAAGGGTTTCCATCCAAAAGGTTAGATGGTTTGCATCGTAAAAGCCGGAAGGAATAATTTTTAAAAAACCTGCAAATGCAACGCAGAGAGCTGCAAGCATTATTACACCACATGTTCTGTAAATCCTATTCCGCTTCCGTTTGTTGAGCGTTCTACGGGCAGGTGGTTGTGATGATTTGGTGAAAACAAACAAAGCCATTGTAGCAAGGCATAGCAGGAACAGGGCGGCGCAGGCATAATGAAATTTAGGCCTGAAAGCACTTTCATTAAAAAAGGTAACGGCTACAGGGTCGTACTTAGTGCTATTGTTATATCCTCGCAGATTACTTGTAGGAAAAAGTAACATCAACAAAGCGGAAATACCTGCAATGCTTGATAAGGCGAAATCAATTGGCTGTTCACCTTTGTATACCAATAAAAAAACAGCCAGTAAACTAACAATTATCTCGAAAAGCGATCCGGCACGTGTAAAATAATAATGACTAATAGACGGCAGCACTAAGTCAAAACCATTGGCTATTTTTAAAAATAAGAATACCAATAACGGCAACAAAATACCAAGGGCTCCTACCAGTTTTCTCAGTGTACTTTGATTTTTAAGTGCGATGTCGCCGGTGTTGCTGTAGTTAGGAAATATAGACCTGTAAATTCCCATTGGTTTAGTTTAAAGCAGTTTAATGACTTCGAATATTAATGGCCGCCATTTAAAAAGTATTCCTAAAGCTATGATATTTTCTTGCACTTCATGATTTCAAATTAATTCAGACATAAAGTTGAACTACAAAGCTGCGAAAAATTGTAAACAGTTTTTCAACTGATCAAATGTCCGTCTTCCATTTCAAGAACCCGGTCCGTTCGTTTTGCAAAATCCATATCATGGGTAACAATAAAAAGGGTTTGGTTGTATTCTTCGGCAAGCTGTTTAAAAATATCAAAAACGATCTGCGCATTCTTAATATCCAGGTTGCCGGTTGGTTCATCTCCCATAATGATGTGAGGATCGTTGATGAGCGCCCTTGCTATCGCTACCCGCTGTTTCTCGCCGCCGGAAATGCGGTTTGCATTTTTCGAAGCCAGTTGATCGATGTGCAGCATCCGCAATTTATCCATTGCCTTTTGTTCAGCTTCAGCAGCAGAAATATTGCCCAACTTCAATGCAGGCAACATTACATTTTTCAATACTGAAAATTCATTCAGTAAATAATGAAACTGAAATACAAACCCAATCTTCTCATTCCTTACCCGGGCAAGCTGGCTCTCCTTTTTGCCACGCATGGACATACTGTCGATGAACAGTTCGCCTTCATAATCGGTATCCATAGTTGAAAGGATATACAATAAAGAAGATTTGCCACAACCTGATTTTCCGGTCAAGGCAACAAACTCACCTTTGTAAACATCAAAACTGATATCAAATAGTACCCCGAAGGTTACAGGATCATGAAATGATTTTGAAATATTTCTTGCTTCGAGTATACAATCTTTCATAGTTATTTGCCCCTGATAATACCGACAGGATCGATTTTACTTGCTTTACGCGCCGGAAACCACCCG
>DASTXM010000061.1:0-24168 GCA_035765495.1 Hanamia sp.
TTCACCTTTTTCAATTGCATAATTGAAAATCTCTATCTCATTCTTATAATCAAAAGTGCGTATTACCACTGTTTGAGCATCAAATAAATCCCTGATCCGGTTACCGACGAGAGTATAAATGCCTTCCATATTCATTTGAGCTACCAGCCCTTCCTGGACACTGTTAATTACAGAAAGTTCCCCATTTCGTTGCTCTGTTTCTTTCAGCAACCGTGTAGTTTCATCAAATAGCCGCGCATTTTCAAGCGCAACACTCATGCTATTTGCAAGCGTTTCCAAAAGGCGAATATCAGAATCACTGAAGGCATTCTCTTTATCTACATTTTGCAGGCTCACGTATCTTTTGACCTTATCGCCTATTAGTAAAGGAACAAATACCGCCGATTTAGGTAATTCTGTATCTCCGATTACTGTAGTTCCTACCCATTTGTTAACTTCTTCACGGCTGTTGCTTACAATTTTCTGTTTAGTTTCAAGAAGACGTTTCCTTATTTTATCAAGTGGCCGTGGTTCAAAATAAAACCGTCTGCCGTTTTCAATAGCATAATTAAAAGACTCAATACCTTCTTCTTCATTAAAACTTCCGATTAATACAACCTGTGCATTAAATGCATCACGTATTTTGTTTCCAACCAAATCATAGATAGCCTGCATGTCTAATTCACTAACCAAACCATCCTGAACTGTATTGATTACGCCCAATTCTGCATTTCGTTGTTCTGTTTCTTTTAATAATCTTGTTGTCTCGTCAAACAATCTTGCATTTTCCAATGCCACGCTCATACTGTTTGACAAGGTTCCCAAAAGATGCACATCGGAATCTGTAAAAGCATTTTCCTGATCCATATTTTGTAAACTGATCAGGCCGGTAACTTCTCCTGATTTCATCATGGGAACAATGACAAGGGATTTGGCTTTCTCTCCTGACAAAATAAAACTTCCAACTTCCTTGCTTTTTCCTTCTACATCCTTATTTACCAAAAGTGGTTTTTGTGTTTCAATTACTTTTTTGCTAAAACCTGCCGGCGCCATTGGTGCCATCAGCGTTCTATCTCCTTTTTCATAGGCGTATTTATCTTCGATAAGGTCAGTCTTTGGATTATAAGTAGAAATGAAGATCATCTGAGCATTAAAAATCTGCCTGATCTTTTCACCTACTAACTCATAAATACCGTTGATGTCTAATTTGGCTGCAAGCCCTTCCTGTACACTGTTGATTACCGCAAGTTCTTCTACTCTTGCACTCAACTGGCTGGTTCTTTCCCTGATCGTTTTCTCAAGTTCACGGTGCTTTTCTTCTAATTGACGTGTACGGTATTTGATGAATAAATAAATAAGTGAAATGCCAATCAAAGCATACAACAAATAAGCCCACCATGTTGCATACCATGGCGCAAGAATTCTTAATGGAAAAACCGCTGTTTCACTAATCTTTCCATAAACATTTTTGGCTCTTACGTGGAAAATATATTTTCCGGCAGAAAGGTTGGTGTATTCTTTATAAGTGTTTTTGCCCCAATCGCTGTAGCCTTTTTCAAATCCTTCGAGCCAGGTCTGGTATTGGGTTTTGTTTTCGTCATTATAAAAAGGAGCGCCATAATCAAATCGCAAAGAATTGTTTTTAAAACTTATTTCTTGTGGATTATTTTCTGTACCCTCCAAAGGGTTTAGAGAATTTTTCTTTGAAGTGATTCCGGAAATTAGGGTTTTATAAGATTGATCGGCATCCGTTTTTATTTTCGAATCATAACGAATCAATTGGTCGTCAGCTAAAAACCATATTATATTATTGTCATGAATGTCAAGATAATCGCCACCTCCAACCAAATTCATAATTGGCATTAATGAAGTAGAATCTATCTGGTATTTGCCTGTAGATTCAGGAGTTGCAATGAGAAGTGATGAAACTGCATTTAAGCTTTTGAAAGAAGCGAGAGTAATTTTGCCTTTACTATCTTCTCTTCCGGCAAAAAAATGTTTCCCTAGAACGGTAGCAGGTACAAAATGTTTTTTCGACTCATCGTAAGTAAGGGTGGCCGAATCTGTTAGGAAATAGATCTGGTGATTCATAGAAAAAACACGTGAAGAAAATCCTTTCAATCCCTGGTCTTTCCCAAACGTCTCCACTTTTGATTTTAAAACATCTGGCTGACCATTTTTATCGAAGAATGGCGTAACACGAATTGCTACTCCAATTTGGGAGCCGGCCCAGGTTCGGCCATTATCATCTTCGGCAATTCCGAAAATATTAGGAGGTGATTTTGGAAAATACCCGAGATATTTCCATCCAGTTGTTTTGTTGTGGTCACGAACAAAAAGTGTGAGTCCAAAAGTGGTGGCTGCGTACAGTAAATCCGGGTATTTTTTTGAGATAAATAAATGCGATATTTTTAAACTATCATTTACAGAAGCTTGTACCAACGCTACTTTTCCATCCTTTATCATATAAAGCCCATTTGCCGGAATCAATAAAGTGTTCCCATCCGCAATGACTGTAAACATTTGGTCTCGTGGGATTTGAGTAACCAGCTGAAAATTGTCTGTAGCCGGATTATAACGAAGCAAACCATTGTTGGAACCCACATATAAAGTTCCATCAGGAAGCCTTGCCATAGATAAAGGAGCCGCAGAAATACCGGATTGAGAATTAAATGTGGTAAAGGGTGAATTGATATCTACTTTAGAAATTCCATTGTCTGTAGCCAACCATAACGCACCTCTTTTGCCTATGACGAAATCGTAAACAATATCACTTGCTAGCCCGGTAGTTTTATTAAAATGTTGTTTGATCTTGCCTTCTGGGTCAATAACAACGACTCCGCGGCCAATAATAGATAATGCATAATTTCCATTGACTTGCATCCCTCTATAAAGCATGCTATTCTTAAATAAACTATCAGCATCTGTAGGGAATGATTTAAAATTTTTTCCATCAAACAGAAATAATCCTCGGGTAAAAGTACCTATAAGATACTCTGGAGAATTTGAATTATTGTTTGATTTATAAGGCAACATGATCTGCATTCTTTCTTTCCCTAAAAACTCACTACCCGGAATTAAAACCAATGAATCATTGATCATTTTATAAAGACCTTTGCCTTGTTGATGGATATATAAAACCCCATCAAGATAGAAGCTATACATAAAGTGAGTAGAAGGATCCCACGTTTTTGTTATCCATTTGTCGCCACTTTTAGTAAGGCGAAATAATCTTTCCCTTGATTGAAAATAAATATCTTTTCCCGCCACTTGAATGGACCATATATCTGTAAAATCCTGCTTGTTTTTAGGTACATATTTTGAAAGAGAAAATTCAGCAGTTTTGCCAAGACTGTCAGGGCCCAGATAGCCAAAATTATTGGAACCACCATAATAAACAGTTCCATTTTCCGCTTTCTTAAAACACCTGTTTATTAATGCCTTTCCAAGTGCATCTATCTTTGTCCAATGAACACCGTCATATTGCAAAATGTCGCTTCCGGAAGTTGAATTTCCAAAATACATGATGCCATTATTATCCTGGATGACGCTCCAGTTGGTATTCAAACCTTCGTATAGTTGTGGCGAATAGTTTTTTACAAAAGGCAACCCTTTCTCATTTCCCGCCTGGCCGAAAGCCACGGAAATAAAGCCAGGAAAGAAAATAAGAAAAATCCCTTTCAGACAAAATGCTTTGGTAAAAGCAATCAGGTTCCGGTTCATAATTATTTATTGAACGGTGATAAATTCAACAACCAAATTGAGAGCAGGATCAGTTTTTATAGAAAATTGGAAAGAAAACAGTGAATTTTGAGTAAATGTAATGTAAACTTTTTAGAATAAAAACACCGTCATGATAGATTTACAAAGCACGCAATTCCTAAAACAAAAAACTTCCGCAGGTTTTCTGCGGAAGCTTTACTGATTTATTCCTGGGGGTTTCAGTTTCAGGAATTAATGGGTCGCCTTTTACGGCTTAGTTTTCATTGGGATAATTATTTTTCAATCGATATTGGCTTTAAAAAAATTAGAAGTTGACTGATATCGGATTATTGGTTTTTCCCGGATTAGAGGAATATTTATTTTTCAATGGATTTGGATTTCTGATTAATGTTTGTTTTAACATCAATCAACTTCTGGAGCAAAGATAGTCCGGACCAGTATGGTTGACAATAGCAGGATTGCTCTTTTTTTCAGCAATGGATTTACGGTGAAAATCGTATAAAAACGAAAGCAAGGTTTCGTTAAATCACTTCTCGTTAGAACGTATAAATACGAATATGAATAAAAGAGAAATTTCATTTATTTGTTGGGTTACTATTTATATTCACTTCCAAAGCATCTAACTCTTCTAATCCATAACGAAGTCATATTTTTGTTGCCCAACGAATTCTTTATGGTAAACAGAAAAGTATTAACGCTCGATGAATTCACGATTCGCGAAATGCGTGCGTTTCCAAAGGCAACAGGTGAACTGGCGGGGCTTTTAAGAGATATTGGCCTCGCTGCAAAACGCGTAAATGTGGAAGTAAATAAAGCGGGACTTGTAGATATTTTAGGTGATACCGGAGATGTAAATGTTCAGGGAGAAGAAGTGAAACTGCTCGATGAATTTGCCAATGATCAGTTTACCAGGGTTTTGCGTCACGGCATCAGTTGCGCCGGCATTGCCAGCGAAGAATTAGACGATGTAGTGATCTTCGATAATGAGATCAGTAGAAATTCAAAATATATCTGCATGTTCGATCCTTTGGACGGCAGCAGTAATATTGATGTAAATGTTTCTATCGGAACTATTTTCAGTGTTTACAGAAGGGTTACCCAAAAAGGAACTGCTGTTACCATTGATGATTTTTTACAAGCGGGAAACCGGCAAGTGGCAGCCGGATACATTATCTATGGCTCCTCCACCATTTTGGTGTATGCTACGAAAAGAGGCGTCAATGGATTTACCTTAGATCAATCCATCGGAGAATTTTGTTTGAGCCATCCTGGTATTAAATGCCCTGAAACAGGGAAAATGTATTCGGTGAATCATGGAAATTATTACAGCTTTGCGGATGAAATCAAAGAATACATTGAATGTTGCCAAAGAAAAAATAAAACAAACGGCGGCCCGTACACACAAAGATATATTGGCAGTATGGTGAGTGATGTTCATCGCAACCTGATTCGTGGCGGTATCTTTTTGTATCCAGGAACAAAAGAAAAACCGAACGGAAAACTTCGTTTACTGTATGAATGCAATCCTTTGGCTTATATGATAGAAGTAGCCGGAGGAAAAGCTACCGACGGCACTCAAAGAATTCTGGATAAAGTGCCCACGCAACTTCATGAGCGAACGCCTTTCTTTATAGGGAGTTTGAAAATGATGGAAGAATTGGAAGAGTATTTAATTCGTAATTTGTAGTTTGTTGTTGTGAAAAAATTAAGGGTTTAAAAAAAATAAATTCGTGTAATCAAAATAAAAATGAAAACAATTATCTCAGTAAAAGATCTTAAAAAAAATTATGGCAAATTCGAAGCTGTGAAAGGAATTTCATTCGATGTTTATGAAGGTGAAATATTTGGATTGCTTGGACCAAACGGCGCAGGTAAATCAACTACTTTAGAAATCATCGAAACGCTTCGTGATAAAACTTCAGGGAAAATTTTCGTCGATGGTTTGGATTTGGATCACCACGCTGCACAAATAAAAAAAATTATCGGTGTACAATTACAAACTTCCGGTTTTTATCCCGGGTTGAATTTGCTGGAACTGATCGATCTTTTTTGCGGTTTGTATAATACCAAAACCAATGCTCAGCAACTCCTTGAAATGGTAAACCTGAAAGACAAAGCCAAAAATAAATACAAGGAAATGAGTGGTGGGCAAAAACAACGATTTTCAATTGCTACCACCTTGATCAATAAGCCAAAAATTATTTTCCTCGATGAACCCACCACAGGCCTCGATCCTCATGCACGCCGCAATCTTTGGGAATTGATTCAACGAATCAGAGAAGATGGAACAACGGTAATTATTACCACGCATTATATGGATGAAGCGGAATATTTATGTAACCGTGTTGCGATTATGGATGAAGGAAAGATCATTGCGCTCGAATCTCCTGATAAATTAATTGACGACCTGGTTGCGTCAGGTTTTGAAAGGCCGAAAGAAACCAAATCAGCCAATCTTGAGGATGTATTTATTAACTTAACCGGAAAAGATATCAGGGAGGATTAAACTATATTTGTTGGCTAAAAATCTTTATAAATTTTAATCAAAAATAAAATGAAAACTGTCGTTCTCTTTTTTCTTTTACCCTTTTCAGTTTGCTTTGGACAAGCAAAAAAGCCAGTCGCGAAACCAAAACAAATTGCTTCAAAGCCAGCAGCAATGACACCAACTGACAGCCTTAGTTACTCAATCGGCGTGCAGGTTGCAGAATATTATAAAACTCAGGGCGTTGAAAAAGTAAATTCCGAGTATGTAAAAAAAGCATTTAACGATGTATATAACAATAAAACATTAGCAATTTCAGAAGACGAATGTAATATGACCATACAACAAAAATTACAGCAGTTCCTGGCAAATAAAGTCGGCGCTGTAAAGGAAGAAGGTGAAAAATTCCTTCAAGAAAATAAAAAACGTCCAGGCGTAGTAACACTTCCGGATGGCTTGCAATATGAAATTATTACCAAAGGTACCGGCCCGGTTCCCACAGCAAAAGACACTGTAGTTGCCAATTATATCGGAACGCTGATTGATGGTAAAGAATTTGATAATTCTTATAAAAGGGGCGAACCTATTACGATTCCTGTTTCCGGCGTTATCCGTGGTTGGACCGAAGCTTTGGAAATGATGCCGGTTGGAAGCAAATGGAAATTATTTATTCCATCCGATCTTGGCTACGGTGATAGAGGCGCAGGTGGTGGCGCCATTCCAGGTGGAGCAGCGCTTATTTTCGAAATTGAGTTATTAAATATTGCCAATCACTAAATCATTTTTATGGACGAAGATGAAAAGCTTCGCTATCCTATTGGAAGAGAAAATGAGCAAAAGGCATTTGATAAAGAATTTAATGAAGAATTAAAATCCTTGCTCATTAATGATCTCAGAATGCTTCCTCAATCGTTGGAATTTGCGATTCAAAATTTAGATGAACAACAATTGCAAACGCCTTATCGGCCGGGTGGATGGACGGTTCATCAACTGGTTCATCATGTTGCCGACAGCCATATCAATGCATACGTTCGTTTCAAATTAGGATTAACAGAAAGCAATCCGACCATAAAACCTTATGAACAGGAATTGTGGGCGAATCTTTCTGATTCTGAAAAATTGCCCGTAAATATTTCTATCACACTTCTCCATGCATTGCACAAACGCTGGTGTGAATTGTTGGAGAATATGACTGAAAGTGAGTGGCAGCGTACTGTGTATCATCCGGAAAGAAAAGTGCAACTTTCTTTATGGGATCTTTTGAAATCGTATGCGTGGCACAGCCGCCATCACGCGGCGCATATTTTGAAGTTGCGTGAAAGAATGAATTGGAACTAGAACTAAGAACTACGAACTAAGAACTAAGAACTATTTTATGAAATGGAAAATTTTGTCTTCAAAATATCTTTCAAAACATCCTTATTTTACCGCGAGGGTAGACAAATGCGAAACTCCTGACGGAAAAATTATTGACGAATATTTTGTGGTTGAATTGCCAACAACCGTTTGCGCTGTTGCCATCACAGAAGAACAGGAAGTGTTGATGGTACGCCAATACAGGCATCCGGTAGAAGAGACTTTGCTTGAAATTCCGGGAGGATTTGTTGATAAAGATGAAACTCCTGAAGAAGCCATGAGAAGAGAATTGAAGGAAGAAACCGGATATGAATTTTCATCCATTGTGAATGTCGGAAGAATTGCTGCAAACCCTGGTGTTCTCAATAATTTCACTTATTTCTTTTTAGCCGGGGGCGGCAAAAAAACCAGTGAACAAAAGCTGGATAAAAACGAAGAATTGGAATTGGAAAAAATAACGATCCCGGAATTAAAAAATCTCTTTTTGCAAAATAAAATCGAACAGTCGCTTCATAACAATTGTATTTTTTATGCCCTGAAGGAAATGGGGGAGATGTAGTTAATCCAACGGGTTTACTTCCGCAATCACAAAAACACTTCCGCAAACAACAATCAAGTCTTCCTCAGAAGCTTTTACCAGTGCGGCTCTCAGCGCTTTATTGACATCTGGAAATGTATTTCCGTTTAATTGATATGCCTGCGCTTTTTCTTTTAATTCCTCTTCAGGCAAAGCTCTTGGATTATGCGCTTTGGTAAAATAATAAGTAGCAGTTTTTGGAAATTGTTCCAATACTTTTTGAATGTCTTTGTCTTTTACCATTCCAAAAACAATATGCAAATCATTGAATTGAATTTGATTGATTTGCAGAAGGAGTTGTTTTATTCCATCTTGGTTATGTGCTACATCGAGCACTACAAGCGGCTTTTCATGAATCACTTCCCATCTTCCAAAAAGGCCGGTTAGTTTTTTTACATTCGATAAAGCACTTTTTATTTTTTCTTCTTTTAAGGAAAAATCTTTTTTCAATAAATCAATTGCAGCAAGAACCGTAAGAATATTTTTTTGCTGATAAAGCCCATTCAGATCAAGCTGGTAATTGGTTTTTTTATTGGTATGTTTATTCAACATTTCGAGCGCTAAATATTTTACATGATGTTCGGAAGAAAGAACCCGGTATTTTTCTTCTGCAAAAAATATTTCCGAATTCGTTTCTTTTGCTTTATCCAGGAAAACATTTTGTGTTTCAGGAATTGCTTCACCAATCACTACAGGAATATTTGGTTTAATAATCCCTGCTTTTTCATAAGCAATTTTTGCAAGTGTATCACCAAGGATATCCATGTGGTCAAAACTGATATTCGTTATAACCGATAATAAAGGGGTGATAACATTCGTGCTGTCTAAACGGCCCCCCAGGCCGGTTTCAATCACCGCCACATCCACTTGTTGTTGTGCAAAATAATCAAGCGCCATTGCAAAAGTGAGCTCAAAAAAAGAAGGTTTTATTTCTTCTGAAATGTCCTTTGTTTTCTCAACAAAATCAATCAAAAAATCTTCGGAGATTATCGCGCCATTTATCTTTATCCTTTCCCTGAAATCTTTTAAATGTGGTGAAGTATATAGACCTGTTTTGTAATGATTTTCCTGCAAAACCGCTGCGAGCATATGGCTTACAGAACCTTTTCCATTCGTTCCGGCAATGTGAATTGTTTTTATTTTGTTCTGAGGATTTTCTAAAAAATTACACAAAGCCAGAGTGTTTTTCAAATCGGCTTTATAAGCCTTTGCGCCGCTGCGGCTGAACATTGGGAGCTTGTTGTAGAGATAATGTATGGATTCTTCGTATGTCAATTGTTGAATTGTTGAATTGTTGAATTGTTGAATTGTTGAATTGTTGAATTGTTGAATTGTTGAATTGTTGAATTGTTAATTAGCGCACAATTTACGCCAACCGGTAAACAAAGAAATAAAGTGAATTTTTATTTCTTTTTAATGAACAGGTCCCCCGAATCTTGTTTTAATCATTTGATTAAAGTGTATGTTTAAAGACCATTTAATTTTGGAAATAGTAAGGTTAGAAACGGTAAGGATATTTTATTGCAAAGGCAGTAAAGGAATATTTAATCGCAATTCTTTTCAAAAAAAAGCTTTGAAAGAAGATAAATAAAAGGATTGTGACAAGAGTTCCATCTCTCAAAACGACTATTTCTTGCCAGCAAAAAATAATCCTCTTAACTTCACTATGAAATCCATTTGCATTTCAACCATTGATTTTCAATTCAATCTTAAACCATTTAATATTTTCCTAAATGAACAAAATTCTAAGGAACGCTTTGGCTATTCTGGGCTTCGCTGCATTTTTAATGATAAGCTGTAACGAAAAAAGATCAGGAAAACCAAAAGTTCTTGTCTTCACAAAAACTGAAGGTTATCATCATGCTTCCATTGCTGATGGCGTAAAAGCGATTCAAAAATTAGGAGCCGAAAACAATTTTGAAGTGGATACCACTTCTAATTCGGACAAGTTTACAGAAGACACTTTAAAGCAATATGCGGCGGTGATTTTTTTAAGCACTACCGGTGAGGTTTTGGATTATCGTCAGCAGGCCGATTTTCAGCGCTACATTCAGGCGGGCGGCGGTTATGTAGGAATTCATGCGGCGACTGATTGTGAATATCATTGGCCCTGGTATGGAAAACTTTCGGGCGCTTATTTCGTCAGCCATCCTGAAATTCAACAGGCAACATTAGATGTAAAAGATAAAAGTTTTGAGGGAACAAAAAACCTTCCTGATAAATGGGTGCGCACGGATGAATGGTATAATTTCCGCGACTTCAACAAAGATGTTCATGTGCTGATAACGTTGGACGAAAAATCTTATAAAGGCGGCACAATGGGCGCTTTTCATCCTGTTGTCTGGTATCATGATTTTGATGGAGGAAGAGCATTTTATATGGAGTTGGGACATACTTCAGAATCATATACTGAACCCAATTTTCTCCAGTTGGTGCTGGGCGGAATTAAATATGCAATGGATAATAATGAGCAATTGGATTACAGCAAAGCCACTGCCCTGCGCGTTCCTGATGAAGATCGTTTTTCAGAAAAAGTTTTGTCCCGCGGATTGGACGAGCCAGAGCAGATGGCCATTCTTCCAAATAAAGATATTTTAATTTCAGAAAGAAAAGGTCAGCTTCTTTTTTATAAAAACGGTGCAGACAGCGCTGTGCAGATCGCGCAATTCAATGTATATGATAAAACCCATACAGCCAATGTAAATGCCGAAGAAGGTTTGTTGGGTATTGTTGCCGATCCAACATACAAAGACAACCACTGGGTCTATGTTTATTATTCGCCGGTTGATAAAATCGTGAATCGCTTGTCACGCTTCAAATTTGAAAATGGAAAATGGGATATGAAATCCGAGCAAATTATTCTTGAAGTGCCAACGCAGAGAGAGATTTGTTGCCACACCGGCGGATCACTTGCTTTTGACGGCCAGGGAGAATTGTTTTTATCAGTTGGTGATAATACCACTCCTTTTGATGAAGTGAACCCAAAAACCAACAAAGCTTATCCTATCAATTCTCATGGTTATGCACCATTGGATGATCGCCCGGGATATGAGCATTATGACGACAGGCGCGCCGCCGGAAACAGCAATGATCTGCGTGGAAAAATTCTTCGCATCATTGTAAAAGATGATGGAACCTATTCGATCCCCGAAGGAAATCTATTTCCTGTCGGAACTGGTAAAACAAGGCCTGAGATCTATGTGATGGGTGACAGAAATCCTTACCGTATTTCCATTGACCAGCACACCGGTTATTTGTATTGGGGAGAAGTTGGCCCCGATGCTGATAATGATAGTTTGGCAACCCGAGGTCCAAAAGGGTATGACGAAATCAACCAGGCGAGAAAAGCGGGGAATTTTGGATGGCCTTACCTGATCGGCCCTAACATTCCTTATCATGAATATAATTATGCAACAGGCCAATCAGGAAAAGCGTTTGATCCGGCAGGACCAGTAAATGATTCACGCAACAATACAGGGATCAGTGTTTTGCCTCCCGCTCAGCCGGCCTTTATCTGGTATCCTTATGGCGCTTCCAAAGATTTTCCAATTCTTGGCCAGGGCGGACGTTGTGCAATGGCCGGCCCTGTTTATTATGCAGCAGATTATCCAAAAGAAACCCGGTTGCCGGATTATTACAATGGAAAATTCTTTTTTTATGACTGGATCAGGAACTGGATCATGGTGGCAACGATGGACAAACAGGGCAACCTTGAAACGATAGAACCATTTATGCCGATGACCAAATTTAAAGCGCCAATGGATATAAAACTGGGGCCTGACGGAAGATTGTATGTACTGGAATATGGAACAGGATGGTTTACTAAAAACGCGGATGCCGCATTGGTTCGTATTGATTATAATTCCGGAAACCGCGCACCCGTTGTTAGTTTCAATGTTAGCCAGGTCGCAGGCAGTTTGCCGTTTAAGGTTCATTTATCTGCGGTAGGAACTCGCGATCCGGATGGAGATCCACTTACTTATGAATGGAATCTTGGCGGTGTGAAAAAGAAGACTACCACCAATGAGCTTGATTATACCTTTAATAAAGCCGCCGATTACCCCGTTTCCGTAACAGTAAGTGATGATAAAGGAGCGCAGGCTACCAGCGATGTTCTGGATGTTTACGCAGGCAATAGTATTCCGCAGGTAACGATCAATATTTCCGGAAACTCCACTTTTTATTTCCCCAACAAACCCGTGAATTACGATGTGACAGTGAATGATAAAGAAGATGGTTCATCAAGCCAGCCAGGCTTTGATACAAAGAATATTTTTGTAAAATCAAGCTACCTGAGTTCACAGGATATTGCGAATTTGTCGGTCGGAATGAAGGAGCAGGAAAGCAAAGATCCGGGACAGCAAATGATGCTGACACTTGATTGTTCTTCCTGCCATAAAGTTGATACAAAGTCCGTTGGACCTGCATTTACGCAGGTTGCGGCTAAATACAAAAATGATCCGAAAGCAAAAGATTACCTCGCCAATAAGATCATCAAAGGTGGCAGCGGAGTTTGGGGGCAAGTGGCAATGGCGGCTCATCCGAATTTGTCTGTCAGTGATGCCACCAAAATTGTTTCGTGGGTATTATCCCTTGCTTCAACCAATAAGGAAAAATCTTTACCGGTGAAAGGAACCATTAATCCTTCCAAATATAAATTGAATGATAAAGGCAATTTATACATCCAGGCATCTTATACCGATAAAGGCGGAAGCGGCATTAAATCACTTACAGGAAACGCGGACACAATCTTATATAACCCGGTTGTTCCGGCAGACAGAGCAGATATTACAAAAGGATTTTCGGTACAAAATTTTAATAATAACAATATTTATTTGTCCACTGATGATAACCCTGCGGTAGAGTTAAAGAAAATCAGTTTGCAGGATGTTACTTCTGTTGAAATTATGTATGGAGTTACCGATACGCTTGTTAAGGGCTGGAAGCTGGAATTACATGAGGATTCACCAACAGGGAAATTGTTGGGCACAGCGATTTTAGGATTAAAAGTTCCGATGAGAAAACCGGCGACATCCGCTATTCAGTTGTCGGGAACCGACAATGCAAATCCTCATGACCTGTATTTTGTATTCCATAAAATTGATCCGGCGGATAAAGGGGGGCTAGCAATAATATCGTATCATTTCGTGGCAAAATAAAATGCTTCTGTAAACCTTAAAAGCAAATAATGGAAGAAAGAAAGTTGCGCAGCAGTGAATGGTTTGGTTTAAAAGGAAAAGATGGATTTATTCATCGTGCATGGATGAAAAACGAAGGGATTCCGGATTATGAGTTCAGAAATAAACCTGTGATTGGAATTTGTAATACCTGGAGTGAATTAACGCCTTGCAATGCGCATTTCAGGCAATTGGCAGAATCGGTTAAACACGGCATTTATGAGGCAGGAGGATTTCCTGTTGAGTTTCCTGTGATGTCTTTGGGTGAAACTTTGATCAAGCCGACGGCAATGCTTTACCGCAATCTTGCCAGTATGGATGTGGAAGAATCTATCAGGGCAAATCCGATGGATGGCGTGGTATTATTGTGTGGTTGTGATAAAACAACTCCTTCATTGGTGATGGGCGCCTGCAGTGTCAATATTCCAACGATTGTTGTTTCGGGCGGGCCGATGCTGACGGGAAGATACAACGGAAAAAATATCGGAACGAGTGATATCTGGAGATATGATGCTGATCTGAAACAAGGCAAGATCAAAGAAGAAGAATTGCAGACAATTGAAGCGGCCATGTGCAGAAGCGCCGGCCATTGCGCCGTCATGGGAACTGCTTCTTCGATGGCATGTATGGTAGAAGCAATGGGAATTTCTTTGCCGGGAAACGCTGCGATTCCTGCTGTAGATGCAAGAAGAAAAGTGCTGGCGCAATTATCAGGTTTGCGGATCGTGGAGATGGTAAAAGAAGATTTGAAATTATCAGATATCCTTACAAAAGAAGCTTTTGAAAATGCTATAAAAGTAAATGCGGCGATTGGTGGTTCTACTAATTTTGTCATTCATTTATTAGCCATCGCAGGGCGCATTGGTGTTCCTTTGGAATTAAGCGATTTTGATCGCCTTTCTAAAAATATTCCTCTCATAGCAAACCTTCAGCCTTCCGGAAAATATTTTATGGAGGATCTTTTTTATGCGGGTGGATTGCCTGCCGTGATGAAAGAATTGGATTCAATTCTTCATCGGAATTGCATTACCGCGAATGGGAAAACCATAAGGGAAAATTATAGTGATGCAATTATTTATAACAGTGAAGTGATTGCCACATTGGATCAGCCATTTAATTCCCAAACCGGGCTGGCAGTTTTAAAAGGAAATGTTTGTGAAAATGGCGCTGTTATTAAGCCATCAGCGGCAAGCGAACATTTGATGAAACACACAGGCAAAGCAGTGGTGTTTGAAAATATAGAAGACTACAAAGCAAGGATTGATCTGGCGGATCTGGATGTTGATGAAAACAGTATTCTTGTTTTAAAAAATGTTGGGCCAAAAGGTTACCCGGGAATGCCCGAAGTGGGCAATATGGGTTTGCCCAAAAAATTATTGGAAAAAGGAGTGACGGATATGGTGCGCATTTCGGATGGAAGAATGAGTGGCACCGGCTTCGGAACGGTCGTTCTTCATGTTTCTCCTGAAGCGGCGGCGGGAGGAAATTTTTCCGTCATTCAAACAGGCGATGTTATCACGCTTGATGTGCCCAACAGGACTTTACATGTTGAGGTAACTGATGAAGAATTTGAGCGAAGAAAAAATATACAGCCACAAAAAATACCGCCGGCAGAAAGAGGTTATGTTAGTTTATATATCCATCATGTACAGCAGGCACATTTGGGCGCTGACATGGATTTTTTAAGAGGCGGGTCAGGTAGTGTGGTGGTGCGTGATTCTCATTAATTCCAATATCACTTTTAAAAAATTGTTCTATGTTTTTTAAAAATAAAGTAGCGATCATAACAGGTGCAGGGCAGGGAATTGGTTTTGAAATTTGCAAAGATCTGGCTGCAAATGGAGCCAAAATAATTTTGAATGATATTGATCCGGCACTGGCAAAAGAAGCAGTTGAAAATATTCATCAGCAAACAAAAGCAGAATGTATTGCTGTTCCGGGAGATTCGAGCGACCAGGCCGTTATTGATAAAATGGTAAAAACGGCCGTTACCGAATTTGGGCAACTTGATATTATAATTGCTAACGCCGGAATCACACTCTATGGCGATTTCTTTACTTACAAACCGGAAGATTTTTATCGCGTGTTACAGGTAAATCTCGGCGGAACTTTTTTCCTTGTCCAGGCGGCTGCAAAACAAATGAAACAACAACAGTCAGGCGGTTCAGTATTATTGATGTCGTCTGTTACCGGCCACCAGGCACATAAGAATCTTGCCGTTTATGGCATGAGCAAAGCCGCTTTGGAAATGCTTGCCAAAAGCCTGGTGATTGAACTTTCTCCTTTTAATATTAATATCAACGCCATTGCTCCAGGCGCTACCATGACCAAAAGAACATTGCAGGAAGATAAAGATTATGAAAAAACCTGGTCGAGGATTACGCCAATGGGACATCCCGCAACAGTTTCAGATATTGCCAACGCAGCTTTATTTCTTGTTTCAGAAAATGCCAGTCATATTACCGGCCAAAGTTTAATTGTGGATGGCGGCTGGACTTCCATCAGCCCATCGCCTTATGACTAAGCCTTGAAGGCGCTGAAGGGAAACTTATATCAAGGGCAAAATCTTTGATTAAAAAAATCAATTTGGCTTTTTTAGGCCAAACATTTTTGTAACCATGCGCAGAGAGATTTTTCAAACGTCTCTACATAACCTCATAACCGGCATCATTATTCCTGGCATTAATATTTATGAATATCTTTATTCTTCGCTCTTTTTATTTTTTGGTTTATGTTTCAAGATTTTTGCCTCTGAATAAAAAATAATTTCCTCTGCAATATTTTTTGCCTGGTCGCCAACTCTTTCGAGCTTCCTGATCGTTGATAAAATATATAAAGCCGATTCTGTTTTTGCAGGATTTTCTTTAATGTAAGCGGCGACAATGGCAGCAGCGTTTTTGTTGATCTCATCAAGCAGGTCATCTTTTTTAAATACCTTTCTGGCAAGTACCGTATCTTCTTCTTCAAACGCATTCAATACTTCGCTCATCATCTCATTTGCCTGCAGGTACATTTCTGTTACACGGGTGATTTCCAATAAGTGCTGGTCAAAATTTTCAGGAATATCGACCACAAATTTTGCAATTCCTTCTGCAATATCACCGGTTCTCTCCAGGTTCATATTGATCTTTAAGACCGCCAGGATGAAGCGCAGGTCAATCGCTACAGGAGCGAACAAAGCCAGGATATCTTCACAGTCACGGTCAATTTTTAATTCAAATCCATTCACTCTTTTTTCTGTAAGGATCACTTCCCGCGCCAGGTCACGATCCATGTTTTTCAGAGCTTCCCGGGCTTTTTCAAGCTGTGATACCACCATCTCCCACATGGTGGTAATTTCCTGTTTCAACTGTTGAATTTCATTATCAAGTGGTGTAAGTTTTTGATTCCATTTTAAGAGTGCCATAATTGTAGTTTTTTTGAAAAAGCATGTTTATCAAAAGTGGCCCCGGATATAATCCTGGGTTTTTTCATGCTTTGGATTAGTAAAAATGGTTTTCGTATTATCAGCCTCAATCAATTCGCCCAGATAAAAAAAGGCGGTTTTATCACTCACTCTTGCTGCCTGCTGCATGTTATGAGTAACCATCAAAATCGTGTATTGCGCTTTCAATTCATGAATCAATTCTTCAATCTTTGCAGTAGAAACCGGATCCAAAGCGGATGTAGCCTCATCCAATAATAATATTTCCGGGTTCATGGATAAAGCCCGGGCAATACACAATCTTTGTTGTTGTCCTCCCGATAAAAACGTTCCTTTTTTATGAAGCGTGCTTCTTACTTCCATCCACAAAGCGGCTCTTCTCAAAGATGTTTCTACTATTTCATCCTTTTGTTGTTTGTTCAGTTTGATGCCGTTTAAAATGTACCCGGCAATTACATTGTCATAAATACTCATCGTGGGAAACGGATTGGGTCTTTGAAAAACCATGCCCACTTTTCTTCTCAACAGAACGGGGTTCATTTCATAAACTTCTTCGCCGTTCAACTGCATAGAACCTTCTGCTCTTGCGTTTGGCGTCAGTTCATGCATGCGATTGATGCAGCGGATAAAAGTAGTTTTTCCGCAACCGGAAGGTCCCATAATTGCCCAGACATTATTTTTATCAATGTCCAGGTTGATGTTTTTCAAGACCTGGTTGTCTCCAAAAAAAGCATTGAAATTCCTCACTTTTAAAATTGCACTTTCCATTTGCGTTGAACTATTTTAGAAATAATATTTAAGATCAAAATCATCAGGATCAGCAACATCGAAGCGCCCCATGCAAGCTCATGCCAGTCTTCATAAGGGCTGGTTGCATAATTGAAAATGATCAGCGGCAGGCTGCTCATTGGTTTAAAAATATCGGTAGTCATAAACGGACTGCCGAATGCAGTAAATAACAAAGGCGCTGTTTCTCCAATCACTCTCGAAATACTTAAAATAACGCCGGTAAGAATTCCGCTCAAACCTGTTGGTACTATTACTTTCAGCATTGTTTTATAATAAGGAACGCCAAGGGCGAGAGACGCTTCTTTTAAAGATTCGGGTAAAAGTTTCAATGTTTCTTCTGTTGATTTTATGATAGATGGAAGCATCATCAAAGCGAGCGCTACACTTCCTGAGAATGCTGAAAATCCTCCCATCGGTCTTACGATCCATTCGTAAATAATGATACCAATAACGATTGAAGGAATTCCCTGCAACACATCAACCGCAAGGCGGCAATAATACGCAAGCCTTGATTTTGTTTCTTCACTCAAATAAATGCCAATCACAACTCCAACAGGAATGGCGATCAAGCAGGAAACCAATAAGATGAGAATACTACCAACCAATGCATTGGAAACGCCGCCACCAGCTTCACCTACAGGTTTTGGGAGATCGGTTAAGAACTGCCAATTGATGGCAGAAATCCCTTGCCTGAAAATGTAAAACAAGATGAATAATAACGGTAAAGTTGAAATGATCGTTGCGGCAATGATCACTCCTTTGAACCATTTATTTTTCTTGTTCCTGTGAGCGATTTGTTTTTCAATTTCGTTGTTTGAATGACCGATATGTATCAAACCTGTTTTTCGTATTTCCATAAATCATTTATTCAGCACTTAAAGTGTAAAGCGTTTAATAATTTGTTTGCCGATAATGTTAATCACTGTGGCCACCACAAATAAGAACAAGCCCATTTCTATCAGCGCTGAAGTGTATAATTTTCCCGTCGCTTCCGAAAATTCATTGGCGATGACGCTTGCCATGGTATTTCCAGGGCTAAAGATTCCTGTTGGAATCAAATGAGTATTTCCAATTAACATCGTCACTGCCATTGTTTCTCCCAAAGCTCTTCCCAGCGCTAACAGTAAACCAGCAAATAATCCGGATTTTGTATATGGGATAATGATCTTTGTGATGACTTCAAATCTTGTTGCACCAAGAGAATAAGCAGCTTCTTTTAAATGATCCGGTACCATTGAAATTACCTGCCGTGACAATGAAACCGAAAAAGGAAGAATCATGATCGCCAGGATAATTGAAGAAGTAAAAATGCCGACTCCATAAGGAGGGACATTCAGTTTCATTTCGATGATTCTAACGATGGGAACCAAAACAAACAATCCCCAGAATCCATAAATAACCGAAGGAATTCCGGCGAGTAAATCGATTACATTCTTGAATGTTTCTGCTACAATTCCCTTCTTATAATATTCGCCTAAAAAAATGGAAACCGCGATTGAAAAAGGCGTTGAAATGATCAGCGCCAAAAAGGACGTGAGCAAAGTTCCCACGAGAAATGGCAGAGCGCCATATTCATCTGCAACAGGGTCCCAGGTTTTATCATAAAAAAATCCAGTACCCAATGCTTTTAAGGATGGAAAAGAATTGATAAGAAGCGTAAAGAAAATGGCAATTAAAATGATCACCGCAACAATCGCTGAGAGTGTCAGCGTTTTTTTAAATGCCTTTTCTTTGAAATTAATTCCGTTGTTTTTAAAAGTAATCGCTGGTATCATTTGGTTGTTATTAAAATGCTGCGGAATCATTTTTATTGAAACCGCAACATTTTTTGTTGAAATTTTTGAACCTCGTTATTGCAACGGTTTATCGCCATAAGTAACTGATTTTAGAATCTCTTCTGCCTTCTTTACTGCTGCCTCCGGCAAAGGAGCATAGCCCAATGATTCGGCATATTTTTGTCCGTCATGAATCACGTAATTTACCAGGTCAACAGTGGCTTTTGCTGATGCTTCAGTTCTGCTATCATACTTCTGATCTTTATATAACAATAAATAAGTGAAGCTGCAAATTGGGTAGCCATTAGCAGCATCTGTATTGGTTAATGAAACCCGCATATCTGCAGGAAGATCAATATTCGCTGCTGCTGTGCTTGATTGTAAACTTGCTGCAACAAAATTCCCTGCTTTATTTTTCAATTGCGCTGCCGGCATTTTATTTTGAAGCGCATAAACCAGTTCCACATATCCAATGCTTCCGGGAGTTTGTTTGATCAAACCGCTGACACCTTCATTTCCTTTAGCCCCAAGGCCTGCAGGCCAATTGAGCGATTTTCCCTTGCCTGGTTTTGTATTCCAATCAGCACTTATTTTGGATAAATAATCCGAGAAAATATAAGTAGTGCCGCTTCCATCTGAACGATGCACAATAGAGATCGGAAGATCAGGAAGTTTTATTCCGGGATTAATTGAAGCGATATTTGGATCGTTCCATTTTTTTATTTTTCCCAGAAAAATGTTCGCTAACATATCCGGAGTAAATTTTAAAACAGGATTTCCGGGCAAATTATAAGTAATGATCACCGCGCCCAGACAAGTTGGAATGTGAACAATCGGCGCAGGAGATTTGCTCAATTCTTCATCACCCATTGGTGCATCAGATGCTCCGAAATCAACTGTTTTATTTTGCAATTGTTTGATACCGCCACCTGAGCCGATGGATTGATAATTTACTTTAATACCTTTCTCTTTGTTATATACATCAAACACTTTTGAGTAAAAAGGATACGGGAATGTGGCACCCGCCCCGAGAATTGCCTCATCGTTTTGGTTTGAAACGTTACTACCTTCTTTTTCAGAATGATTATCACCGCAGGAGACAAGCGCGAAAGCAATGATCAATAGTGGTAAAATAAGTTTTCTAAAATTCATAAATTAAGTTTGAGTGGTTGTTTTATTTATTGAAAAAGAAATAAAGCGTGATCCTGCCTTCCAGGTCGTAATCATTTTTTAATTTTCCTGTTGCATCAGGCAGTTTGCTATGAAAATGATCGAACCAGATGTTCGGCATGATGTGAACATTTTTGTAAGGGATAAAATCAAGCCCGATGGTTGCAAAAGATTCTTTGGTGCTGTTGTACGAACCAATGTATTTGTTGTTGGCATTGAATTTTGAATCCGCATCGTAAACATCGAACCGGGTAAAGAAATTGAGTTTATCTTTTTTCAATTGCTGTGTGATAAAAAATGAAATTCCCGCCGATTCCGCATTAGCGGAAACTGTATCTCCAACTCCTTGCAAATAGCTGCTGCTATTGGTTTGTAATTGTTTAAATGCATCTATTCCAAAAGTTGTTGTGGCGGTTTTATAAGCTATAAAAGCTTTGAAGGTTGAGAAGTTCTTTTCAACGGGATTTAAAGCGGTTCTGCCCACTTCATAATTTCCCTGGACCACCAGTTTTTTATCTAAGAAATAAGCGTAGAGCGAAGTGTAAAGCTTTTTAAAATTATTGTTTTCGACCT
Organism: Hanamia sp.; assembly: GCA_035765495.1. Classification (GTDB taxonomy): domain Bacteria; phylum Bacteroidota; class Bacteroidia; order Chitinophagales; family Chitinophagaceae; genus Ginsengibacter. Next base: position 21,029 of record DASTXM010000061.1, read on the forward strand.
TTGCGCCGTTATTATTACCCACCATCACATCATAACCGACATTTTCATTTTTGCCAATCTTTCCTGAAACCGCAACCCCCAGATCAGTTGAACTTGAAATTCCTCTTTGATCGGCAATAGATTTTTCAATAGAACGATAACCCCAAACTCCATCAACCAAAGTGGCAAAAGTAGGCGTGGCCTGCTGTCCGGCAATGATCGTTGCGCGGGGAATAACATTTTTAAACCTGATGTTCATTGCTTTGATATAAACACCGCGGTTATTATCACTCAACACATCGGGATTGTTTGGATTGGCTTCAGCGGTAGATTCATGTGCCAGTAAAAGCTGTGAAGAAATGTTTGGGGAAAACTGGTAATCGTATCCTAAATAGATTCTTCGGAAATTGAAAGAATTATAATCTTTTGGAAGCCCGGAATATTGAATGTTTCCGCGCTTTTCAGCATCCGCATGAAGCTTATATGCATAATCTCCAAACGCATAGCCCCAGATCTTTCCGGAGGGTTTGAATTCGGTTTTTGTAGAATCCTGTGCAAATCCGTTAAATGAAAATAAACATAAAACAACAGTGATCAGAGAGAAGGTTTTTCGTTTTTGAAGTAGTGATCTGTTTTGCATAATTTTTATTTCGATGCAAAAGTCGTTGGGCAATGTTAATTCAGGGTTAAGGCAAGGTTAAGTTAATATTAACTAAATCTGCCACAGGCATTTTTTCAAACGTTTACAACATCAGGAAAAAGGACAGGATGTGCTGAAAACACCCCTGGTACAGAACCGCCTTCCTGATATTTTCTATTCAGAAAAAAATTATGTAATAAGAAAAAATAATATTATCATTGTAGCGAAATCAATTCACCAACTAAAAAAACTCTTATGAAAGTATCCCCCTATTTTTTTGTTGCTTTACTGGCAACCACACTTTTTTCCTGCAAAAAAGATAACAGTAATAAAAATTGTTCGCTTAGCGAAGCCAACCTGGCTGGCACTTACAAGATAGGCACTGTCAAATACAAAGCGTCTGCATCATCACCGGAAGTAGACGCCACCTCTATGGTAGATGCGTGTTCTTTGGACGTAACGGGAGAAATTTTCTTTCTTTAGCTGAGTAACAAGGGAAGTTCTATACGAGGTGCAATTCAGGTACATAACCGGCGTGAAATGTATTTACAATTGATAAAGGCGTCAGTACATTTACTTTGCCATTTATGGTAATTTCATTTTGTTTCTCATAACCATACGGCGTCCACCCATACAAGTGTTTTTTAAATAACAAATAAGGCCTTTCTTCCAGCGAGATAAAAGTTCCATCAGGTAAGTTGTTCAAATGTTCCCGGTAAATTTTTTTTGTACCGTCTGCATTGATTCTTTCGCCATGCAGAATTTTATCTATCTCACGGATACTTGTTTTTTCAGAAAATTTATATTGCGGATTCGCTTCAATCCACAGCTTTTTGAACCGGTTAAAATCTCCCCGGCGGCATTCAAAACAAGGACGGTGTCCTGCAGCAAAGGCCGTAGCTTCATCAAGGAAGAAAAGCTCCGTATAGCTGTTTGCCGCCATGATCTGGCGTTTTCGTCCTTTGAAACTTAGCTGACAGGTAAGCCATGCCTGTAATTTATAAGGGCAAATAATTTCTTTCTTTTCATTATGAATTCTGCCGCGATTTCCCATCCACTTACCACGCGCTTTCGTATCAATGATTTGTCCAAAAGGATCTACCCTGTTTTGCATTTGTTTCATTTAAAGCCCAAATATCTTATATATCTGCTTGCATCGCTTATAATTGATGCTTTATGAACATTAATCATAATAAAGTCCCATTTATTTATTTTGTCCAATTCTGAAATTTCAATCGTTATTAGTTTTTAACTCTTTAAACAGATAGAATGAAAACAAGAATTAATTTAATGGAAAAAGGACAACAGGCCTTAAAATCACTGTATCCTGTCGGAACTTATTTAGCGAAATCACCGGTTGGAAAGCATCTTTTGAACCTGGTATATTTCAGAGTTTCTCAAATCAATGGGTGCGCCTTTTGCCTGGATATGCATTCGAAAGACCTGCGGGCGGAAGGAGAAACCGAACAGCGCCTTTATACACTCGACGCATGGCGGGAAGCCCCTTTCTATACTGACCGCGAACGGGCGGCACTCGCATGGGCAGAGGCAGTTACCAAAATTGCCAATGGAAATATTCCGGATGAAGTTTATGAAGCAGCCAGGAAGCAATTTTCAGAAGAAGAATTAGTTGACCTCACTTTGGCCGTTACTACCATCAACACCTATAACCGGATGAATATTGCTTTTCGGCCACTGGTAGGAACTTATAAAGTTGGCCAATTCAGTTAAATGTTTTTCTTTGATTGTCCAATTACAACAACTCAGTCGTTATTATTTTTTTAACCATTAAAACTTAAGCAAAATGAAAGATTTCTTATTCTTATTCAGGATGAACTGTGCTCCCGCCGGTTCGCCTGAAGAAATGCAGGCAATGACCAAACGCTGGATGGACTGGATAGGCGGCATTGCTGCTCAAAATAAATTAACAGACCGTGGTAACCGTCTTTATCCTTCCGGTAAGGTGGTGAAGCCGGGTAATGTTATCACGGACGGCCCTTACACAGACATTAAAGAATCCATTGGGGGCTACACCATTGTAAAAGCCGATTCACTGGAAGAAGCCACCGAGCTGGCAAAAGGATGCCCGGGCCTTTCCGTTGGCGCAAGTGTGGAGGTGAGAGAGATCCAGGGAATGTAATTACTTACTCTTAAAATGCATGAATGCCTTTGTACTTTTGCGAAGGCATTTATTTTTATGAAACAGGCAGAACTGATACCCCATTTATTCAGAACAGAATACCAGAAGATCGTTTCGGTACTTTATAAATTATTTGGTATTGAACACATCGAAATTGCAGAGGACATTGTGAGCGATACTTTTCTTTCGGCTTCTGAATTGTGGGGACTGAAAGGCTTGCCTGAAAATCCTACAGCGTGGCTTTATACCGTTGCAAAAAATAAAACCAAAGATTACCTGAAACATCATTCCATTTTTACCCAAAAGATTGCAAAAGCAATAAAATACAGTGCAGATACATTTGATGAAACAGAGATCGACCTGTCCGTCAAAAATATCAAT
>DASTXM010000062.1:0-25237 GCA_035765495.1 Hanamia sp.
AGGTCGTTCTCATGAAAACCGAAAATGACACAATCAACCGAAATGTGGCTGAGGAATTTGGAATGGCCTTTTAAATAATGCTGTTCAATTTCTTTTTCAAAATTCATCTCTAAAAGTAAAAAGGTTTGGTGGTATTAAAAACTTTTTAAAACGAGGGTGAAATAAATATAATAAATATGAAATAAAAGTGATACATTGCGTCATAATTACGCAATGAAATTTTAAAGACATTCAACATGAAAAAAACGATTGCATTGATATTAATGGCTTTTGCCGGTTCATTTGTTTTTGCACAAAACAAAGATGCAGCGAAAGCTAAAGAGATTGTTGGAAAAATGACGTTGGAACATAAAGCTGAACTTGTTGTTGGCAACGGTTTTCGCATGCCTTCAGCTAAACCACAAGGACCAACGATAGGACAGACCCAAGACAAAGTGCCGGGAGCCGCCGGGACGACTCATGATTTTCCAAAACTTGGCGTTCCATCGATCGTGCTTTCTGACGGGCCGGCCGGTGTAAGAATTTCTCCATACAGGAATGGCGATAGTTCCAGGAGCTATTTTGCGACCGCGTGGCCTGTTGCAACCCTCGTTGCAAGCACGTGGGACACTTCGATGGCCGAAAAAATGGGCGTTGCTTTTGGAAGCGAAATTCATGATTATGGAATTGATGTGATCCTCGGTCCTGCGTTAAACATACACCGGAATCCCCTGGGCGGCAGAAACTTTGAATATTTTTCTGAAGATCCTGTGATTGCCGGAAACATGACAGCCGCTTTGGTCAACGGGATTCAATCAAATCATGTGGGTACTTCCATTAAACATTTTGTGGCCAATAACCAGGAAACAAATCGAAACACAGTCAACACGATCGTGAGTGAAAGAGCACTTCGTGAAATTTATTTAAAAGGTTTTGAGATTGCCGTAAAAAAATCACAACCGTGGACGGTGATGAGTTCTTACAATTTGGTAAACGGAACTTATACTTCACAGGATTATGATTTGTTGACCACCATTTTGAGGAAAGAATGGGGTTTCAAAGGTTTGGTGATGACCGACTGGTTTGGTGGAAAAGACCCGGTGGAACAAATGAAAGCAGGAAATGATTTATTGATGCCGGGAACGCCTGCCCAAACAAAAGCAATTGTAGACGCAGTGAACAATGGGCAACTTGATGAAAATATTCTTGATCGAAATGCTGAAAGGGTGGTGGAATTGGTATTAAAATCTCCGGCTTATCACAATTATAAATATTCTGACAAGCCCGATTTGAAAAAGGACGCGCAAATTTCACGTGCTGTTGCTGATGATGGAATGATCTTGTTGAAAAATAATGATAATGCCCTTCCTCTGAAAAAAAATGTTCATAATGTGGCTCTTTTCGGAATAAATGGTTATGAGCTGATCGCAGGCGGAACAGGTAGTGGCGATGTAAATAAAGCGTACACAATTTCGCTTGACCAGGGACTAGTGAACGCCGGGTATCAAGTAGATGCAGGTTTGAAGGATACTTATACAAGTTACCTGGATGATGAAAAAGCCAAACATCCAAAGAAAAGTTTCTTTGAAGAGTTTATGCATCCTACACCTCCAATTGGTGAATTTCCTGTGCAAGATAATTCGATCACCAAAGCCGCTTCTGCAAACGATGTTGCGATCATTTCAATCGGAAGAAACTCGGGCGAAGGAAGAGACCGGAAATTAGAAGATGACTTTAATTTGTCGGATACCGAGCAGGCATTGATCAAAAATGTAACGAACGTTTTTCATGCACAAAATAAAAAAGTGATTGTCGTATTAAACATTGGTGGCGTTATTGAAGTTGCTAGTTGGCGAGATCAACCTGATGCGATTTTGTTAGCATGGCAACCTGGTTTGGAAGGTGGCAACGCAATAGCTGATTTGCTTTCGGGAAAGGTAAATCCTTCCGGAAGGTTGGCAGTAACTTTTCCAATGAAATATCAAGACGTTCCTTCTGCAAAAAACTTCCCTGGCAAAGAATTTCCTGAAAAAGCAACAAAGGGAAATTTTGGAAGGCCATCCATTCCTGCAGAAGTGATTTATGATGAAGGAATTTACGTGGGTTACAGGTATTACAGTACGTTTGATGTAAAACCTGCTTATGAATTTGGATACGGATTGAGTTATACCGATTTTTCGATCAACAATTTGAAATTGTCATCAGCCACTTTCAATGGAAAACTAACAGCCACTGTAGAAGTAAAAAACACAGGAAGCATAGCGGGCAAAGATGTGGTTGAACTCTACATAAGCGCACCGGGAAAAGAATTGAAAAAGCCGGCTGAAGAACTTAAAGGATTTGCAAAGACAAAATTATTAAAACCTGGCGAAAGTGAGAGGATCACTTTTTCGATAAACGCAAAAGAGCTTTCGTCTTTTGATACAAAATCAGCTTCGTGGATTGCGGAAGCAGGAACTTATACGGTAAAGTTTGGTGCATCTTCAAACGATATTAAGCAGCAAGCAACATTTAAAGTAGCAAAAGAAATCGTTGCTGAAAAAGATGAGAATGTTTTAAAACCGCAGGTTGAAATTCCGGAATTTTCAAAATAGAATAAAAATACTGATTAAAAACCACGAGGCTTTCCAACGAGCACATTTCGTTCGGAAAGCCTTTTTATTAATAATGGATCAAAAGAGGCCAAGCCAGTAAACTAATATTAATTAAGAAGTTTTATTTAATAAGGAAGTAACTGCAGGACGTCTTCCCTTTCTTTTGCCATTGCATCTCTTTGCGGTATTTTTGCAAACTCAATTTGGAAAATAAAGATGAAAGAATTTAAAAGATACATGCTGACGGCGGCGCTTCCTTACGCAAATGGTCCAGTTCACATTGGCCATATGGCTGGGGTTTATTTGCCGGCAGATATTTATGCCCGTTATTTAAGGGCAAAAAAGGCTGACGTAAAATTTGTTTCCGGAAGTGATGAACATGGTGTTCCTATTACCATTCGTGCAATGAAAGAAGGCGTTTCGCCCAAGGAGATTGTAGATAAATATAATAAGATTATCAAGGAGAGTTTTGAACAGATGGGCATTTCATTTGATATTTATTCGCGCACTTCCAATGAAGTTCATCATAAAACTGCACAGGATTTTTTCCTGAATTTATACAACAAAGGCCTTTTTGAGGAAAGAGAAACCGAGCAATATTTTGACGAAGAAAAACAAATGTTTTTGGCCGATCGGTACATTGTAGGTACTTGTCCAGTTTGTGGTAATTCAAATGCCTATGGCGACCAATGCGAAAAGTGTGGTTCCTCATTAAGTCCTGAACAACTCATCAATCCAAAAAGTGTTTTGAGTGATGCGGTTCCTGTGAAAAAGAAAACGAAGCATTGGTATTTCCCATTGCAGGATTATGAAAACTTCTTACGGCAATGGATACTCGAAGATCATAAAGATTGGAAAAACAATGTTTATGGCCAGTGCAAAAGCTGGCTGGATAAGGGTTTACAACCACGTGCAATGACACGTGATAGCAATTGGGGCGTAAAAGTTCCATTGCCGGATGCAGAAGGCAAAGTCTTATACGTTTGGTTTGACGCACCGATCGGATATATTTCAGCTACTAAAGAATTGACCGAAAACTGGAAAGAGTACTGGTGCGATGAAGAAACAAAACTTGTTCATTTTATCGGGAAAGATAACATCGTATTTCACTGCATCATTTTCCCTTCAATGCTCAATGCACATGGTGACTTTATCTTACCAGAAAATGTTCCGGCAAATGAATTCTTAAATATTGAAAGACAAAAAGTTTCGACCAGTCGCAACTGGGCCGTGTGGATTGATGAATATTTAAAAGATTTTCCGGGTCAGCAGGATGTGCTTCGTTATGTTTTATGTGCCAACGCACCTGAAACAAAAGACAATGATTTTACATGGAAAGATTTCCAGGATCGCAACAATAGTGAATTAGTTTCCATCTTCGGCAATTTTGTGAACAGGACTTTTGTTTTGATGCACAAGCTTTGTGGTGGAAAAGTGCCGCCGTTGCATCCGGGATTGCTCGATGATACAGATAAAAAAATGCTCGCAGAATTTTCTGTTACAAAAACCAAAGTTGAAAATTTAATTGAGCAATTTAAATTTCGCGATGCTTTGTTTGAGATCATGGACCTTGCAAGGAAGGGAAACAAATACATGCAGGACAAACAACCGTGGATTGTAGCAAAACAGACGACCGACAACGGACAACCAACTACAGAAGCACAGCAGGCAATTGATAATTGTTTACATATCTGCCTTCAATTATGCGCCAACCTTGCAATTTTAATTAATCCTTTTCTTCCGTTTACTTCAAAGAAAATGTTGCATATGATGAAGGTAGTTGATCGTATGCTGGATTGGGAAAATGCAGGAAAACAAAAATTATTAAGTGTTGGTTATTCATTGCGCGCCCCGGAATTGCTTTTTAGAAAAATAGAAGATGAAGAAGTGAAAGCACAAATAGACAAACTGGAAAACAATGCAAAAGCTGCAGCGGAAAGCGTTTCAAATACAGAAGAAGTAAAGGAAGAAAAAGTACAATTGAAACCTGAAATCGTTTATGATGATTTTGCAAAGATTGATTTGAAAGTAGGAACGATTGTTTCTGCGAAAAAAGTAGAAAAGGCAGATAAATTGTTACAGCTTGAAATTAATTTAGGTTTTGAGAAAAGGACCATTCTTTCTGGCATTGCTCAACATTTTTCACCGGAAGAAATTGAAGGCAAGCAAGTTGTTGTGGTAGCGAATCTTGCTCCGCGAAAAATGCGCGGAATTGAAAGCAATGGTATGATCTTAATGGCAGAAGACAAAGAAGGAAAATTGCATTTTGTAAAACCTGAAAATGTAATTGCGAACGGTAGCGGAGTGAGTTGATTTTAAAACGAAAAAATAAAAATTTTAATTTCTTATTCGTTTACTGGCGAAAATCATAATTTGGTTTTCGCCTTTTTGTTTTGAGAAAATCAATTGGTTACTCTCATTTATCAGCCTGAAAAAAATAGCTTAATTTAGATTTTTATAGTTGTTTGACTAACTAAATTTTATGTTGCATAAAAGAAAAATCAATAAAGTGGCCGTTTTGGGAAGTGGCGTTATGGGAAGTCGGATTGCCTGTCTTTTTGCCGGCATTGGCGTAAAAGTTCTTCTTCTTGATATTGCTCCAAAAGAACTGACAGAAGGCGAAATGAAGAAGAATTTATCGCTGGCAGATGCTGTTGTAAAAAACCGGATTGTAAATGAAGCTTTGGCTTCTGCCGTGAAATCTTCTCCGTCTCCAGTGTATCAAAAAGAAGATATAAGAAATATCACCACGGGCAACTTTAATGACAATATGAAAGACATTGCCGGTTGTGATTGGATCATTGAGGTGGTGGTTGAAAGGCTGGAAATTAAGAAACTGGTTTTTGACCAGGTCGAAAAATTTCGCAAGCCTGGAACAATTGTTTCTTCCAACACTTCAGGAATTCCAATTCACCTGATGGCTGAAGGCAGAAGTGATGATTTTAAGAAACATTTTTGCGGAACACATTTCTTTAATCCTCCACGTTATTTGCGTTTACTTGAAATAATTCCAACACGATTTACAGATAAAGAAGTAGTGGATTTCCTTATGTATTATGGAGATCTTTTTTTAGGAAAAACGGCGGTGCTCTGCAAGGACACTCCGGCTTTTATCGCCAACAGGATTGGAGTTTTCAGCATTCTGTCCATCTTTCACATTATGGAAAAACTGGGACTTTCCATTGATGAAGTGGATGCACTTACCGGCCCTGTGATCGGTCGGCCAAAATCAGCGACATTCAGGACGGCTGATGTGGTTGGTATTGATACTTTGGTGAAAGTTGCTGTGGGTTTAAAAGAAAATTGTCCTAATGATGAGGCAAAAAAAATTTTCCAAATTCCTGAATGGCTGCAAAAAGTAGTTAACAACAAATGGCTGGGCGATAAAACAGGACAGGGATTTTTCAAAAAAATTAAATCCACTGATGGACAGAAAGAAATTCTTGTTTTGGATTTAAAGACACTTGAATACAAACCAAGACAAAAACCAAAATTTGCGACTTTAGAAACGGCCAAGCCAATTGATGATTTAAAGAAGAGAATTAAAGCGCTGAATGAAGGGAAAGATAAGGCCGGAGAATTTTACCGCCAGTTTCACTACCGCCTTTTTGCCTACATTTCTCACCGCATTCCTGAAATTAGTGATGAGTTGTATCGTATTGATGATGCGATGAAAGCCGGCTTTGGCTGGGAGATTGGCGCTTTTGAAACATGGGATGTTTTAGGAGTAAAAGAGACGGTGGATGCCATGCAAAAAGCGGGCTTTAAAGTTGCAAATTGGGTTCATGAGTTCCTTGATCAGGGAAATACATCTTTTTATAAACTGCAAAACGGAAAGCGTTTATGCTATGACGTTAGTTCTAAAAAATATCTTCCCCTTCCCGGAGGGAATGCATTCATTATTCTCAGTGATCTTACTGAAAAAACAGTATGGAAAAACAGTGCGTGCAATTTGGTTGACCTTGATAATGATGTGGTTGCTTTGTCGTGGAATACAAAAATGGGAAGTATTGGAAGTGAAGTGTTGGAAGCTTTGAACAAATCAGTAGCGATAGCAGAGGAGAAATTTAAAGGATTAGTAATTGCTAATGAAGCAGCACAATTCAGTGCCGGCGCAAACGTCGGAATGATCTTTATGCTTGCTGCAGAACAGGAATACGAAGAGTTGGATATGGCGGTTCGGTTGTTTCAAAACACAACGATGAGAATGCGTTATTCTTCCATTCCTGTTGTCGTTGCTCCTCATGGATTGACATTGGGCGGTGGTTGTGAAATATCCTTACATGCAGATAAAGTTCAGGCTGCTGCGGAAACATATATTGGTTTGGTTGAACTTGGCGTTGGACTTATCCCTGGCGGTGGCGGCACAAAAGAATTTGCTTTGCGGGCGTCTGATGCAGTCCAGCATAATGAACCTGCAACGATTCCGTTGCAAAATCGTTTTTTTACAATTGGTACAGCCAAAGTTTCCACTTCTGCTTTTGAAGCTTTTGATATGGGAATCCTGAGGAAAGGTACTGATGCAGTATCCATGAATTTGGGTAGAAGAATTTCAGAAGCAAAAGAAAGTGTAATTCAATTATACGATAATGGATACACACAACCAGTTCAGCGAACTGACATTAAAGTTTTAGGACGTGAAGGATTGGGTATGCTGTATGCCGGAATCAACGGTATGTTCCGTGGAAATTACATAACTGAATATGATGTTTTTCTTGCTAAAAAACTGGCTTATGTAATGTGTGGTGGCGACCTTAGCGAAGCGACTCTTGTTAATGAACAATATCTTCTTGATCTTGAAAGGGAAGCTTTTTTAAGTTTATGTGGCCAGAAAAAAACTTTGGAGAGATTGCACAGCGTGCTGAAATCGGGTAAGCCTGTAAGAAATTGAGACAGGAACAGTAAACAAACATCTTATACAAAAATTTATTCTAAAGCCGGAAATTTTCCGGCTTTTTCAATTCTCGATACTCAAATTCGCCGAAAGAAAAAAATAAAAAGTTTAATTAAACATTTGTTTAGTTTTAAACAAGTGTTTAACTTTGCGCTCCGTTTTTAAAATATGACTACAAAGGAAACAATATTAGAATCCGCGCTCAAACTTTTTAGCAGTAAAGGTTTTGAAGGTACATCTGTCCGCGAGATCGCTGCAGACGCTGGAGTAAATGTTGCAATGATCAATTATTATTTTGGTTCCAAGGAAAAATTGTTTGAAAGTGTGGTCGAATATCGTGCGTTAGTTTTAAAAGGTTTGTTTTCTGACCTCGTGAATAATCCGTCTCTTTCTTACATAGAAAAGATCGACATCATTATCGACAAAACGATTGAAAGAAAGCTTTCTAATTCAAAGTTTCATCACATTATGCATCGTGAATTGTCACTGGAACACAGGCCACAACTGAGAGACGCGATCAGTGATATTCTTTTGAAAAATATGGATCCTGTAAAACAGATCATTAAAAATGGCATAAAAGATGGGGAATTCCGTGAGGTTGATATTGAGTTAACGATTTCAACTATTCTCGGTACTATTCATTATTTATTGACATCAGATATAATGTGCCGCAAGATTTTGGGAAAAAAAGAAGGATTTAATCCTTTCAATAATAAACCATTCATAAAGCGATTGAGCGAACATACCAAGCAATTAATGCGTTCGCATTTGTTGAAAAATAAAAAATAATTATTACAAAAGATGAGTAGAAGTGAAATAAAGACTGTACCCGAAAAATTTTTAATCCCAACAATAGCGCTTGTTTTTTTCGCCTTTGGTATGTGCCCATTCGTTTCAAGTTCGCAGGATGTAAAAACACTTACGCTTCAACAAACGATTGATCTGAGCCTTAAGAACAGCCACATATTAAAAGCAGCTGCCGCAAAAAATGATGAGGCTTCAGCCCGATTGCGCGAGGCACTGGATAGCAGGTTGCCCAATGGAGGAGTGTCCGGAACTTACATGTATCTTACTAATCCGCACATCGCTTTAAAAACAAACGCATTTGGTGGAGGAAGTGATAGTACAGGGAATAAAAGCAGTATTCCCAATGTTCACCAGGCAATGTATGGAAGTTTAAATCTTTCTTTACCGATTTTTACCGGCGGAAAAATAAAATATGGAATAGAATCCGCAAAATATTTGCAACAGGCAACTATGCTTGATGCAGAGAATGATAAAGAAGCGGTAATCCTGAATGCGATAAATGCGTATCTGAATTTGTACAAAGCAGCTGTGACAGTAAATGTTGTGCAAGAAAATCTAAAACAATCGCGCGGGCAGGATTCGGTTTTCAGCAGGCTGGAAAAAAATGGATTGTTGGCCAGAAATGATCTGTTGAAATCAGAATTGCACACATCGAATGTAGAATTGTCTTTGCTGGATGCACAAAGTAATTTGAAAACAGCGATGGTCAATATGGACCTGATGATCGGTTATCCTGAAACTACCATATTGAATACTGACTCAACAGGGTTTGACAAAAATTACAATTTACAAACTGTTGACGTTTATGAACAACTTGCATTAAATAGTAGAAAAGATATAATGGCGCTCTCATTAAGGAAGAAAGCAGCAACGTCAGGAATATCAATTGCGAAAGCAGATCTCTATCCAACAATTGCATTAACAGGCGGATATATTGCTGCTGATATTCCAAAGTTGATCACAATAACGAATGCAGCAAATGTCGGAGTTGGGATACAATACAATCTTTCTTCATTGTGGAAATCAAAAGCAAAAATTGCGGAAGCAAAATCACATGTCACCGAGATTTCGGAAAATGAAGCTGAGTTGGCTGACCATGTAAAACTACAGGTGAACCAGGATTTTGAAAACTTCCTTTTAAGTCAAAAGAAAACAGAAGTTTACCAGAAAGCAGTTGTGCAGGCAACAGAAAATTACAGGATCACTAAAAATAAATATGACAACAACCTGGTAAATACGTCTGAATTATTGGATGCAAATGTGGCTTTGCTCCAGGCAAAAATAAATCTGGCAGTAGCAAAAGCTGATGTGCTTTTGGCTTACAGCAAATTATTACAAACAACAGGAACCTTAACGAATAATCAATAAAACTAAAAGCGGCAAATTATTATGCAATCAGAAAAAGAAGAAGTCTCTTCAAACTCAGAAAGAACAAAAAACGAAAAGGTGGTGGCCGAACCCAAAAAAAGAAGCAAAATATTTTTGATCATACTCATTGTGATGATAGTTGGCGGCGGATGGTTTGGAATCTCAAAGTATATATATGCCCAGCATCACGAAGATACTGATGATGCTCAGATTGAAGCCGATATCATTCCCGTTATTCCCCGGGTTTCAGGATATGTTAACGAGGTTAGAGTGAAAGACAACCAGGTGGTGCACAAAGGCGATACACTTATCATTCTTGATGATCGTGATTATCAAATCCAATTGAAGCAAGCTGAAGCAGCACTGGAAACTGCAAAAAGTAATGTTGCTGCCAGCAAGGCAAATGCACAAGCTGCGCAATCCGGAATTGCAAGTTCAGAAGTTGGTGTGTCAACTGTAGATGCTCAGATAGCAGCAGCAAAAGTAAAATTAACGCGGGCAACACAGGATTTTAATCGCTATCAAAACCTGATCAAAGATCATTCAATCACACAACAACAATTTGAACAAGCCCAGGCAGCAAAAGAATTGGCCGAAAGGCAACTGGATATTTTGGAGCAACAAAAGAAACAGGCAAGCACACAAACGGGTGTTGTTGCCTCGCAATCTAAAGCCACTTATGAATCTGTTGGCGTAGCAGAATCTGAAGTGAAACAGAGAGAAGTGGAAGTAGAAAATGCAAAATTGAAATTATCTTATACAATCATTACTGCTCCGGCCGACGGGCGTGTTTCAAGAGTAGATGTAGTGCCCGGGCAGTTGTTGCAAGTTGGCCAATCGACGTTCAATATTGTACACAGTGATAAACAATGGGTAGTTGCCAATTTTAAAGAAACACAATTAAGTAAAATGGCTGTTGGTCAAAAGGCGGTTATTCATGTTGATGCGTTTCCATCTCATGATTTTGAGGGAGTGGTCTCTTCTTTCTCTCCGGCGACAGGCGCTAAATTTTCTCTACTTCCCCCGGACAATGCAACAGGAAACTTTGTAAAAGTGGTTCAGCGCGTTCCTGTTAAAATTGAATTTACAAATCCATCTGATTCTTTGCTTCAAAGATTAAGACCTGGAATGAATGTGGACGTTGACGTTCATCTTAAATAAATTATAAAGATCAGCAGCGGTAAATGATACAACAGGATAATTCTTTGGTTGAATACGGCAGCAGGCGCGCTATCGTTACGATAACGGCTATCATAGCGGCTTTGCTTGAAATCGTAGACACAACGATCGTAAATGTGGCGCTCACCGATATGAAGGGGAATTTGGGTGCAACACTTACTGAGATCGGTTGGGTGGTAACCGCATATGCGATTGGAAATGTGATAGTAGTGCCAATGACCAGCTGGCTTTCTCAACAATTTGGTCGTAGAAATTATTTTGCCGCTTCCATCATGATCTTTACCACTTTCTCTTTTTTATGTGGAAATGCAACAGGAATTTGGGAATTGGTGATCTTCCGTTTTTGCCAGGGGCTCGGCGGCGGGGCTTTGCTGGTAACTTCCCAAACGATCATAACCGAAAGTTACCCGATTGAAAAGAGAGGAATGGCGCAGGCAATTTATGGCTTGGGTGTTATCATCGGTCCAACTTTAGGTCCACCTCTTGGAGGTTACATTGTAGATCACTTTAGTTGGCCTTATATTTTTTATATCAATATTCCTATCGGAATTATCGCTACGTTGTTAACATTGCAATTTGTGCGAAGTCCAAAATTTATGGAAAAAACTTCACGTTCAAACATTGATTTTCTCGGAATAATTTTATTGGCGATTTCTGTTGGTTCACTGCAATACGTTTTGGAAAAAGGTCATGATGATGATTGGTTCAACAGCAGTTTGATCATTTGGCTAACTGTTCTTTGTATTTTCGGATTTTTCTTTTTCCTCTGGCGCGAACTGACTTATAAAAATCCGATTGTAGAACTACGCGTTCTCAAAAACGGAAACTTGAGAATCGGAACGGTCTTGTCGTTCATCCTTGGCTTTGGTTTGTATGGTTCCACATTCATCATTCCTTTATACACCCAAACAACTCTTGGCTGGACTGCAGAGGATGCTGGATTATTGTTCATTCCATCGGGAATTGCAACCGCTTTTATGATGCCGATAATCGGAAAGCTTTTGCAACGGGGCATTAAACAACAATATCTTGTCGCTGCCGGATTGATCATCTTTTTTATTTATAGTGTTTGGGCTTATAAAATTCTCACTCCGGATACACCTTCGGAATCTTTTTGGTGGTTGCTCATGTTTCGTGGTTTTGGTTTGAGTATGTTGTTTATCCCAATCACCACCTTATCACTTTCTACATTGTACGGAAAACAAATAGGAGAGGGAGCGGCTTTCACCGGAATGATGCGACAACTGGGTGGTTCCTTTGGTGTGGCTGTAATTACTACTTTTATCGCGCAAGCGAACATGCGTCATCGTGTTAATCTTATTGGCCATTTGAGTGCGAGCAGCGCTACAGTTCAAAACCGTGTAACGATGATGCAGCGAGGTTTTGAAAGCAAAGGAATGACTCCGGATGTAGCACTGCAATCCGCTTATAAAGCATTGGATTTTTCTGTTACCAAACAAGCAATGGTTTTGTCTTATATGGATGTATTTTTATACATTGGCGTCTTATTTCTCATTTGCGTGCCTTTTATTCTTTTGATAAAGGAAAAGAAAAACAAGAAGGTTGATCTTTCGGCAGCCATGCATTAAAATAAAAGTGAAAAATAAACCTTAACAATTTTAAATTTGGCAATCCATTTCGGGATTAGCTTCCTACTATTATATTTGCATAAAGTAACCAGAAAATTTGAGTACAGTATCAGAAAGAAAAGTTTTCTTCCAGAAAATACGCGGAAAGGCGAAGGAATCTGATGAGGCAGAAATGAGTTTCATGGATCACCTTGAAGTCTTGCGGTGGCACCTTTTCCGGTCCGCAATCGTTTTGATCGTTGTTGCCGGTGTGGTATTTGTTTATAGAGATTGGATTTTTGATAATATAATTCTGGCTCCTTCCAGGAATAGTTTTGTTACTTATTCCGGCTTGTGTAATCTTGGGCACAAACTACATTTAGGGGACTCCTTATGTATGCCGCCAGTAAATTTTCAACTTTTAGGTCAAACGGTTAGCGGACCTTTTATGTCGGCTATAAACATTTCTTTCATTGGTGCTATTGTCATTGCATTTCCTTATTTGATGTGGGAATTGTGGCGATTTGTAAAACCGGCTCTTTCCGCAAAAGAAATCAGTTATGCCCGTGGAAGCATTGGATGGGTTTCATTGTGTTTCTTTACAGGGGCAGCTTTTGGATATTACTTATTAGCTCCATTTACCTTTAATTTCCTGGCAAATTTCCAGTTAGGAAGTTTAGGTGTGTATAAATACATGCCTACACTAGATGACTATATCGATACCCTTACATCCTTGATAGTTGGTTGTGGGCTTGCGTTTGAGTTGCCTGTTCTTGCTTATGTATTATCTAAACTTGGCCTGATAACCCCAAAGTTTTTAAAGAACTATCGCAAATATGCTTATGTGGTCATCCTCATCGTTGCTGCAGTTATTACGCCGTCACCCGACTGGACAAGTCAAACGATCGTGGCCGTACCATTGATCATTCTATATGAGATCAGTATTTTCATCAGCAAACCCGTGGATAAACAGAGAAAACAAAAAGAAGCTGAATGGGATTAATTAAGGATTTCTTCAATTAAACTTTCGGAGAAACGCTGCATCAAACAAAAGTTAAAAACGCTTTTAATAAAAGTTAAAAAGACTTTTGAGCCGCTTTGCAATTTTGAGTGAACAAAGGTTTTTTTTAGATTGCACTACCTCCGAAAGATGAAAACGCCTTTAAAATATATCAGCCTTTTACTGTTTTTTTCCATTTCATTTCTTTCCGTTGCCCCCGCTAACCGAACAAATAAGAGGAATTTTTATTCCAGGCATGACAATCTAAAACCAGTATCCACTGTGGCTACAAATTACAATCCCTATTACATCATAGTTTCAAAAAGAAAATATGAATTGCGTGTTTTCGACAACAAAGGTTGGTATGCTACTTATCCATGTGTATTCGGTAGCAGCGATTTCAGGGATAAATATATGGCAGGCGATAAAAGAACACCCGAAGGCAATTTCAAGATCATTTTAAAAAGAAACAATACCAAATGGAAATATGAGCTTCTCCTGAATTATCCGAATGCCGAAAGCTATAAAAAGTTTGATGAAAGAAAGGCAGAAGGACTAATTCCCAAAAGCGCCAACATCGGTGGTGGGATTGCCATACACGCTACACGCCCACAGGAGGAATGGACCGTTGATTATTACCAAAACTGGACTGATGGATGTATTTCTTTAAAATACCACGAAGCCGCTGATTTGTATAGTTATATTCCGGTGGGTACCCCGGTTACGATTGAAAAGTAAGAGAAAGAATCCTCGATTCAATATTGTTCTTCTAACACTAATTCGGTTCTTGCATTCGTTCTTAATAAGAATTATTTCTATTTTAGCGATGACTAATTCTATCTAAATTATGAAGAAACAAATTTTTCTGCTTATCGGTTTCCTCTTTACTGCTGCGTTTGCTAAAGCCCAAAACCAATATGCCTACTATTTTGATAAAGATCTTAACCTGGTGAATAAACCATCGCATGCAGTTTTTGTGGGGGAGGGCGCCTATCAAAATGGTTCTTTTGAATTGAAAGTTTTCGATAAAAAAGAAAAGAGATTGCTATTGATCGAACATTTTACTGATTCTTCTTTACAACAAAGCAATGGACTTTTTGTAAGCTATTTGCAAAACGGTAACAAAGAAATGGAAGGGGTTTATATGTTGGGAAAGAAGGATGGCCTTTGGAAAGATTGGAATTGGAAAGGGCAAATTCAGGATTCTATTGTTTATTCTGATGGATCAAGAATCGCGGAAACTTCCTACTCCTATTATCCAGGTGGTAAGTTATTGTCCAAATCTATTTATGAAAACGATAGCCTTGTCAAAATGACTAATTATAATGAAAATGGAAAGGAATTACCTGTACCAGATCATGAAGATTTAGATAAAGTTTTTACAAAAGCTGAAGTGGAAGCTGCATTTCCCGGAGGACCATCTGCATGGTCAAGTTACATTTCGAGAGCGATAATGCTTCATATTGAGGAATTTAAACAAAGCGATTACGGAACCTGTATAATAAGATTTATTGTTGACAAAAATGGAGCAGTCCATGATGTTGCAGTAATAAATAATTGTGGCAAACTACTTGGAAAAATAGGGGTTGATGCGATTAAAAACGGACCAAAGTGGATCCCTGCCCAACAAAAAGGCCGTTATGTAAATGCCTATAGATTGCAGCCAATAACACTCCAAAACCCGGATGAATAGATATTCCTTTTACAACACTGTATTCTGCACCAAGTTACTCTTTCCCGGATAATCAGTATTGAAATGCAATCCACGACTTTCGTGCCTGAATTCAGCACTTTTTACAATCAAATATCCAACTGTTATTAAATTTCTTAATTCACAAAGTTGCGGTGAAACGGAAGTTGCCTGGTATAATTTTTCAGTTTCCAAATGAAGTAGATCAAGCCTTTTCATTGCTCGTTCCAACCTTACGTTCGTTCTTACTATTCCAACATAATCGGTCATCAGCAATTGCAATTCTTTAAGGCTTTGCGTAATCAGGATCATTTCTTTTGGAGCGTTGGTTCCTTTTGCATTCCAATCAGGGATCGATTCATTGAAGTTAATATTGTCAATCTTTGCTATTGAATCAAGGTAACAACGATGTGCAAAAACCATCGCCTCCAAAAGTGAATTACTCGCAAGCCTGTTGGCACCGTGCAAACCTGTGCTGGCACATTCGCCGCAGGCATAAAGATTCTTTATCGAACTTCTTCCCCAAACGTCTGTTTTTATTCCGCCGCAACTGTAGTGGGCTGCCGGAGCGACCGGTATCAATTGTTTGGAAACGTCAATTCCTATTGATTTACATTTTTCATAGATGTTTGGAAAATGATGAAGAAACTTTTCCATATCCATTTGGGTGCAATCAAGGAAAACGTACTCCGTTCCGTTAATTTTCATTTCCTGGTCAATAGCCCGTGCAACAATATCTCGTGGAGCAAGATCTTTTCTTTCATCATATTTTTCCATGAAGGCTTCGCCACGAATGTTACGCAAAATTGCTCCATCTCCACGTACTGCTTCGGTAATCAAAAACGCCTGGCCGCTTTTTCCGGCTTCATACAAGGCTGTAGGATGAAACTGGATGAATTCCATATTTTCAATTCTTCCTTTCGCCCGGTAAGTCATAGCTACGCCGTCGCCGGTGGCAATGGAAGGATTGGTGGTGGTGCGATAAACCTGCCCATTACCACCGGTAGCAAGCAAAGTAATTTTGGAAATTATTTTTTCGATCTGGTTGTTGTGCAGGTTCAAAACATATACACCAAAACATTCAATATCCGGCGTTGCTTTGGTGACCAAATAACCTAAATGATGTTGCGTGATAATGTCGATCACGAAACAATGATTGACCAACTTAATGTTAGGATAACTGGCAATCTCCTCAAGCAACGTATCCTCAATTTCTTTCCCGGTAACGTCTTTATGATGAAGTATGCGAAACTCGCTGTGGCCACCTTCTTTACCCAAGGAATAATTTCCTGATTTATCCTTATCAAAGTCGGCACCCCAATTAATTATTTCCCTTATTCTTTCCACGCCCTCTTTTACAACGATCTCTACCACTTCGGGATTGCATAAACCATCACCGGCAATCAGCGTGTCTTCAATGTGTTTTTCAAAACTGTCTTTATCGAAGTCCGTAACGCCAGCAACTCCGCCCTGCGCGTACTTTGTATTCGTCTCCTCGCTTTCGGTTTTGGTAAGAATGGTTATTGTTTTATCAGGGCATTCACGGGCTACTTTGAGCGCATAAGTGAGTCCCGCAATGCCGCTTCCAATTACTAAGAAATCTGTTTTCAATTGATTGTTGTTTGATAAGTAGCAGGAATAAAAATAAAATTTTTATTTTATTGTTCTTTTACTGGGCAACCATTTGAGGCTCTATCCAAACTTCATTTTCCTTCAATAAATTGATCAGTTCTTCCACTGCAATTTCTTCAGGAATATTTCGCTTCACAATTTCCTTTCCTTTGTATAAAGTGATTTTGCCAGGACCGCTTCCTACGTAACCAAAATCAGCATCCGCCATCTCTCCGGGACCGTTTACAATACACCCCATGATCGCAATCTTCAAGCCTTTTAAATGATTGGTGACTGAACGAACTTTTGCTGTTGTTTCCTGTAAATCAAATAATGTTCTTCCACAAGAAGGACAACTTATAAATTCTGTTTTTGAGATTCTTGTTCGCGAAGCCTGCAATATTCCAAACCCAATAGAATTAATCAAGTTGTGATCAGTGGCTTTATGGTTTTCTGAAAAATGATCAGTGAGAAAAATGCCGTTTCCAAATCCGTCAATCAAAAGCGCACCAGTCTCAATGGCAAAGTGTATAAGCGTTTCATCCATTGAATCTTTTTGGCTGTTGCAAATAAGAATTGCCGGGTTGGCAACTTTCCTTTCATTTAATTCACCAAACATCCGTCGTACACTTTGAAAGGCATTTTCATTTTCACAGCTTAAAACCAGGACAACTTTTGAATTCTCCTTCACCTTTTCAAATAACTTTTCCCTGTCCATTTGGGTTGCTTTTTCAGAATAACAATCAAGGTTTACAAAATTTAGAATTGCTGATAATTCTGATAGGTCGTTTAAAAATTCCTCTTCTGAGAGTAAAGGAAATGATTGTGATTTGTCTTCAAATTTCTTCCACGTTTCATAGTTATGAATCAGCCGAAGTGTTCCGGGAAGTGCAAAATCAATTTGTGTATTTCCGCATAAAACATAATCGGCTGCCAAATCTCCAATGTTCCATTTATCGGAAACAGGATTATAGCTGTAGCCAATGCTTTTTAAATCACGGGGAGTGATTTTTTCACTTTTATGAAAATCGGCAATGACAACAGGAACATTTTTTCCTCCAATATTTTCTACGGAAAAAGTTTCGCGTGTATGCACCAACGTTATGTCCGGGTAAATGGAAGAGATTTTCTCAACAGGAGGAACATTTAATTTTTCTTCTTTTCTATATGTATATCTTTTTACAATGTCCCTGCAAACCGGCAGTTCAAATTCCGGGTCTTCCGTCAATGAAACTCTGATGGTATCACCAATTCCATCTTCCAGTAATGTTCCGATACCAATGGCTGATTTTATTCTTCCATCTTCCCCATCTCCGGCCTCAGTTACTCCTAAATGCAACGGGTAACAATGACCCAATTCATTGTACATATTTTCGATCAGCAAGCGATAAGCTTCCACCATCACCTGGGGATTACTGCTTTTCATGCTGAGCACAATGTTGTAATAATTTTCACTTTCAGCGATTCTTAAAAATTCCATCGCGCTTTCCACCATTCCAATCGGAGTATCTCCGTAACGGCTCATGATTCGGTCGCTCAGCGAACCGTGATTTGTTCCAATACGCATTGCTGTTCCATATTCCTTGCAAATTTTTACCAGTGGTGTAAAGCGGTTTCTTATCCTTTCAATTTCTTCTTCATAATCTGCATTTGAATATTCTATCAGCTCAAATTTTTTCTTGTCAACATAATTACCTGGGTTCACACGAACCTTTTCTACAATACGTGCAGCTATTTCTGCAGCATTCGGCGTAAAATGAATATCGGCCACTAACGGTGTCGTGTACCCGCGTTTTCTCAATTCATTTTTTATATTTAATAAATTTTCTGCATCTTTTTTTGAAGGTGCGGTTATCCGAACCATTTCTGCACCCGCTTCAATGCAACGAATCGTTTGCTGAACCGTTGCTTCAGTGTTCATCGTATCGGTTGTCGTCATCGTTTGAATTCGTATCGGGTGATAATTCCCGATAAGGAGGTCGCCGACCTTTACTTCAAGTGTTTTAAGTCGTTTATATTGAGTTAATGACTCTGCAAAGAGTTGCATGATTGTACTTTATGATTGAGTTGCAAAAATACGAATTAGTGGATTGGTGGAATGGTTTATTGGTTAATTGGTTTATTGGTTAAAATGAAATTAAAATCAAAATAATTTGTTTGTTTACTGCTGCATTTACCAGTCTTTTTCAGGACTATTTGGTGCCGGAGCGCCTTTTATTTTATGCATTTTATCCTGCAGCTGTTTTTCATTTTCCAACAGCGATTTTAATTTTTCTTCTGCATCCTGTTTGGATAATTTGGAAGGAGAAGGCTTAGGCTGGTTATTTTTCTGTTGGTTGTTCTGTGGTTGGTTTTTTGGTTGTTGCTTTTTTTGGTTTTTATTCTTGTCCTGGTTTTTATTTTGTTGCTGTTGTTGCTTTTGTTGTTCTTTCAGGGCTCGCTGCAAATTTTGTCTCGCATCCTCATCATTGGGATTCAGGAGCAAAGCATTTTCATAAGCCCTGATGCATTCCGGTAGTTTTTTTGCTGCCTGGAAAGCAACGCCTTTATTGTAATAAGCCTTTTGCTTTACTGCGTTATCTTTTGTGTAGGCAATAGCATTATCATAATACTGAACCGCTTCGTCATTATTATTTTTTTTGTACAATGCATTTCCAAGATTGTAGCTTGCCGTCACATCACTGTCGGAAGTTTTTAATGCGTCCCGGTATGCATTTTCTGCTACATCAAATTTATTTTCCTTGTATGCTTTATTTCCTTTTATGATCTGATCTTTTGAGTTTTGTGCAAAAGAGGAAGCGCTCAAACCAAGAAAGAACAACAGGACAACTGCACCTTTCATTTTTGCCATCTTCTTTTCTGATAGAAAAAATTCAATAAGTAATAAGAGAAGTGCGGCGGCCAAAAAGTATTGGAAGTATTGTTTGAAGGAAATGTACAAGCTATCGCTGCTGCTGGTTTCCGTGCCAATATTTGCAAGCGCGCGTTTGATGTTTGAAGCGACAGCATCAGTACTGTTGTACAATTGATAAATTCCGTTGCCCGCCTTTGCTATATCACTTAGTTCCTTTTGATTCAATTTGGTAATTACCGTTTCGCCTTTATCATCTTTTTTATACTGGCCGGTAGCAGGATCCAAAATCGGAGCACCTTGAGGAGAACCGATGCCCACTGTATTGATCATGATCCCTTCTTTCCCTAAATCTTTTGCCTCTTTAATCGCATCATCATCATGATCTTCACCGTCGCTGATCAGAAGAACCGATTTAAAAGTTTTTTCATTTGGATTGAAAGCGGCATCGCACATTTTCAAAGCATCGCTGATAACGGTTCCTTGTGTGGGCACATCATCTGGCGAAGCAGAAGCGAGATACATTTTTGCAGCTTCATGATCAACGGTCAAAGGCATTTGCAAATAGGCACGTCCCGCAAAAATCACGAGCCCAATCTTATCATCCGGCGAATTGTCAATAATCGTTGATACCAATTGTTTGGCGCGTTCAAGTCTGGATGGTTTAATGTCTTGAGCGAGCATACTTTTGCTCACATCCAGCGCTATCATCATATCAACACCTTTTCTCGAGATCTTTTGATTTCCATTTGGAGTTACAAGTCCGGCTAAAGCAAAAACACACAAGGCAAAAGCGATAATTACAAGGATGAATTTGATTCGAAATTTTTTTGGAGAATATCCGGAAGTCAATTCATTCACCAATTGGGGATCGCCGATTTTCTTCTTCGTTTTTTTCTTCCATCTCACCAATTGTACATAGAATATAATCATCACAGGCACAGCTGCCAGCGCAATAAAATATTCTATGTATTGAAAGTGAAGCATCTGCGATTGCTAAATTAAAAATGAAAAAGTGAATCGTTTGTCGGTTTACTGTTAAATTGTTGTTTATCTAACAGCAACGCATGAACGATTTAACAAATTGATTCACCTCATTTTTGACCTTGAAAAAATCCAAGATGTTTCAACGCAGCTTTTGAAATATCTGCTGCAGTCTTTTCTATATTCGCCGAAGGATTAGTACTCCTGGCAAAGGTTATGAAGAAATAAATGTGCCGGTTTTCTTCTATCCATCCAAGTGCCCAACCGATTGGGTGGTTTGCCGAATCAACACCCGAAGCTGTTGTATAATTTAACTTATAAAGCGAATCGCTTTCCTCCGTTAATAAACTCGTTACCATGTCCTGTGCATATTTCTGGAGAGGCAATTGGTCAAAATACAATTTGCTCATCAAGCCCAATTGTTCATCGGGAGAAATCTCCAACTTCTGCGGAGGCCAGGTACTATCTGCATTTTCACTTAATTTTTTATTGCCATAACCCAATGAATCGATCCAGAATTGTAAAGTGTCTTTGCCAATCTGCTTTTCAAGTTCACTGAAAAATGGAACGGAAGAACCCTCAAATGCATCTTTTAAAGTTGGATTGCTTGTGTTGGCACTGTCGCCAAATAACCTCGTGTTTCCATTGGTAATTTTGCCGGTTTGAATGCCGATCAATGTTTCAGGAATTTTAAAAGATGAGCCGGATGCAAGCCTTGATGTATCCAGGCCCATGTTGTACACAGTTATATTTCCCATTTGATTATTCAGCAAAGCAAAGCATCCTTCAACATTTGCAGAATCAAAATATTTTTTAAGGCTGCTATCGATCTTCGCATGGTTCGGGGTGCACGAACTCAAAAAGAGAAAAACGATTCCTAAAAGTGAAAGTGTAAATTTATTCATCGTGATATTGAATATTTTAGTACAAGTTATTTTGTGGATTTTAAATGTCCTGCAGTGGCTTCGAGCGCTTCATAGAATTCTTTTCCATATTTACGAATCAGCGGTTCCTTCAAAAATTGGTAAACAGGCAATTTTAATTTTTTCCCCAAAGCACAGGCAGCGGCGCAAAGATCTTTGCGAGGTTCATAATTAACCAGTTCAGCGCGTTTGGTTTTTTGAATTCTTACAGGAAAAAGATGGCAACTGATAGGTTTTTTCCACTCTATCTTTCCATCATTGAACGCTTGTTCAATGGCACATTTTACGATTCCTTTTTTATCCACGATTCCATAAGCGCACATGCCATTGCTGATTGTCGGGGTAACCCAACCAAATTCGGTATCGTAAACATATTTTCCTTCTGTTTGGATTACCAGTTTTGCTTCTTCTGTAAGATAAGGTTCAACGGTAGCATAAATCGAATTTAGCTCTTGGAGTTCACCATTTTCAAGAGGTGCGCCTGCATCGCCATCCACACAACAACCGCCTTTACAT
Source organism: Hanamia sp. (assembly GCA_035765495.1). Lineage (GTDB taxonomy): Bacteria > Bacteroidota > Bacteroidia > Chitinophagales > Chitinophagaceae > Ginsengibacter. Next base: position 21,965 of record DASTXM010000062.1, read on the forward strand.
TTTTCAAGGTCGCACACAAATTGTTCTTCAATCAATTGGTCACTTACAAGGATATCATCTATTGCAATCATTTTGCAAAAATAAGTTGAATAGAATTGAGTTGTTAATGAAAGCGCCTGACGAGTATAAATAATCTGTAAATGTAGAAATGGCAAAATAAAAACCTTGACTAATTGTTGCTTTACTTCTTATTTCAATGAATTGTAATAAGCGCAAACTTGGTTCATCAAACAAATTTCGCACAGTGGTTTTGGCCGGCAAATTTCCCTGCCGAGGAAAGACATTGCCATTCCTGCATCCCATTGTTTTGGCGGTAAGATTTCCATTATTTGCTTTTCTATTTTTTTGGGGTCACTTCCGGTTGCGATCCCTAAGCGGGGTGCTACGCGCACCACATGCAAGTCAACAATAACACCTTCCGGCCTTGCTCCTGCTTCTCTCATAATCACATTCGCAGATTTATTGCCGATGCCGGGCAAGGCAACCAACCGAGAAAGAGTGAGCGGAATGTTTTGATCTTTTTTTACTGTTTGCGCAAGTGAAATAAGCCACTTTCCTTTATCAGCATGCTTCCGGATCTTGTTAATGTAAGGATCAAGCGTTTCAGGAGTTGCTTTTGAAAGAGATTGCATATTTGGAAATGCTCTAAATAATTCAGGCGCCAGTTGATTGATGTGTTTGTCCGAATCCTGTGCAGCCAAAATAACCATTACGACTAGCTGGTAATTATTTTGGTATTCCAAGGGATGTTTTTTCTTCCTGTATTTTTTCAGAAGTGGTTTGATGGCCTCCGGCCAGTTGACTTTTGCAGACATTTTGAATCTTTTTTTAAATCTATTAAAAATATTTTTAGCATGACAGGCAATTTATGTTCTGTGGGAAAAAAAATTTTTTGTTTTTTGTTCGTATGCTATAAACGGCATAAAACAATTTCAGAAGATTTATTTTTGCATGTAACCTGTGAATCTCTTTGAAATAAACAACAAATAATTCTGAATTTTAAATTTCAATATTGGAAAACGAAATTTTTGACATTGCCATTATCGGGGGCGGAATTGTTGGAGCCGCTACTTTTTATCAATTGCAAAAACATTATCCTTCTTTAAAGATAATTATAATAGAAAAAGAACCAAGACTGGCTTTTCATCAGACCGGTAATAACTCCGGTGTTATGCATTCCGGCTTGTATTACAAGCCGGGATCATTGAAAGCAAATAATTGTGTTGAAGGAAGAAAAGCGCTGGTAAAATTTGCGCAGGAAAATAATATTCCTCACGACGTTTGCGGTAAAGTAGTGGTAGCAACTGACGAAAGTGAATTGCCTTACCTTGACAAGATATTTGAGACCGGTTTGCAAAACGGAATTGAAGGAATTGAAAAAATAAATGCGCAACAAATCAAAGAGCATGAACCTTTTTGCGAAGGAATTGCAGGCATTTGGGTTCCCTGCACAGGTATTATAGATTATGTGAAGGCCACGGATAAGATGGTGGAAATTGCGTTGTCGATCAATCCAAAAAGCAAATTGGTTTTAAATACCGAAGCAATAGCTTTTCAAAAAGAAGATGGCGTAAATATTATTTCTACAAATAAAGAGATCTATCAAAGTCGCTTTACCATTTTTTGCGGTGGTTTACAGGCAGATCGTCTTGCAATAAAAGACCAGGTTGATCTGAAAGAAAAAGTAGTTGGTTTTCGTGGAGATTATTATGAACTGACCGAGCAGGCAAAACATAAAATTAAAAATCTCATTTACCCCGTTCCTAATCCCGCCTTTCCTTTTCTCGGTGTACATTTCACGAGGATGACAAATGGCGGAGTGGAGTGCGGACCAAATGCTGTCTTTACTTTTAAGAGAGAAGGTTATGGGAAAACGGATTTTGATTTAAGAGATACAATTGATGCACTTACCTATAAAGGCACCTGGAAATTGTTTTTTCAAAACATGAGTTTTGGAATAAATGAATATCGAAGGGCATTCTCAAAAAAACTTTTTTTAAAAACGTTGCAGCGACTGGTTCCTTCGTTAACGATGGATGACATAAAACCCGGCCGTTCGGGTGTTCGCGCTATGTTGTTGAACGAGCAAGGAGATACGCGTGATGATTTCAGAATTGAATATCGGGACACAAGCATTCATGTTTTGAATGCTCCTTCGCCAGCAGCAACTGCATCATTAGCGATTGGTGATAATATTCGCGAAATGGCTGAAAAACATTTCTTACTCGAAACGGTTTCTTAAACTGCAATTTTTTCTCTAAAATTATATAATGACTGATCCTAACCAATTTATGATTCAAACTAACTCCGGGCTTTATACAGACATGTATGAACTGGTAATGGCCGAAGCTTATTTCAAAGCAAAAACCCAGGATCTACCTGTTTGCTTTGATTATTTTTTTAGAAAAAATCCTTTTGCCGGCGGTTATGTTATTTTTTGCGGAATAGGAGAGTTATTGCCGGTTATTGAAAGTTTTCATTACGATAAGAAAGATATTGATTGGTTAAACAAACAAGGTTTTGATAAAGACTTTTTATCGTGGCTTGAGGAATTTAAATTCAAAGGATCAATTTGTTCGATGCAGGAAGGTGAAGTGGCTTTTCCGCTGGAACCCTTGATGGAAGTTAGCGGTGGTCTTGCAGAAGTTCAATTGATAGAAACACTCTTATTGAATTATTTGAATTTTCAATCGTTGATTGCAAGCAAGGCAGCGAGAATCCGTTATGCCGCAGGCGATCGTTATTTGAGTGAATTTGGATTAAGAAGAGCACAGTCACTTGGCGGTATTTCTGCAAGTCGTGCAGCGATCGCCGGAGGATTTGACAGCACTTCAAATATGTTTGCCGCCAGGAGATATGATATCCCCGCTGTCGGCACAATGGCCCATTCATTTATCCAAAGCCAGGAAGATGAGTTGATGGCATTCAGAAAATTTGCTGAAGCAGAACCTCATAATTGCACGCTGCTCGTTGATACTTACAACACTTTGAAAAGTGGAATTCCAAATGCGATAATTGTTGCCAAAGAAATGAAAGAAAGAGGGCAACAATTGAAAGCGATAAGACTCGACAGCGGCGACCTTGCTTATCTTTCTAAAAAAGCTCGAAAACAATTGGATGATGCCGGTTTGAAGGAAGTGCAAATTGTAGTTTCTAACCAGTTAGATGAATACCTTATCAAAAGTTTGTTGGATCAAAAAGCGCCAATCGATTCTTTTGGTGTAGGAACAAGTTTGGCAACCGGTCAGCCTGATGCAGCACTGGATGGAGTTT
>DASTXM010000063.1:0-23878 GCA_035765495.1 Hanamia sp.
AATACCCTGTAAATATTTACGCGAAAGATTTTGACAATAATGGTTCACTTGATGCACTTATGTCCCTTTATTTAAAAGACCAGCACGGAAATAAAAAAGAGTTCCCTGTTTCAGCCCGTGATAATGTAATGGCTCAGTTGCCTTTATTAAACAAAAAGTTTCCTTCTTATAAATCCTTTGCAGCGGCCGATATACATGATATTTTTTCTGATGCTGATTTAAATAATGCTGTGCATTTACAGGCTAACAATTTTGCAAGTTGTTATATTGAGAATCTAGGTAAAGGAAAGTTTAAAGTGCACCCATTGCCTGCACCGGCTCAATTCGCTCCGGTTTTTGCAATGATTGCAGATGATTTTAACAGCGACGGCAATTTAGATGTTTTGCTTTGTGGAAACGATTTTGGAAACGAGCCAACGAATGGACGGTACGATGCCATGAACGGACTTGTATTGCTGGGCAATGGAAAAGGTGGTTTTACACCCGAAACTATGATGCAAAGTGGCATTTGTATTGATGGCAACGCGAAAGCTTTGGTTAAGCTACGGGGCACAGGCAATCATTATTTAGTTGCCGCCTCCGAGAACCAGGGGCCGCTTCAACTATACACGCTTAATAATACTTCTATAAAAACTATCGGCCTTGATCCAAATGATAAAACAATTTATATTCATTTGCGAAATGGTGCCACAAGAAAAGAAGAAGTTTATCATGGCAATTCTTTTTTGTCCCAGTCTTCTTTATTTATACAAGTAAACAATTCAATGAAATCAATAACCATAATCAATAATAAAATGGAATCCAGAACTGTAAATTTCAAATAAATATGAAAGTATTATTAATGATAGCAGCCATCCTGATCGTCACAAGTTTAAATGCCCAAACAAGATCCGCACGATTAATTATACGCGGCGATGATATGGGGTTTTCACATGCAGGAAACCTGGGGATTATCAAATCATATAAAAAGGGAATTGAAAAATCTGTTGAAGTATTGGTTCCTTCCCCATGGTTTCCGGAAGCAGTAACATTATTGAAAGAAAACCCTTCCATAGATGTTGGCATTCATCTTACATTAACCAGTGAATGGGATAACGAAAAATGGCGCCCGTTAACGGATTGTAAGAGCCTTACAGATTCGAACGGGTATTTCTACCCTATGATCTGGAACAACAAAAATTACCCGAACCAAAATTTATTAGCACATCAATGGAAGCTGTCAGACATAGAAAAAGAATGGCGCGCACAAATTGAAGTGGCGATGAAAAATATTCCGGGCATTACACATATCTCAGCCCATATGGGTTGCATCAATATGGATACTACCGTTGCAGCATTGGCAAAGAAGCTGGCAAAAGAATACCACCTGATGCTTGAGACAGGAGATGGGGATCTGCTTAACGTAGATTATAATGGCGCACATACGACGGGTGCCGAAAAAATAAAAAGTTTTATTGCAATGCTCGATACGCTTCAGCCTGGTAAAACGTATTTGTTTATTGATCATCCTGCTGTTAATTCGCCCGAATTACAGGCAATTCATCTTAAAGGATATGAAAACGTTGCTGAGGACAGGCAAGGGGTTGTGGATGTTTTCACCAGCATTAAGGTCAAAAAATTCATCCGGAAAAAAAATATAAATTTGATTAGCTATAAAGACTTGCAGAGTCAATAAAATTATTATCGGAGTTTCTTATACTTTTTAACAGGAAAAACAGGTTGATCTAAAAATCTATTGTCACATTTCTGTTTTTTGTTCTTTTAATAACAAGTATTCCGCCTTTGTTTAAAGCTTTCCACTGTAAACTTTCGTTGCTTGCCGGTATTTTACCATCAAAAAAAATATTAGCGGGTCTTTGTCTTAACCGGAATACTTCTTTACCGGCTGAATCCCATGTGGTGTAATGGATGTTCTTTGTGTAGCCGATACTTTGAACAACAGAAGTTGTGGACAACAAATGATTCTCATCCTCCGGAGCTAATTCAGGTTTTGCCGCCATTGCCCGTAAGAAATGGCGGACATAATCACCATACCCGTCCGTTAACCAATAATCATCATGAGGATATCGGTTCTTTCCATCTGCATCTACCATGTACGTTGCCCAATTTAATTCCCTTACAGCATTTGGAAGATATTCAGTATCCCCCGTAAGTGCCATATATTCAAGTTCTGTAGATGCCTCGCGTGAAGAATGACTGTTGCCCGGAACCATATATGCTGTTTGTTCATTTGTTACAAATACTCCATATTTCTGCCAGGTTTTGTTACCGAGCGTTTGGTGAACCCATTGAATAATTCTTTTCACTTGTTGATTCCAATCAGGAAAGTACTGCCTGTGCATCATAATATACCGGGCAAAGGTTATTGCATTGATTTGGGTGTTACTGAAGCCGGGCACATCTTCAAAAAAAGGCCCCCACTTGTTGTTTTGCAAAGGATACCGGATCATCCACTTTAAAATAATATCAAATGCCTTTTTATAGGCGATCGTGTCACCCACTTTCATTTTGCGCAACGCCTCAAACAATTCGAGGCTGCTGCTCCAGTTGGTTGTATAATTACTTAACCCTACTTCTGTTCCGTTACCATTATTATTTTGCAGGCGGCCTGTTTCACCCGTTATTGCATTTACCTTGAATGGCAAAGGAGAATTATCGGCATCACCCTGTTTCACATGATTTGCCAATGTATTTGCAATATCAACGGCTGATTGCAGATAATGCTTTTCGGTTCCTCTGGGAAAATCAGGTGGGGTAACCATTTTATAAAACTGCAGCAGTTGCCAGGCAAATGAAGCTGCTTTATCCGGTTGTGAAAAATCCTTACCGAGAATCATATCCCCATCATAAACTCCAGACAATACAAGCGTGTTATAAGGATAAGGAATATCAGGCCATGAAGCATTTGAAGGCGACAGGCTATGACTTAAATAATAATCTATAATGAACGTCATGTTTTGCTTTATTCGCTCATCGCCCGTAAACTCATATAACAATCGCCATGATGATAACGCCATCGAAAATTGATCGCCTCCAATGCCACGCGGATCGTCAATCCCCTGCCGCCACACCTGGTGGTTCATATAATAGGGCAACCCGTTTACATCAGTTCGCATGGTATCCCAAAAATGCCACACCAACTGTACTACGTGACTCCACGCCTTGCCTGGCTCGTTACTATACCACGAAATAATATTCCCCTTTCTATCTGTTTTGATCTCATGATTACCCAGGCGTTCCCTTTGTGCATTTGTAAGAACAGGTCTCAGGAGGATTATAAAGAGTAAAACTTTTTTCATAACAGCGCTTTTAAGAACATTAATTAAAAATGCAAAATTCCGGGTGACGCTCCCTTCCTTGTATTGGTATCAATACTTTAATTGATCCAAAAAATCTTTGCATTTTCCAGGTAAAATTTTGCATCTTTTGGATTGTTTATCTTAGATCCGTGTAGTGATAAATTCTTAATTTTGATATTACTAACGTCATGTTCGTTATCATAACCACAAAAAATAGAAAAAGGTAACCCTCCGTCAATTATTTGAATATTTTTCAAGGAAACGTTTTCGATTTTACCGCGATAGGTAGCATGTTCTGCTTTTTCATTCGGGGGAACAACGAGCACTCCATCCCATGCCCCATTTAGGTATAATTTTTTTCTTTCCTGTTCATCTGTTGTTCCGTCCATTGAATACTGCGAACGAAAAATGGCGAAATCAAACAGCTTTTGTCTTGAATTCTCAATGCGGATATTATCATACACAATATTTTTAACGGTTGCAATACCTGCGTTATGTATGCTCATTGTTGCTCCGGCTTCCACATGAATAATATCGTTGTCAACGAAGCTGATATTTTTTACTTCTGATGAGTTTAACTCAAAACCAATTTCCAAAGCATTACCCCATAAGGCATTCCAAAAAGTGCAGTGCCTGACCAACACGCTGTCTACTCCTTCACTTTTCGGATAATCCATATTTGCTTTCACAGCAATGCAATCGTCTTTCGTTCTGATAAATGTGTTTTCAATCAAAACATTTTTGCTACGCACAATGTCAATGCCGTCATCACTTGCATTATTACTTACAATTTTTACATTGTAGATGTGCACGTTGTTACAATGTATCGGCACTATATCCCAGCTTGTACTGTTAAACATGGTAACACCTTCAATACTTACATTTTTACAATCGACAAGATTAATAAACCGGTGATAATTTTTCCCCGCATCAGACGTTGCTAATGGAATATGTCCTGCCTTGATTAATGAATCATCGAAGTTCCTGTTATAAGTTCCATCCAATATACCGCGGCCGCATATGCGAATATGATTTGCATGACTTGCATCTATTACAGCAGTTACAAATGCACCGCCTTCAATGTATAAAGTTTGATTGTCTTTTAAAGTTATAATGCCCGGATGATACGTCGCACCAGCTTTGAAAACCAAAACGTTTTTATCCTTATCAGATGGAATATTTGTCTCTGGTGGATTTGCAAAAATGAAAAGAGGAGTCTTTATTGATCCATTTAGTTCTACGCTTAAGTGTACTGGTTTTTTAAGATGTAAGACAATGGTACTATCCTTAAATGCCGGTTGGATATTTGCAGACAACGGACGAACATCGACCCATTTAATGTCCTGGCTTGCTTTTATGACAATGTCAACGGGCCCACTCATATCAAAACTGCAGAATGAAGCAGGAACCGGCGAATCATAAACAAAAGTTTCCTTTCCGTTTATATATACTCTGTAGGTAGCAGACGCCGGCACACCAAAAGGTGCAGGATATAACTTAACCTGCCCTGGCGAGATAATCGAAACGAATAATAGGATTAAAGTAATTGTTGTTCTTAAATGAATTCGGAAAATGTCCATTATTTTATATAATTAAGGTCCTTGCTAATAATGATAAAAAAATTGTCTATGCATAAAGCGGCTTTTTTGTTGGAAGGGTCATAAAATGGTATTTTTATATCTTGAAGCATCATCAACTACCAGGATCCAATCCTGGCCATAGCCTGCTGTTGGCGGCACAAAGTTTTTTGAGCCCGTATTTGAAAAAATTCCAACCTCTTTTGTTTTTCCATCACGGGGATTATACCAGTAAGCATGCAATCTTTTGCCTGAAATTTTATCTAAAAAAACGGTGAAAGCCTTGCCCTCAGCGGTATAAATAAATGCGTAATCACTACCACGCGTTGCCTGTATTCTTTCTGATGGAGCTACATTATTTTCTTTAATTAATGATTGATCCGGAATCCTTTGAAGCATTGGATGCGATTCAATTAACCTTCTCACATATTTCATTTGGTTGGCGCCCGGTAAGTCCAGCGCCTGTTTCCAATAAATATGGGGGCCATTTACCCGCGGGTGTTTTGCCGAATAGAATTGCCAGACGTCATGACATCCATATGTATTTCCAAATGCGCCCGCAAATACATCCAGGTAAGCGTACTTGCGCACATCATAAGCACTGCTGGTGCCCAGATCTTTTGCATTGAAGCACACCGGATGGTCTTCATACAACGATTCACCGTCAATCACCGGTTTTGTTGGTCGTAAGTGATATGCCAGTTGAATTTTATCATACACATCCATATCCCGGCAATGCCCGTTTTGAAACATATTAAACGCAAGCCACGCCTTATTGTGGAACCATGTTGCCGAACCTGAATCACAGGGTTGTGGATGGTAAGTAATAACAGCTTTGTTATTGGTGGCTTCCATAATTCCTTCTCCCATTGCATTCCATATCGCAACATCATTGTCGTTACGGGGATTCCTGTCACCACCCAAAACCCAAATAATATTCGATTTGTCCTTATAACGGTTACCAATCCATTTGCCATAAGTTTTCGCATTGCTAACAGTAAATATTTCAGGACCGGCGCCCCACGTATCTTTATTGATCTTATCAGCCCATGTGGGCAACATGGCAATATTCAGATGGTACTCGTTTGCTTTGTTCACCACGTAATCCACAAATTTAAAATAGGCTTCATTCGGTTTGGTAGGGTCGTCATTAATCAGTGGCTTATCGCCATACGCATTGGGTGTATCCAAACCATCAAGTTCTGCGAGCACAACCGCTTGTATAACTGTAAATCCCTGTTCCGAACGACGATTCAGGTATTCATCTGCTTCTTCTTTTGTTAACCGGTCAAATAATTCCCATCCTGTATCACCCAACCAATAAAATGGCTTCCCGTCTTTTAATAGGTAACGATGGTTTTCGCTAACAGCAAATTGTGAAAAGCTGTATTTAACGGTAACGATGAATAAAAGAAAGAAAAAGAGTTGTTTCATAGCATTGATTTTAGAAGAGATTGATTTTAAATAAATTTATTTGTCTCATAAGGTAATCAAAACTGCGGTGCCAAATAACCCAACGCAATTTGTGGAGCTACGTTTTTAAAAATGCCAGTAAACATTTAAACGAAGTTTTTATTCTTCTTTAAAGATGACGGTATAAAATTAAACGCAAATAGCTTTAGCGATAAAATAAATGGTTCATAACTAGTCTACCCTTTCAAAATTTGAAAAATTTATTTGTAATTTATCGTAACATCTTGTACCCTCTCTGCAATCAATTCAAAATCTGCATAACCAGATTGTTCAACTTGAGATTGGTTGAAAGAAACGCTTTTATTATTTGACTCGACTGAAACGACCTTTGCCTTTTTAGGTAATAAAATGTGAAACCGCATCTTTTTCCCTCCTGATGTCGCAATTATTTTTATTTGCTTATTGATTGTATCAAGATCATAATGATAGGTCACATAGCCTTTTGATGCGGCATAACGAACTGTAACATTTACAGAATCTGATTGTGTGGTAGTCCATCTCGGCGATATAACAGCCTCATTAAACGCTTCAGATTTTTCTGCGTTTTTTACACCCGCTAATCCTTCAATCAACGCAGCCATATTGGTTGCTGCCGCCCAATCGTCCGGCCCCCCAAAAGATACCGGATTAACCGGCACATAATGCTTTTCATTTGATAATGTCATGGCAAACACCGCATAAATATTGTTGTTTTGCGAAGCCATTAAAACAATGCTTTTAATTTTTTTCTCCGGGTGGGGATTATCAATTGCACACCAGCTAACGCCTATGCCCTCGCTTACGTCGTTTTTGCCATACCAGCCGATGCCGGAATGCTCTGTATTTAATTCCGGGAACCACCAGTAAGTAAGTTGCTTGCCCATTATCATGTAATTAAAATCAGAAGTGCCATCTTCATATACCATTTTTACGGCACCGGCAACATTTTCTGATTCGGGCTTGCTTGCGGTGTGCAATAAATAAATTGCTGCAGCCATGTCATGAATTGGTATTTCGACAGAATCAGGAAACCCTTTTTGACGGGAAACCGCAATTACTGCATTATGATTATTCGTTTCCGGATTGATAATATCAAATTCAATACTGTCGAAAATTTGTTTACCCGTTGGCAGGTTATGAAAATCATCCCCTGGTTTTCCGCCATTCATCCATTTATGTTTCGCAGAATTATTTGTGTTTGATAAATCCATATTTGCATAAGATGAAATATCAATTGGCTGATATACCGGTGGTGGCGGCGGTGGTGGGATTGAACCTGTATATGCAAATGAAATCCGGTTGCCATATTTTTTGCCGAGCGCATAAATCCGGTTTAGAATATCAGTGCCATAGCTTTCATATCCATTTGCATAGGCACCGCGGGCCAGTTCGCCTGCTACATGCCCGCCAACACCACCATTCATATATTGCCAGATTGCATCATGTTGTCCAAAACCTTTTTGAAACGGCGGATAGATAGCATACCATTCCCCTGGAGAACCTACAGGCAAATGATTTTTTAAATTTAGGTAAGTGTTAATAATTGCCTTGCTTTGTTCATGTGTAATGCCACGATTGATTGAGTAAGCATTTGACTGGGCAATCTGTGATTTTTCATCAACGCCCAAATGCCGGTGCACTGTTGAATCTTCATCAATAAAATGAGTAAAGAATTTTCCATTCCAGGAAAGTTGATTTAATCGTTCAGTCATCTCATCACCCCGTTGTTTAAATTTTTTTGCCGCTGCTGATTCGCCCGTAGCATTAAGCATTTCAGCAAGATGATAGCAAGCCTGTATATAACCGGTATTGTCGCCAAAGAAAACACCGAATTTCGTTTTATTTGGATCTATGATCATTGTATTTGTGAGCCCGATATCCGGTGTATATTCATCCTCTACGGCAAAATCCCAGCTATCAATGGTATACGCTCTTTTTAACAGGCCAAATCGTTTGCTCCATCTTGCAGGGTCGTTTGGGGCGTAGTCCAAAGCTTTCTCCGCCGACAACAGATTTTTTTTCATCCATGAAATATCACCATCAGATTTCCATACAGAATAAATTGTGTTTACATATAAATATTCAGGATGATTTTCAACAGGCTGACGAACGAATACTTTATCACCGATTTTTTTGCTGTACCCGGAGAATTTATCCCTTGTTAAAAAATAGTCTGCGTTATCCTGGTATTGGATAAAGCTGTAGATCATGCCATCACTGCGCTGTGATTGACGCATGATGTCAACCAGTTCCTTTCCATTCGGCAAAAAATACTTTAGGCCTTTCATCGTTTGATAGTTGTCTAACACCCACGGGACAAAAACATGATATTTATTGCCATTCCACTCAATTGGGAAAGTTCCTTCTTTTACATCAGCAAACATGCCATGGTAAAAGAGATCAAACATTTTTTTATAATGGCCGCCATCATCTATGCTGGTCTTTGCATCAACATAAAAAGAAAGAGAATCGGTTTGTTTATTTTCATTGTTATAAATACGTACTGTCTGTTTCCCTAAAGCTCCTCCTACCCTAAACGTTGTAAAAGTTTGAAGTGGAGAGGAAAAATAGATGTTTCCTTTTGAATCAGCTACTTTAATGTTTTTGCCTTTGATGTCCGTTACACCAAGTTGTTGCAGTGGCTGAATAACAACAGAACCGGCAGGTTGCCAGGAAATATTGTTGTACAAAAATAAAATGGGCTTTGTTTTGTTTTGTGCGAATAACAAATGGGAACCAGCCAAAAACAAAATACAAACGCTACTTTTTTTCAACATGATTTTGTAATTTACTAAACATTAATAGTTGCAGAACCAGGCACGAACCCGTATTCGTATCAAACAAAAGATAACGGTACCAACAACGGGATAAAAATCACCCTCATGTTGGTTTACTGCTTACTATTTTTCAGACTTGCTATTATTTTAATGATTCTAAAATCAAAGATCCTGGAAGATCAACAACTTTGTTTTGAGATATTTTTAAAAATCAATAACCGGTGTTTTGATGAATGTTAGGATTTTTATCCATTTCAGTTGACGGTACCGGAAAATTTAAAAAATGATCATCCCATTTAATAGATGGCCAGTTGGAATTAAAAAAATCTTTGTTTAATGTAACAATGCCACCCATTGCCCAACGCCTTAAATCAAACCATCGCCCACCTTCAGCCCCCAGTTCCCGTAACCTTTCATTCATGATCCATTTCATTATCATACTTTTATCTGTTACTGATTGGTCAAAATCAGCCGGCTCTGTACCACCTGCCACCATATTTCTTGCGCGTGTTCTTACCTGGTTTATTAAGGCAATTGCATCAGAAGTGCTACCACCCGATTGCAGTATGGCTTCTGCCTTTAACAACAACACATCTGCATAACGTAAAATGCGCACATTGTTTAGTGAGTTAACCTGGCCTTCGGGGGCGTTATTCAATACGTACTTAAGAATGTAATTATTGCTGGCATCAATCGACAATGGTAAACGCGGATCATCGGCACTAAAAGCATTTTTATACTTGTTGGTAGCCAGGTATAAATTGCCACCCATATAAGTACCTGACCCGTTATAAAAACATTGCCAATAAGAACTGCATACCCCTATATTTGCCTGGTCGTTATAGAGCCATGAATTAGTACTCTGCGGGCCGGCGATGGGGGGACCAGCCTGGTATTCAAACAACGATTCAATGTTATTTTCTTTATTCACATCAAAATTGTCTTCGTAATTGGGAGTTAAAGCGGCACCGCTAATGTGATTGAAAGCGTCTATGGCCGCCTGGTAATCTCCCGCATCTTTGTTTACGGTTGCACGAAATACCAAAGCTTTTCCTAACATTCCATAAGCACCATTAGCAGTTACCCGCCCAATGTCTGCTCCGGTCCATGATGCCGGCAATAAGCCCGCCGCCCGTGAAAAATCACTGATTGCCTGGTCGAGTAGTTGTGTGCCGGTAGTATTTGGAGGATTCAAATTTGCAAGCGGAGCATCCGTGGTATCGATAGGTGCCGTACCAAAAACATTCCATAGCATAAAATGTGCAAAGCCACGCAAAAACAGCACTTCTCCCGTATTGTAATCCTTTAAATGAGGAGTTGTATAAATTCCGTCTTCAACATTTTCAATTTTGTTCAGAACTTTATTGGCCCGGTTTAATAAAAAATAGCTGCTTGCCCAAAGTTGCTGAATCTTTCCTTCAGTTGAATTTAATCGCTGACCAAATACTTCATACGGCTCTTCTGACTGGCTGGTCAGCTCATCTCCCGGGAGGAAGAAGGTTTCCAATTCGGCACTCCCGGAGCCACCTGCCGAATTACTTGAAGAATAATAATCGTTTAATACTGCATAAACACCAAGAATTCCTGTTCTGAATGCTATCTCTGAATTAAAGTAAGATATTTCGGTTGAGGTTGGCGGCGGTACGTTCAACTTGTTCTTGTCACAGGAAAAGTAAAAAAGCGTACTACATAATAGTACTAATCCAACACCTATTTTCGATAAAACTCTCGTTTTCATAATATAAGTTTAATTAGTTTTAAAATGAAACATTTAACCCTACCAGGTATTGCCGGGTGGAAGGATAAGTGTCGTTTTCGGGGTCTATGCCTAAATAGTTTGTAATAGTAAACAAGTTGATTCCAGCTAAGTAAATCCTGCAATTCTGGAAAGTTTTTGTCTTTTCAAGAAATTTTTGTGGGACAGTGTATCCTATTTGAAGGTTTTGCAAACGGAAGTAACCGGCATTCTCGACAAACCTGTCAGAAAATCTGTTATTGCCATTTGGATCGCTCCAAACCGCTCTCGGCATTGTTGTCGAAGGATTATCGGGTGTCCATGCACTTAACACAGTCGTGAATTGGTTTCGGCCGTTCGTACTCATACTTTCGGCGGCAGCCCTGACTGCATTGTATCTTTGAACATCACCCACTCCATAAAAAAATGCCGATACATCAAAACCATTATAGTTGGCAGAGAGTGTAAGACCGTAAGTATAACTTGGGATTGTTTTGCCAAGGTAAGTTTGATCATTTGCATCAATGACACTATCTTTCACAGGATTTTTGGCTGTGCTTCCGGGTGTTGGCTGACCATACAAATCCTGGAAATAAATATCGCCAGGGGCCTGGCCTGATGATATCTTATCTGTATGACTCAGGTTCCAATCATCAATTTCTTTCTGTTTTTGGAAGATGCCACCAACTTTGTAACCATAAAGGTATCCGATAGGATATCCTTCTTCAAGGCTATAGGTATTGCTTCTCAAGGCTGTATGGTTGTTCAGATATAAAACTTCATTATGAACGGTGCTTATATTACCCGACAGGGAAAAATCTATTTTGCCCAATCTTTTGTTATAGCCCGCCTGCACCTCTATACCGCGGTTAAGTACGTCAGCAATATTTAAATCTACGGGAAGTTCAACACCAGCGCTTGGGGTTAGGTTAACACTCTGAATGATACCCTTTGTTACATTATGATAGTAATCGAACGTAAGTGAAAAAGAACTATGAAACATCAGAGCATCAAATCCAATATTGGTAGATCTTTTTTTCTCCCACGTCAATTTTTCATTTGCTGCTACTTTAAATGCAACCCCGATGTTGTTTACATTGGGATTACCAAGATTATAGGATGGTGGATTAATATCAGCTACAGAAAGATATTTCCATCCAGGCGTTGTTTGTTCATTTCCCAATACCCCATATCCACCTCTTATTTTAAGATCATTAATGAAGGAAAGGCCACTCATGAACTTTTCCTGTGAGATACGCCAACCTGCTGATCCGGCAGGAAACGTTCCCCATTGATGCCCGGGCGCAAAGCGGGAGGAACCATCTCTTCTTGCAAGCACATCCAGATAATATTTGCTTTCATAATTATAATCCAGCCTGGCCAGGTAACCAATTAATACATAATGTCCATGCAATTCATCAGACCCTGTTTCATTTCCGGTAGCGTTAAAATACCGCAAATCCGGATCATCCGTAGTAACATAAGAACTAACACCATTTGTTTTCCATAGCCATTCCTCCTGTGATGCATTTAGCGTTACATCGATATTGTTTTTACCAAAACTGTGTAAATAATCAACATTCAAAGATTTATTAAGACTTGTTGTAGTACTGTTGAAAATGCCAACTGCATTATAACGCTCACCAGGGACCGGGTTTTTTACTCCACTGTAAGGATTACCCGGCGTTTCTCCAAATTGCCAGGAATCAAATGATCTGTAGTTTCTTTGCACGATACCTAATTGTTGTCCTGACACAACTCCTTTTATTTTCAAACCGGCAACAGGTTGCAATTGTATGTAGCCACTTCCTAAAAAAGTCTGATTTGTTGTTGGGTTATCATTTGTCGCAAGTAAACCCAGGTAATTGGATATAGCGACACCGGGACCTGCCAGGGATTGCCAAAGAGGCCTGTATAAAAAGGAATCGGGTGTTATGGGTCGGTTAAGTGCCCAAAGTGGCGCATATCCGTATGGATTGGAAGGATCATAAACAGGCTGCCATGGTGCAGCTTTATAAATGCTCAAATCAGGTGTGCCACCATTGAACGATGCGTCATGGGTTTTTTCCTGTATTAAACGCAAATTTAAGCCGGTTTCAAAATATTTTCCAACCTTACTGTTTACATTGGTTGAAAAGCTGTAACGGTTCTCATTCGTTCCTAAGAAAGGTCCGTCATTATTGGCATAGCCTCCTGAAAAATTATAGTTTGTGTTATCACTTGCACCGCTTACTCTTAGATCATAATCTTCAATTTTTGCATCGTTATTAATAATGGCTTTCTGCCAGTCATAGGTGGGGCTATTTCCCAGGTAATCAGGACTTGCGGGATCCCATACGGCCCCAAACTCAGGCGCCTTGCCAATGGGTAAGGAACCACCATTGCCATCCGGGTCTGGATGTGCATTATAAGCGTCGGTGATAAATTGCGTAAATTGCTGTGTGTTTAGAAAACTATACGTTTTTGGTATTTTTTGAATTCCGTATTTACCATCAAGATCAACACGTACCCTTCCTTTTTTACCGGATTTTGTGGTGATTAATATTACTCCATTTGCGCCTCTTACACCATACACAGCAGTAGCCGCCGCATCCTTCAAAACGGTGATACTTGCAATATCATTGGGGTTGATGATAGTAAGTAAGTTAATCGGTGTTCTTCTTGTAGGATCATTTGTGGGATCAGGAGTAGCGCCTCGTCCGCCTTCTTCAAGCGGAATTCCATCAATCACGTATAACGGATCGGCATAGTTAAAGGAACTTACCCCACGTACCCTAACGATTGGACGTGCAGAGGGATCACCACCGCCTGAAATTACCGTTACCCCCGCAGCATGACCTTGTAAGGCAAGCTCCGGGGTTAATGCAGTGGTTTTTCGAATATCTTTTGAATCAACAGTGGATATAGCACCGGTTACATCTTTCCTTTGACGGGTACCATAACCGATAACTACTACTTCATTTAACTCTGATGAATTAGGTGCCAGCACCGCGTTTAGAGAAAGGTCGTTGCCGGTTTGTAATTCAAAGGTTTTATAATTCACCGCACTAAACATCAGGACTGAGCCCTGCGGTGCAGTAATTGTAAAGTTTCCCTCATCGTTGGTTATTGTTCCAGCCTTTGAATTGCCTTTAATCCTAACACTTACATTGGGAATTCCCGAGTGATTCGTTGAATCAATAACTCTTCCTGTAAATGTTTCATTTTGTTGTGCATACGTTGTTCCACAAACAACAGCAATGATAATAGTGAACAGAATTTTGAGTGGTAATGTTTTTTGTTTGAACATGAGCAACCGTTTTAATTATTTCAACAAATATTATAAGAATAAACCTTAATACTATGCTGTACTATGATGATAGAAATAAATTCGTTATTTTTTTTAAACCGGCAGAAAACCCCGCCAGAAAGGCGATTGGCAAGCGAAAGCCTTTGGGAAATGAAATACTACACCCTGCCTCAAAGATTCCAAAACTTCCAAACATTGAAATAACCGTTAGTCTGTAAAACCTGCTTAAAACAAACCGGTTTTTGAAATTTCTTCTTCAAATAATTGATAAACCAGTACAGTACATCACAATTATTAGATCGCACCATTCTATTTTTATTTCC
Source organism: Hanamia sp. (assembly GCA_035765495.1). Classification (GTDB taxonomy): domain Bacteria; phylum Bacteroidota; class Bacteroidia; order Chitinophagales; family Chitinophagaceae; genus Ginsengibacter. Next base: position 14,453 of record DASTXM010000063.1, read on the forward strand.
TGGGCTTGATTCAAATGTCAATTCTGCCAGGTACTACTTGTAAATAATTTAATTAAGATCTAATAAAATTTATGTCGATACCAACAACACAATTAAAGAATGTAAGGAATCTATGGGATCAGGCAAAAGCTGCATCAATGGACGGCGACCAGGTTGCCTTATTAATTTATCGTTCCAATCTATTAGGAGCAGATTTACAACTAACCAATTATGGCGGAGGAAACACTTCGTGTAAGGCAATTGCCAAAGATCCATTAACAGGAAAAGACGTGCAGGTAATGTGGATTAAAGGAAGCGGAGGCGATTTAGGCACCATGAAAAGAAACGGCCTTGCCGCTTTATATGTTGAGAGATTACGCGCTATCGAACATATTTACCGGGGAATAGATCATGAAGATGAAATGGTAGAACTTTTTAACCATTGTACGTATGATCTTAATTCGAAAGCACCTTCCATCGATACACCGCTGCATGCTTTTCTTCCTTTCAAACACATTGATCATCTGCATCCCGATGCGGCCATCGCTATTGCATCTGCCGAAGACGGAAAAAAAATCACTGAAGAATTATTCTCGGGAAGTATTGGATGGGTAGATTGGCAACGTCCGGGTTTTGATCTTGGCTTGAAGTTACGTCAATGCTTAGACGAAAACACTGGCATCCGGGGAATTATGCTGGGTTCTCATGGCTTATTTACGTGGGGTGATACTTCTTATGAAAGTTACATCAACACACTGGAAGTGATAGACCAATGTGCGGCTTATTTAAATAAAAAAATCGGTAAAACGAAACCGGTATTTGGCGGCACAAAAATTCAATCACCTTCTCAGGAAGAAAGGTTTGCAAAAGCAGGAGCTTTAGCGCCGTTATTGCGCGGATTTTGTTCTTCTCAAACCAGGATGGTCGGCCACTTTACCGATGATGAAAGAGTACTTGAATTTATTAATTCAAAAGATTTAGAAAGACTGGCACCGATGGGAACGAGTTGCCCTGATCACTTTTTGAGAACGAAAATCTCGCCGCTTGTTTTAAACCTTTCGATCAATGATGAAAAAAATGATATTCCTGTTTTAAAGAAAAAAATCGAACTACAATTTCAGCAATACAGAAAAATGTATTTGGATTATTACAACTCCTTTAAACATTCAAACAGCCCGGCAATGAGAGATGCTAACCCGGCAGTAATATTGTATCCCGGGGTCGGCATGTTCACTTTTGGAAAAAATAAACAAACAGCCCGTGTTTCTGCTGAATTTTATATCAATGCTATTAATACAATGAAAGGAGCAGAAGCGATTTCTGCGTACACCTCATTACCCCGGCAGGAGGCATTCAATATTGAATATTGGCTGCTGGAAGAAGCAAAACTGCAACGTTTGCCAAAGCCCAAAGCATTGACAGGCCGCATTGCTTTAGTAACCGGGAGTGGAGGCGGAATTGGAAAAGCTATTGCGAAAAAATTTGCTGAAGAAGGAGCGTGTGTTATTCTTTCTGATAATAATCCGGCCAGGTTAGAACAGGCCAGGGATGAATTTAATAAGGAATTTGGAAAAGACAGCTTTATCGCCTGCGAATTAGATGTAACCAATTCCGCTACCATTCAAAAAGCATTTCATCTTGCAGCAGTGGCCTTTGGGGGAATAGACATCGTTGTCAATAACGCCGGGCTTTCTATCTCAAAACCAATTGAAGAGCATACGGAAGAGGATTGGTATTTATTGTATGATGTATTGGTGAAAGGGCAATTTTTTGTGACGCAGGCTGGCGTGGAAATAATGCGAAAACAGGGATTTGGGGGCGACATTTTGAATATCGTCAGTAAGAACGCATTGGTAAGCGGGCCGAATAATGCAGCTTATGGTGCTGCAAAGGCTTCTCAATTACACCTGGGCCGGTTAAATGCGGCTGAATTAGGCAGCGATAAAATTCATGTGAATATGGTAAACCCGGATGCCGTTATAACAGGCAGTAATATCTGGAATAGTGGTTGGGCTGAAGGCCGGGCAAAGGCGTATGGTATAACGGTAGAAGAATTGCCCGCTTATTATGCGAAACGAACCTTGTTGAACGAGAGTATTTTGCCTGAAGATATTGCCAATGCATGTTTTGTCTTTGTAAGTGGATTGCTAAATAAATCGACAGGTAATGTATTGAATGTCGACGGTGGACTGGCTGCAGCATTTTTAAGATAATACTTTTCATAATCATGCGATCAAATCGTTAATGTTTTTTTAATCGGTTAACCATTTGGTCCTTTTTCAATGGCGGAGTTATTGCCACTGGCTACCGCAATGCAACACCAAAGGATTTTGCACATGTTCATAAATCTTCCATTGAATTGATTGAAAAAGCCGGATATAAATAACATCCTGTAAAGGCACCAAGCTTATCCTTACAAATTATTTAAGAAGACTGAAAATAATTGGATAATTCCGGTGTAGGTGAAAAATAATATACATGTTCGCTGGCTGCGCATACCAAAATGCACATACTCATATTTCCCTTCCTGCAAAGAATACCAGCAATCAGGTGCCGTAATTTTTTCATTACAGGTTCCACCATTTCCTTGGGGTATTTTGCGGCTAATTCCTTTTCTACACCATCGGCGGATAACGTCAGCATTTTGGTGAGGGGAAGCTGTTCATTCATCTGAGGTTCAAAAGGGAAAACAAGCGATACCAGTGGAAGGCTTTTTAAATCCCCGGGTATTTTTATATATTCTTTGGTGCTTTTCATTTAAAAGGTTTTCGCTGTATATACCTTCAGGTGGGTTCATGCGGAACGCCTGGTGGATCCCTTTCACATGGCGATTCTGGTAAGATAACACTTTTTTTGCGTAAAAGAGAATTAATATGAAACCACTATGAAATTTGCCGGTGGTGAGCTATCAATTGAACCACGCTCAACACACCCGCACCTAACTTTATTTACTGAGATACGTTATTATTTTCCAACTTTACTTCCAAGCCACGCTTTGCGAAACGCTTCTATCGCCTGCGTTACAGGTTTACCTTCCTCTTCATAAGTTACCACCTTCAAGGCGGGATCTTCCTGCAAAGAAATTTCCGCTTCATTCGGCACTTCGCGGTGAATATATTTCACACTGATTTTATCACCCGGTTGATGGGCCGCTAAAATGCTGTCAATGTCACTTGAACGGGTAACGGCTTTCCCGTCGAGTTCAGTGATCAGGTCGTCGTAATCAAGGCCGGCATTGTAAATTGGCTGATCTTTTAAGGTGTTGGAGGAAATTCGCAAACCATTGTCAGCAGCTTCTGTTCTGAAGTTCCCCATCCACGCCTTGCCGGCATTGGATTTTACCAGGTCCAAACCTGCATTTTCCAACTGCTTTTTATAATCATTTTTCTGAGTGCCATAAATATATTGATCAAAAAAGCTTTTGGCAAACGACGGATCTTTGGTCATTTCTCCAAGCACTTTTTCAAGCCCGTCATTGGTATAGGGAATATAAGGTTTGCCAAATCTTTTCCATACAGCCCGCATGTAATCATCCAATGTAAGGTGATAATCACTGCGCAATTTAAAATCCAGCGCCAATGCAGTAACTGCGCCATAATAATAATAAGTGGTAAAAATATTCGGATAGTTGGTGCGGTCAATAGAAACACCGGCATCGGTAAAAACCGCCTCGTTGCTCATCGTTACCGGCGAAAATTGTTTTGAACCCGGACTGTTCAAAACATAATTCAACATGCCACCAAGAATGCGGCAATATTCGTCCAGGTTTTTAAAACCTGCCCGTTGCAAAACCAATTCACCGTAGTATTGTGTGAACCCCTCGGCAAACCAAAGGCTGCTGCTCATATCCGCTTCTTTAAAATCAAAAGGCTCAATGTCGCGGGGACGAATGCGCTTCACATTCCAGCAATGGAAAAATTCATGCGAAGAAGTGCTCAGCACATCCATAACATTATCTGCCAGTTGCCCGCGATACGTGATAAAAGTAGAATTGCGGTGCTCCATTCCGTCGCCGTATACAAAAGGATTTACGTTCTCTATAAAAGTGTAAGTACCGTAATCATAATCCGGTAGTTCGCCAAAAACAGCCGCTTCTTCCTTCACCACTTTTTCTTCCATTGCCGTATAAGCGTCCACCAGGCTGTCTGATGCTTTTGTGTGCAATGCCAAACGCATTTCTTCAATTTTGCCATCCGGGTTCTTTACCGTCCATGTGCGCAAATGATAATCGCTCAGTTCCGTAGGCGAATCCATCATGTATTGAAAATTACGCGCGTAATAGGTATTCTTCGCACTCAGCGGTTTCAGTTGGCTTGCTACTTTCCAATGAAGTGATTGTGGCATATCGAATTCAAAAGTGATCGGCTCCTGGTCGTGCCCTTCTATCCACATACAGGTAGCAGGCATATTTAAATGGGCGCCCGAAGAGTCGATGCCGTCGTAGGTTCCATCTGCATAGTCGCCATATAAAGTATAGGTAATTTTTATAGTGGAAGGGTGATGCGTCACTTTATAAATATCACCTGCAACTCTTTCCAACGGTAACGGATGATCATTGTTGTCAAACGCTTTTACATCATACACATTCTTTCCAAACTCAGCGGTAGCGTATCTTCCGGCAGAAGAGCGGCTCATGCGAAAAGTAGCAGGAGCACTGCTGAGATGATCCACCACCAGTTGTACCTGTGCTTCATGGTGACGGTAGTTGGGGAAGGAAATTTTGTAATGAATGTTTGCCTGCGCATGACCTCGTGCAGCCATAAACGTTATAACGGCTAAAAGAAAAAGGATTTTTTTCATGGTGATGATTGAGAGAGTTTATCCGTAAAAATAATGCATTGAAAGAGATTTTCCCCTTGTTCGTGCAAGCGGCCGCAAAAACGGGTATAGTGGCTGTTTTGTTCCTGAAGACCACATTATAGTAATTTAAGGTAAAAATTTAAACATGACCTTGAATAAATATTTTGAAGTACTGCCAGGATCTGAATTGTAATGATTAAACGATTTAACATCGTATTTTTTTTAATATGGCTACTAGTTTTCATAAAAGTATATGCAGTTATCAGAAAATCAATGTTTGAATATTAATAAACACTTACTATTTTTACCGTACAAATGTTTTCGATTGTGCTGCTTTAATTTATAAATTCGCCAAAACTGCTGCAAATTGTCTCTTAAACCAGTGTTTCTGCCAATCCTTTTAATGCTGTTCTCATTAAATCTATCAGCACAGGTGATAAAACAATCCCCCAGCAGCGAAAAATATATTTCTCCGATTCAACTCCTGCATGCTGACAGGGCGGGAAATAAAATTCATTTTAGAAAACTCACAGCTATTGAAAATTTAAGTAGCCGGCAAGATATAATAAACGGTCCCGGTACGTGCAACACAGCCACATTTTATTTACATCTTACACCGGGTTCAGGACAGAAAATTAAGCTGAAGGAATTACAAACACTACCAGGTGGCGATTTTATAATGGCTGCAGACATTACCTTACCCAATTCCCAACAGGAAGGTCTGGTATGCATATTAAATAACTCAGGAAATATAGTTTCCCAAACACAGCTCAGAGTAAATAATAAGCCTACAACTCTTTACAGCACCAAAATATACGGCGACGGAACCTTTGTTATTGCCGGCGTGATGCATGATGCAAGCGATAAAGTATTTGTTTCCTGTCTAAATCAGGATCTGTCGGTAAAGTGGTTAAAAATATTTGATCTACCATCTTCACCTGTTAAGGTAACTCTTGATTTAGTGGATGCCAACATTGCCGTGGGCGTTCAACTTCAGGATGCTATATGGTATTCTTTTCTTAATAGTGACGGCACTGTTATATGGCAAAAGGAAATTGCGGTAACAGGTCTGGATGATTTGGTCGGCTTTAGCCCCGTGCTGTATTCTGAACTTTCCATTCTTATCAACCGCACATTTACCGGCAAAAAGCAATCAGAAATATATGAAATTGAGCTTACAGGCGGCAATGTTTTATCAAATTATATCGTTGGAAACGGCAATGATGAATACAAATATTCACATAGCCGGAGTTTTAACAGCCGGATCATTTCTGCAGGTATCATCAAAAAGTCACCCACAGATTATCAACTCGTCAGAGATATCTATGGTGCTACTCAATATGAGGAGACAGAACATACCTATACCATACCTGAAAGTATAGATTTTAATACAAGTTGTGCATTGGATAATTCAGGCAATGTAATGGGCTTTTGTTTTCCACAGCAGGGGAAATTGGTCTTCCTTCGCCATTTTGCCTATTACCAGACATCTCCGGAATATACCCGGGAATATAATGTGCCTGTAGGGACGAGCATTGAAGCGGTCGCAAAATCATTTATAGATGGCGGTTATTTGTTCGGGTTAAATACGGAAAATTCCAACGGGTTAATTTTAATAAAGACAGATAGTATTGGAACCTTACCCGGATGCGGGTATAAGGAAATATCGAATAGTTACCAGGAATTCATTAATAAACCCAACATTCTTTCTGTCGCAACTTCGTTTAATACTTCAGTAGTAGCTTTTGCCGGTGTGCTTAATAAAAATATCGCCTCCATAGCTGGCCAATTTGATTGTAACCAGAACTATTGTCCCGCGCCTCCATACGAAGATAGCTGCCTTAGCAGTTTTTACAAAACTTTCCGAAGCAGTAGCGAAATAAATTCGTTTAACGCTTCCTATCTAATGCAAAATGATAATCACCTGATACTTACCGGAAGAGTGGATAATATTCTTAATAATCAGAACATCGCAACAGGTGGCATTCAAGTATATAATGCCAAAGGTGATTTTATTAAAGGAGTCGATGTTTATTACGATAACAGTTCTGCATCTCCCTCTTCCTTCCAAATAGATAAAAAAAATGTACTGCTGTTAAACTACACAAGTAAAAATGGCGTGCCTACTTATTCATTTACACTTGTTGATGACAACCTTCAGAACATATGGACGAAAACGGTAAACTTCAACGGAATCTCTTTTGGCTCCAATTTACCGGGGAATGTGGTAACTGATACCGAAGGCAATTTATATTTCATAGGATGCTCCTTAGGTTTCCAGGAAAAGCCAAAAGTTTTGGTTTACAAGATGGATAAAAATGGAAACGGACTTTGGTTTAAGCAATATGAAATTGAGAAGGGAAACTTTTTAATCTCTTCCGCTGTTGCTACGAAAACGTCACTGATAATTGTAAATGAAGGTGGACCGGATGGCAGTGTTTCTGTATGCATAGATAAAAATACAGGAGAAATGAAATCTGCTTACCTATATCAAAATAGTTCGGCCGGTGAAGTTTATACACGATTCCTTGGGCTGGAAAATGACCATATCTTTTATGCAGGAAACGACGGGCAGGATAACCTTGTTATCGGTACATTTGACACAACTGGCAAGCCGATTAAATTTAAAACATTTGTACAATCTCAAACGCTACCACGGGCTGCTACTTCCAAAGCCGGAATGTTGTATATTTTGTATAATTATTATGATGGTGCAGCATTTAAAGATGTGATCCTGAAAGCCGATACTGCATTGAACATCAGGTTTCAGAATAATTATACTCCTATTCACTATGGATATGCCAGCGGTATGGCAGTAAGTGACAATGGCAGCATATATGCCACAGGTAATTTTTTCTATGGTGGAAATAACGGAAGTTATGCCGATAGTTATCTGGAAAAGTTTGACGCCAACGGGATATTAGGTACTTGCGGATACCAAATCGGTAGCTCAGCCACTGTTGATATTAATCTGCGCGTTCAGCCTTTGACATTTGATATGATACAAGGCAATTTTTTTAGCGACGATATACCGGTAAGATTTGTACCAGACAACAACGGCAATGTGGTAAGTGATATATTATGCAGCAGCACGCAACAATGTAATTCTGTCAAGGTCTCGGGCCCTTCTATCCTTTGCGAGCTAAATCAAACCTACCACTATACTGCCGCCACTAATCCCGGTTGCACCCTTCAACCTATATGGATTTACGATACCTCTTTTGTAGCATTAAAAAAAGACACCGGTTTAACGGCAGATTTTATTTTTAAGCGTCCTGGCATCACGTGGTTAAAAGTAAAGCTGAACGCTGGTTGCAATATCTATCTTGATAGCATAAACGTAAAAATTCAAAATAAACCTATAAAGTTTTCACTGGGCAACGACACAATTTTGTGTTCGGGTGACAATATAAAACTCAAGGCAGGAAACGGCTTTACATCATATTTGTGGAATGATGGTTCTACAGATTCTATTTTGGTTGTAAAGGTTCCGGGCCTCTATTTTGTACGGGTAAAAAACCTATGTGGTGATGGTTACACTGATACAGTTAATATAACAAAGGCAACAATCCCTTCTCTTATTGTTAGTAGTCCTTCTTTTGCCTGTGTTGGGGATACCGTATTGCTGAATGCATCATCAGGATTTAGTAATTATGAATGGAGCCCACCTTCATTATTTATGATCCAGGGACCAAGGGTTGATTTTAGAATAGTGCATAGTGACACGGTCACGCTAGTTGCGTCTACTGCTGATGGTTGCCACTTGTATGACACCATTTATGTAACCTCTTTAAACGCCAGACCGGTTTACCTCGGCAATGACACTGCTTTTTGCGGGTCGCAGTCTATTACGCTTTCTGCCGGTAGTGGCTACAGCAAATACGAATGGAGTACCGGAAGTAACGCTTCTGGTATTAATGTAAATGAATCAGGAAGTTACTGGGTACAGGCCCTGGATGCAAATGGTTGTACCGCTAAAGACACAGTGCAAATACAGGTTTATGCGTCACCTGTGCCTGATCTCGGCAACGACTTTGACCTATGCAGTGGTGATCAGCGCACCCTTGATGCCGGCAATTTTACCAGCTATCTCTGGCAGAACGGTTCAGCTCAACGGTATTATACAGCCCAAACTAAAGGAATGTACTGGGTCACTGTGACTGACAACCATAATTGTTCTGGAAGCGATACGGTCATCATCAGAAATCTATTGCCCGTACCGTCTGATTTCCTGGATAAATATGATAGTCTATGTCAGTATGAGAAACTACAAATTCAGGCAAAAGGAAACTATAAAACCTATTTGTGGTCCAATGGCTCTGTGCAATCCGGCATAACGGCAGATGCGCCAGGACAGTATATCCTTACTGTGATGGACAATAACGGATGTAAGGGCGCCGATACGATCAACATTATTCAGAAGAACTGTTATTTTGGCCTGTACATACCGAATGCATTTACACCAAATGGAGACCAGCTAAATGATGTTTTTCGCGCAAGAGTTTACGGAACAGTTCTCTCCTTTAATCTGAGTATTTATAATAGGTTTGGCGAGATAGTTTTCAGCTCTACTGACCCATTACAAGGCTGGGATGGAACAACAAAAGGAAATCCTGCAGATGCGGGAGTATTTGTATGGCAATGCTC
>DASTXM010000064.1:0-40400 GCA_035765495.1 Hanamia sp.
CTTTTGATGGCAGTAGCAAGATCAGTAGTGTTGGCAATGATTTCCAGTTTTTCTCCGGCGGTTTCCTCGTTTTCCATTTCCTGAAAATTTAATCAATTAATTCTTTGATGAATTTGTTGGCAATCGGCGTTTTCAATAATTTTTTACGCCCTGCAAATAAAGCAAGACCGATGATAATATAAAGAACACCCATAATAAAGAAACCCCAGTAAGCATGACCAAGCCAGGAACCAATCAGGAGTGCAAAGCCAACGCTCAAACAAATCAAAATCACGAACAGCAGAACTATTAAAATAATTGAAACAATTAGAGTAGAGGTAAAGCCTGAAACTTTGTTGATCGCTTTCAGTTTGAAAAGATCAACTGTGGTCTCCGCGTAATCCTTCAATTTATAAAACAGTTCTTCTACCGCCGTAGGGTCATTTTGCATGTTCATCATTTTATCACCGGTCAATTTACCTTCAAACAAGATTAAAACAAACGATCAGGAGTTAACCGGGTTAACATTCCTTACATCATTTTTCATCGCGTTTGCTTTTTCTTTTGCCTGGTTAACCATGTCTTTCCCAACATTTTTTCCTTCAGAAACAAGGCTTGAAATTTTTTGTTTAGCACTATCGTATTTGTCAGAAACAGTGTCTGAAATATCGTTATAGGTGTCTCTTACTGTTCCTGCCAGATCTGAACCTTTTTCAGCTATTCTCCTCCTTGTTTCAGTTCCTTTATCCGGTGCGAATAAAATGCCCAAAACAGCTCCTGCTGCGGCACCTGCTAATACGCTTGCGAATACTTTTCCTGCGCCCATAATTTGTAAGTTTAAAGATTTAAAAATATTGTTTTCACCATAAAGATAAAATATATTGCCAAGAATAATAACATAAAGTGTTAATCGGCAAAACTCTTTCCTGTAAAGGTTTTTGGAGGATTTAGTAAACACACTTCTTCAGCCATATTATCGATGCATGAGTAAATTTTTGCCCACACTGAGGAAGATAAGATAACGTTATTTCTATTATTCGTTTCATAAAAACAACAAAGAATGTTTGTTTCTCTTTTTATTCGTCACCCAAATATATAATTGGCATAATATTTTGAGTGAGAATTAATTAAATATTGCTTGATGGTTTTATCCTTAAAATTTGATTAAGTGGATACAAAGAAAGAATCGAAACCCTCAGACAAACACGGGGAGGAAAAGAAAAAAGCAAGTAAGCTTTCAAAATTTTTCAACCGGTTTTCCGCTGTTATTACAAAAGCCACAGGCAGTGCTTACGCATTTATTATTGCAGTTGTGGTGATCATCGTTTGGGCGATAAGTGGACCCATATTTAAGTTTTCAGACACATGGCAACTGGTGATCAATACCGGTACAACAATCATTACTTTTTTGATGGTGTTCATCATTCAACATTCGCAGAATAAAGACCAGATCGCACTTCAATTAAAACTTAATGAATTGATAGCTGCAAGCCAGGCAAGCAACAAATTGATAAGTGTAGAAGATTTGAATGATGACGAACTTGAATTAATGAAAAAGTTTTATGAGCATTTATCAGGATTGACAAAAAAAGAAAGTCAGAATCGCCAGCATTCGATTGCCGAAGAAGACCTGGAAGATGCGGAAGATCAGAACGAAGAAATTGAAGAAGTTCAGAAAAAGAAGAATAACAGGGAAGAAGGCAAAGAAAACCTGGAATCTCAAACTCAATAAAGAATTATTTATGCAAAAAGCGAAACTTAACCTACTTCCATTATTATTGTTACTCGTTCTGTCATTAAGCAGTTGTGAGGCCATAGGCGCCATTTTCAAAGCAGGCATGTGGGTAGGAATTATTGTAGTTGTTATCATATTGGTAATTATTTTCTGGATCATCAGAAAATTTTCCAAATAAAGCTACACTTTGTATTTTTAGATAACAACCGAAATAATGGCTAAAAATTTTCTTGACAGGATAACTTTGCGCACGCGGATTGGTTTTTTTGCCGCTATCTTCCTGTTGTTCATTTCTTACATTCTAACTTTTATTTCTACGCGTAAAGTAGAAATACAGGATTATTGGATGGAACACACCAATGAAGTGATCCACAATCTCGACAACATCATGGGTTTTATTAGTATTGGCGAATCTTCTTTCAGGGGATACCTCATTACTTCTGATAAATCGCAGCTGAAAAAGTACAATGAAAGCCGCAACAAAACAGACAGCACTTTATCTATTATCCGAACACTTACCAGCGAAAATGACAGCCAACAGAAAAACCTTGATAGCCTTCGAAGCCTGATCAATGAAAAATATACCTGGATCAAAGATGTTATTGCCTCGCCTCCTTCTGCACAAAGCATGTCAACGCTTGACCTGAATGGCCGCGAAGAAGGCGTCGCCAATTCTTTAGCTATTGAAAGAATGATCACTAAGATGAAACAACAGGAAATTGATCTGAGAAATGACTGGTCTTATAAAATTTCACAATATTCGGGCCTTATACAGATCTTAAATATCCTTTCGATTGTGATTGCGGTATTGTTGACTGTTTATTCCCTGGTGGTTTATAATAAGGAAAACAAACAGAAAAATATCAACGCTCAAAAAGCTGAAGATTACAAGAAAGAATTACAACAAAGAATTGAGGAACTGGGAAAAGTAAATGAAGAATTGGTTGAATTAAGGCGTCTTGAAAAATATGCAGTGACCGGAAGGATAGCGCGGGTAATTGCCCATGAAGTAAGAAATCCATTAACAAATATCAACCTCGCATGTGAACAATTGCAGGCAGAAGTTGAGAACGAAGATGCAGAAATGTTCTTTACAATGATTCGCCGCAATGCCGATCGTATCAATCAATTGGTTTCTGATCTCCTGGCGGCCACGCGCACAGAACTTAATTTTTCAAAGGCCTCCATCAACGAAATACTGGACGCAAGCCTTGATCTAGCGCTTGATCGCATAAAACTGAACCAGATAAAAGTGGTAAAAAAATATGACGATAATGTTTGTTCACTGCCGGTAGATATTGAAAAAATAAAAATTTCCTTTTTAAATATTATTGTCAATGCAATTGAAGCGATGGATCAAAATGGGGTTTTGGAAATTTCCACTTCCAATACAGATGGAAAATGCATGGTACAAATAACTGACAATGGAAAAGGAATGAAAAAAGCAGAAGTGGAAAGATTGTTTGAGCCTTATTTTACGACCAAAGAAAAGGGCAATGGTTTAGGTCTTGCCAATTCGCAAAACATCATCATCGGCCACAAAGGAAGTATCACCGCCGAAAGTGAATATGGAAAGGGAACTACATTCACAATCACTTTTCCGGTAGCGGGGAATAATTAACCGTAATAAAAAACCTCAATCATTACGACTGAGGCTTTTTTTATTACCATGAAAAACTTACAGGTTTTGAATCCAGTTGATCACTTCGTCTTTTGTCTTACCAAGTTTTTTTTGCAACCTCCCCACAAATTCATCGTCCTTGCCTTCTTCTCGTTTTAAATCATCGTCTGTAAGGTTTCCATATTCCTGCTTCATCTTTCCTTTCATTTCGTTCCAGTTTCCGTTTAATTTTAATTTCCAGTCTTCCATAATATTATATTTTTAAAGTGAATGATTAAGCAGACCTGATAACTCTTAAAAGAATTGCTATCACTGCAATTACCAACAAGATGTGGATCAGTCCACCTGTGTAAAAGCCGCCTAAAAAGCTGATGGCCCAAATGATAATAAGGACCACTGCTATGACATACAATAAATTTCCCATTGTTTTAATTTTTAGTTTTAAATAATACCCCGTAGGGAAGACAGTAAGCGAACAAAAAAGTTCATTTTTTTCTGCTGTTCCAAAAGGTAATTTATGCGCCCCGGATCACTCCAAGGATAATTGCGATAACGGCAATAACGAGTAAGATATGGATCAACCCGCCGGTAACATGATATACCAAAAAGGAAAGTACCCAGATAATCACAAGTATTACCGCGATTATGTATAACAGACTTCGCATTTTGTGTGTTTTAAAAATGATGAAAAATTTATTTACACTATTGGTAATATTCAAAACTTTGCCAATTCTTTTTGAGCCTGGAAAAACGGCATTTCTGCTATAAAATTCATTCATTTACGTGATTATAAATAACTGCTGAGGCTTATCCGCGGGGAATTCCCTCCACGAAGTGAGTATTTTTAAATGTTTAATTCATTTCGATTAAAGAAGGAATATATTTTGAAGAAACCCAATTTGATTTTTTTGCAGAAGAACATTATCTGAAAACTGCTTTTAAAAGTGGGCATTAGAACAGGCAAAATCTTTTACTGTAACTTTAATATCGAAAAAGAAATTAAAACGGTGTGGTATGCCGCTGAAAAAAAACTTTTCCTCTTTCTTCCTCGTAATAAAGGAAGTTTCAAGAGAATTTTCTGCTGACAATATTTTGAAATATAGTGCTTCCCTCGCCTATTACACAGTTTTCTCCATTGCACCGATGTTGGTGGTGTTGACCACACTTTTTGGTTTTTTATTTGGCCAGGAGGCGCTCCAGGGAAAAGTGTATCAACAACTGAACAGCTTTGTAGGAAGCAATGCGGCACTGGAAATCCAGGATATCATTAAAAACATTCACTTAAGTAAAAACAACTTTTTGGCCACAGTTTTGAGTGTAATTATTTTATTGATTGGGGCCACAAGTATTTTTGGTGAGATACAGGATTCGATCAACAAAATATGGGGATTAAAGATTAAGAAGCATAAGGTTTGGTGGAAACTGCTCGTTACAAGATTACTTTCTTTTTCGTTGATCATCAGCATGGGACTCATCATGATGGTTTCGGTATTGCTGAATGCGCTGGTGGCCGCCTTTGGTAAGTTGATTGGGAAGATCATCGCCGGCTATAGCCTTTATTTTATCCAGGCTTCAGAAGCGGCTTTATCCTTCCTCGTGATTACCGTTTTGTTTGCATTGATTTTTAAAATTTTGCCGGATGCCCATATTCGTTGGAAAGACGTTTTTGTGGGCGGCTTTATCACGGCCATTTTTTTCACTTTAGGAAAATTGGGAATTAATTTTTATATTCAGAAGAGCAATATAACTTCGCTGTACGGAGCAGCGGGATCGATAATTATATTGATGGTTTGGGTCTATTACAGTTCTATCATTTTGTATTTGGGAGCAGAATTTACAAAAGTTTTTACAAAACTTTACGGTAAACGGATTTCCCCTAATGAGTATGCAGATTGGATTAAAATCGAAAAAAAAACTGTGTCTTCGCCTGAGCTAAAAAACAAAGATTTGAGTTAACTTTGGAGCCCTTTAATGCTTATATAAAACATATGGACAAAAAGATACTGATAATTGATGATGATTTTGATATGTGCACTTTGTTGAGTCGTTTTCTCAACAAGAAAGGTTACAGTACCGATGTAGCACATAATGCATCGAAAGGCCTTGCTAAGTTTAATGAGTTTCACTTTGATATCGTGTTGTGTGATTTCCGCCTTGGCGATAAAGATGGGAAGGAAGTGCTTATGAAAATAAAGGAAGCAAAACCCAAAACAATTGTTATCATTATTACCGGTTATTCTGATATCAAGACCGCTGTAGACGTTATTAAACTCGGCGCTTTCGATTATATTACCAAACCATTGATTCCTGATGAAGTGATCAACGTAATTGAAAAGGCGATAGCAGCTCCGGTTCAGCAGCCACAATCTCAACAAACAAAACAAGCTTCGCAATCCACTTCCAGGAAAAAGATTTACGAGCTTTCATCCAACAATGAATATTTGATAGGACAGGATCCCGAGACGGCAAAGATCTACCGCCAGATTGAAATGGTGGCTCCCACAAATTATAGTGTCATCCTTTATGGCGAAAGCGGAACCGGGAAGGAAGTGATTGCCAAAACCATTCATGAAGCAAGCAAGAGAAAAGGAAAGCCGTTCATCGCAATGGACTGCGGTACTTTGTCAAAAGAATTGTCAGGCAGCGAATTATTTGGCCATGTAAAAGGTGCATTTACCGGTGCAGTAACAGACAAAGAAGGACATTTCGAAATGGCCAACGGTGGCACTTTATTTTTGGATGAAGTTTCGAACCTTCCAAAAGATGTGCAGGCATCATTGCTTCGCGTGATCCAGGAAAGAAAATACAAGAGAGTTGGTGGCACCAAAGAAATGGATGTGGATGTAAGGATCATCGTGGCTTCAAATGAAAACCTGCAGGAAGCTTACCAGAAAGGAAAATTCAGGGAAGATCTTTAACACAGGTTTAATGAATTTTCGATCAACCTTCCGCCGTTAAGAAAAAGAAAAGACGATATTCCCCTGTTTGCTCAATTCTTCCTGGACAGAACAAATGAAGAATTGCAAAAAAATATTGAAGGTTATGATGATGAAGTTATTGATATGTTCCTCAATTATGCATGGCCGGGCAATTTGAGAGAATTCAGGAATGTGGTTCGCCGTGCTGTCTTACTCACCACTTCAGGAACGATCAATGCAAAAGTGCTGCCTTGGGAAATCACACAATCTACTCAACAGCCTCAGACAACAACTCATTCAATTGAAGAACCCATCGTCAATAGCAATGGTTCTACTGTGAAAGAAGTTGACCTGAAAGATGCTGCCGCAAAAGCAGAATACGAAACAATTATGAATGTGTTGAAAGAAGTAAATTTCAACAAAACAAAAGCAGCTGAAATCTTAAAGATCGATCGAAAGACTTTATACAACAAGATCAAGATCTATGAATCGTTATAACTGATAATTTTTTTTAAAAGATCGAATCCCCGGTAATCCAGTACCGGGGATTTTTATTAACATCAGTATTTTTTTCGGTATGCAATTTGTCAATTGCTGATTTAAACCCAATTGTTGATTAAACCTTATTTTATGATACATTCAAGCAGCGAATTTAAAACCCACATGACTACCCTTTCGGGCGTGCTCGAAAAACTTCGTTTAAAAAAAATAGACAACGAATTTAAAATGACACCCGAAGGATTTACTGCCGGAAAAGGGAAATATTATCAACCCGAAGATCTGAGGATCGTCAGGACTTACCGTTTTGAAGGAGAATCAAATCCTGAGGACAATTCAGTTATTTATATAATCGAAGCCACCGATGGCCTTATTGGTTACAGCATTGATGCCTATGGTGCTTACAGCGACCACGAAGCAGATTATGATGACTTCCTGCGAAAAATACCGGTAGCAGAAAAAGAAGAAGCACAGATTTTTTAAACAAAAAGCAAATTCAAAATCAGGAATATTTGTTTGTTCACTGTCAGGACAAATAAATATTCCTGATTGCTTCTTTATTTTTATCAAAAATCACTTTTCTTCTCAAACTTAATTTGGGCGTTAGCTCGCCAGTATCTACAGACCAGTCCCGTGGCAACAACTCAAATTTTTTCACCTGTTCAACATGGTTAAAGAATTTGTCGTATTTCCTGATTTCCTTTTCAAATAAATCCAGCACTTTCGGTTCTTTTACGAGGTTTGCGGTATCGATGCATTCCAAATTCTGCTCTTCACACCAGGTTTTCAAATTCGCAAATGATGGAACGATGAGCGCACCGACAAATTTTTCACCAGCGCCAACCACCATAATATTCTCAATAAACTTCGATTCTTTCAATTTATTTTCAATCGCAAGCGGAGCGACATATTTTCCACCACTGGTTTTGAAAATCTCTTTCTTACGGTCTGTTATTTTTAAGAATTCACCAATCATTACACCAATGTCTCCTGTTTTGAACCAGCCGTCCTCAATACATTCATCTGTCCACTCAGGATGTTTATAATACCCCATCATCACATTTGGACCTTTGCATAATATTTCTCCATCTTCGGCAAATTTTACTTCAACATTATCCAGCAACGGACCGACAGTACCAAACATTCTTCCCTTTTCGTCAAAACGATTAACACTTATTACAGGAGAGGTTTCTGTCAAACCATAACCTTCCATTATTGGCAAACCCGCTGCAGTGAATATTTTTAAAAGACGAACCTGGCAGGCCGCCCCGCCACTAACAATAGAAACAATATTATTTCCAAGTGCTTCACGCCATTTATTGAAAACAAATTTATTGGCAAGCTTCAATTGCATGTTGTAAAAAAATCCCAGGTTTTCATTTACATTATACTTCATTCCTAACCGATAAGCCCAAAAGAATAAACTTCTTTTAATGCCTTTCAATTCGCTGCCCTTTTGCATTATTTTTTCAAATACTTTTTCGAGCAAGCGGGGAACTGTGGCAAAAATATTTGGCTTTACTTCCTTTAGATTTTGGGGAATGGCTTCGATGCTTTCAGCAAAGAAAATGCTGGTTCCTTTAAATAAATACAAAAAGCTGATCATTCGCTCAAAGATGTGATTGAGCGGCAAAAAACTTAACGCTTTCATATTTTCTCCCGGCGGAAAACAAGGAATGCTGTCAAGCACATTACTCAAAATATTATGGTGCGAAAGCATTACACCTTTCGGTGTTCCTGTAGTGCCTGAGGTATAAATGATCGTTACGAGATCGTCTTTAGATATCTTGTCATAGATCAGCTTTATCTCTCCAAGAATATTTTCTGTGAGTGGCAACAACAATTCTTCCCAATGTTTTACACCATCGATTTTTTCGAAAGAAACAATTTCTTTAAGGCCTGGCAAATTTCCTTTAATGGCATTTGCGTTTTCAAACAAGGCCTGGTCGTTTACAAAAAGCAATTTTACATTGGCATCTTTTAAGATGAATTCCAATTCATAATCACTGATCGTTGGGTAAACGGGCACAAGTATCGCACCGACCCTTTGAACTGCTAAATCAAGCATTACCCACTCGGGCCGGTTTTTGGAAATGACCGCTACTTTGTCTCTTCCTTCAATGGAAAGATCGCCCGGACCAATTCCTGAATACAACAAACCTGAGCTCAGTTTATTGACTATCTCCCCCACTTCAACAGTTGAATATTCCTTCCATTCACCATGCTCTTTTCCTGCAAGCATTGTGCGGGAAGGCGCATCTTTTAAATGCAATTCAATACAATCAAAAAGTCGTGTGGGGGCCATCATCAAGCTTTAAATAGTTATTGCAAATCTCTGGATCTGTTCCAAAGAAATTCTAAATTAAACAATAAACCAAAAAAAAGCTATTGAAAATTATAACCGGATAAAATTAATGGTAGTATTCGCCTTTAGGAATTTTAAAAATTACTCCTGCTTTAAATTTCCTGAAGTTATCTGCTTCATCAGCATGATTGCTTGTCCAGTTTTGATAAGCAGCAAGATTTTGTGAAGCACCAAATATCCATTGATTATAGGCAGTAAATAATCCTTCTTCCAAAAGTTGTTCCTGCCATTGGAAAAGTTTGAATGGAAATTTAACAGCATAATTCCTGTTCCAATCAAGGATAAAACGCGTGCGGATCATCGTGAGCGTCTCCGGGTTTATTCCCCTGATCACTACATCGTTTTGTTTATTCATGCACGTAAGGAAAGCGATTTCAAAAGGACTTTTATCTTTTGCATTTTTTAAAAGATCAGGATCGGCAAAAAGTCTCTTATAACCATTAAGCAACAAATCTTTTATTTCTGCAGTGCGGGAAGTGAATGATTCAATATTGATAAATATTTCACCATACAAAAGGCTCCAGATGTAATTGCGGTTGTTGTAATAATATTTACTTGCGTTATAATAATTATAACCAAAAGAAGGATCTGCCTGGATTCCCTTCTCCCACATTTTTATCGCTTCGGGATCATGGTTTTTAAAAAGCAATTCACCATAATCATTATATAAACCTCCACTGCTGGGAAATTTTTTGAGCGCGTCTTTATAATTTTTGTCGGCTTCTTTTTCCTGTCCCAGCCTGCGATAGATCGTTCCTGCAATTTGATAAGCCTGGTCGTCGGCATTGTTGTTATCAATAAAAGGTTTGATCACCCCCAGTGCTTTTTGATCTTCTTTTTGCAGGAAATAACTCATGGAAAGATCTTTGGCCACTTCCAGGTTTTGGTTGTCAAGCTGGAGTGCGCGTGTCAAAATAAGTGTAGCGTTACCATAATCACCCTGTTGCATAAACGCTTTTGCATTTTGGTGCAATTGGTCAACATCCTCAGTTTGTGCAAAGGAAGCAAAAGCAAGCGTGCTGAAAACGATGGCAAATAAGATCTCTTTCATCGGGTAAAGATAAATTACTTTAGTACCGGAAATCCTTATAAAAACAAAAAATTACAGTTGGCCAATAAAAATCCCTTCCGGCAATCAGGAAGAGATAAGGTGGGTTAAAAGCCCGTCGCGTAATTTTGGTTCAAACCAGGTACTTTTTGGAGGCATGATATTATTGGTGTCAGCAATATCAAATAATTGCTCAATCGTAACAGGAAAAATGCTGAATGCCACTTTCCATTCGCCGCTGTTCACCCTTTCTTCCAACTCTTTCATACCACGGATGCCGCCAATAAAATCGATGCGGTTGTCGGTGCGTTGGTCCTTGATTCCCAAGACCGGCTCAATCAAATTATTTTGTAAAATGCTAATGTCAAGAACGCCAATAGGATCAGTGGAATAAGTTCCTTCCAGGGCGGCAAGCCTGTACCATTGTCCATTGAGGTACATTCCAAATTCATGCGCTTCATCCGGTGCAAAAGCTTTTGAGACTTTTGAAACAGAAAAGCTTTTGTTCAAATGATTGAGGAATTCTTCTTCAGACAAGCCGTTCAAATCTTTCACTACACGGTTGTAATCCATGATGCTCAATTGCGAAGCCGGAAATAAGGTAGAAAGAAAATGTCCTGCTTCTTCGTCATCAGCCAATATATATTTCACCTTGGCAGCAGAAGCCACCCTGTGATGTCCATCGGCAATGTAAGTTGCATCAACTTCGGTCTTAAATATTTCTGTGATCCGGTCAATTATTTTTTCATCGCTCACCACCCATATGCTGTGTTGAATACCATCTTCGGCAGTAAAATTATAAACGGGGGTTCTTGTGTTCTTCCATTTCTCCATAATTTCATTTAACTCCTCATCGTCCCTGAAAGCAAGAAAAACGTTTCCTGTTTGAGCGCCTGTGGTTTTAATATGGTTGATGCGATCCTGTTCTTTTTCTGGCCTGGTCAATTCATGTTTCTTGATCAAACCTTCTTCATAATCGGTTACTGAACTGCAACAAACCAAACCGGTTTGCGACTTGCCATTCATTGTAAGCTGGTAGATATAATAACAAGGTTTGCTTTCGCTAAAAAGAATAGGCCGGCTGATAAATGCATCCAGGTTTTCTTTTGCTTTGTCGTAAACCTCCTGGCTATGAATGTCGGTACTCGCAGGAAGATCGATCTCGCTGCGTGTAATATGAAGAAAAGAATAGGGATTACCTTCAGCTTCAACTTTAGCTTCTTTGGTAGTTAAAACATCGTAAGGCCTTGAAGCAACCTGTTTGGCAAACTGCGGTTCAGGGCGCAATGCTTTGAAAGGGGAAATAGATATCATGTTTTGTTTTAATCTTTGCCTGAAAAGACATTAATTTTTGTAAGGGTTGCAAATATAAATCAATCGCTCAACATTTTACCTATTTCGAAACCCGCTTTTCAGCTCAAATTGAATTTTCAAATTCCTCCATTTTTTCAACCAAATATTGTACACTTTCTAAAGGCAAAGCATTATAAAGTGAAGCCCTGAAACCACCAACAGAACGGTGGCCTTTTATACCGTAAATATTATTTTGCTTCGCAAATTCCAGAAACGCTTTTTCTTTTTGATCATCTTCCATCACAAAGCAAACATTCATTTTGCTGCGATCTTCTCTTACAACAGTACCTTTAAAAATTTCACTTTTATCTATTGCTGAATAAAGCAGCGCGGATTTTTCATTATTCAACTTTTCCATCACTTCCACTCCCCCGCTTTCCTTCAACCAGCGAAGTGTTAGCATAGAAACATATACTGCAAAAACCGGCGGCGTGTTCAACATACTTTTCGCTTCAATGTGGTTACGGTAATCCATTATTGCCGGGATTTGCCGTTTCACTTTTCCCAAAATTTGTTTGTTTACTACAACAATGGTTGCGCCGGCGGCGCCCACATTTTTTTGTGCGCCAGCAAAAATCAGGTCGAAGGAATTGAAGTCGAGTCTGCGACTAAGAATATCACTCGACATATCCGCGATCAGCGGCATACTCACTTTCGGAATCTGCTGCCATTGCGTTCCATAAATCGTGTTGTTGGTTGTAATGTGAAAATAAGTGGATTGATTTGGCACTGCAAAATCTTTCGGGATAAAAGTGTAATTCTTTTCCTTTGAACTGCACACTACATCTACATTTCCAAAAAGTTTTGCTTCTTTTATCGCTTTGGTGCTCCAAACTCCTGTGTCTGCATAAGCAGCAGATTCTTTTTCATTCAGCAAATTCATCGGCACCTGCATAAACTGAACAGTGGCGCCACCATGCAAAAACAAAACTTCATGGTTATCGTCGAGCTGCATCAGTTCTTTTACCAGTGACCTGGCTTCTTCCATCACCGATTCGAACAAAGGGGTTCTGTGGCCAATCTCTAAAATGGATAAACCACTGTTATTAAAATTAATAAGCGCTTCTGAAGCTTGTTGTAAAACGCTTTTAGGAAGAATAGAAGGGCCGGCGTTGAAATTGTGCACCATGATAAAAATTAAAAAATGTTTTTTTGTTCGTTTACTCTAAAAAAGAAATGCAAAGTTGAATTAAAATAAAATAGAAATCACGATTATTTGTTCATTGACTGTGGATAAGATCATTCGTGCTGGATTCCTTTCATCTCTTTGTTTTTTTTCCAATCTTCATTCAGCTTTTCAAAATCGTGCAAATCTTTTTCGGAAAATTTTTGATTCGTAATCGTTGAAAGATCAGGCTGACCTGCATTGACCCATGCAGTAAACCAAAATGAAGCCACTGCAAAAATCGATTGCCTCATCCGGCGCTCCACCATACCATTCATCATTTTATTATATGCAATTGTGTAAGCAGAAGAATATTGTTCGATCACTTCTTTCTTTCTTTTTTCAAAAGCATATTTTCTATCCGTAGGAAATTTTGCAGATAATTTTCTTTCGAGCGACAAAACAGAATCCGCTTCATTGCCACTTTCCAAAACTCTTTTCCAGATAAATGCCGAAGGATCTTTAATGTATTCGGCTTTGCCAATAAAAAAATCAAAATTCTTACCCAGCAATTCCGGCACCCGGCTTTCCCAAAAAGCATGAATACCTTTTTGTCCTGTCAGCTGACCGTCATAATTTTCAGAAGCATGCAACGGAACGTGCGCGTCCGCAATATAATGACCTATTTCGGCGCTGTTTTTCAAAATAGATGAAAAGTCTTTTTCCCTGAAAGCTTTCGTGAGCCTGGCAAGCATCACTTCGATATGCCAGGGAACAATGCCATATTTGCGCAGTGAATCTGCTCCAAATTTTTCAATCGCATCTTTCCATTTGTGTGGAAGTTCTTTGTAAGGATATGCACCATAATGATCCAAATCAATGAAATGCCTCGGCGCTTCCGACGAAATTGAATACCTTCTTTTATCAGGATCCGTTGCATGCTCCGCAATAAAATCAATGTGTGGTTTATAAAACAACATCATCTGCGGAGGCAAAAGAAATACCGCGTAATAATTTATTTTCTGATGGGCATAAAATCCCCAGCAAAAGCAGCGATTGGTGATAGTGAACAAACAAATAAAAATAAATATTTTTTTCAAAAACCAAAACTTTAATGAATAATTGAATTGTCAAGCGGATCGCCTCCGATCGTGTCAGAAACAGTTTGCGTAACCCCGCCGCTCACTGCAAATTTCATTGATTGGGCGGCGCCAATAGTTGTGATTGGCCTTATCCTTTCTTTCGGCACGATGTACACATTTCCCGCCACCGAATAAGCCATCGGTAAATAAACTGCTACATAATTTTCCATGCCGAAAATGCTCATATCTTCCTGGGTGATAAACCCAACCCGCCAAACATCTGTGTCGTCAACGCAGGCAAGTACATTGTGCGTAAACTTTTTCTTGTTTCCCGCAAACGCTTCAAAAAAATCTCTTACAAAAGAATAAAGCAGTTTTATGCCAGGCGTTTTCTCCAGGAATTTATTCAGGACTGATAATATCCTTCCCATTACAAAAAAGGAACTTATATAACCCACAAAAAGGATGAACCCGATTATGATCACAAATCCAAGACCCGGAATATTGATCGCTGGTCTCAAGATACTGTCGATCTTATCAAAAACAAGATAAATAAAATAAATGGTGATAGATACCGGGCCCAGGATCAATAAGCCTTGTAAAAAATACTGGATGACTCTGTTCGTCTTTTTCATGATAATAGAATAATTAAAGTTCAAAGGTAAGTGATGATAAGTTGATCACATCTCAGGTTTAAATTAAAAAAAAAGTTTACGGAAACTTCAATAACTTCAAAAGTTTCCATAGTTTTGCACTCCCATGGAGTTAAAAGACAGAATAAAAGAGAAGGCAGATGAGCTTTACCGGCGTTACGGAGTAAAATCGGTAACGATGGACGAGATCGCGTCGCAGTTGGGCGTTTCCAAAAAAACCATTTATCAATCATTTAAAGACAAGAATGAGTTGGTGGATGCGGTGATCGAAGACATGCTCGAAAACAACAAAGTTTGCTGCAGCACCAGCCGTCAAAAGGCAGCCAACGCCATCCAGGAAATCTACCTGGGCATGGAAACGCTACAGGAAATGCTGGACAACATGAATCCTTCCATCCTTTACGATATCGAAAGAGGACACCCGCAAACTTTCAATAAGTTCAAAGAATTCAAATATGATTTTCTATTGGAACTGATAAAGTCGAATATAGAAAGGGGCAAAAAGGAAGGTTTGTACCGCGAGGACATCAATACAGAATTTATATCCAAAGTAAGGATAGAAATGATCATGCTTGCCTTTAATGAAGAAATTTTTCCGAAGCATAAATATTCATTGGTGTATATCCAGCAGCAACTGCTCGAATATTTTCTATATGCACTGGTGACTCCGAAAGGCTATAAATTAATAACAAAATATAAGAAAGAAAGGCCGGTAAGAAGCCGGTGATAAATTTAGTACCGATGAAAAGAAAATTGAGAAATTTAATTGCAGCCGCAATTTTAAGTTCAGTTTGCCTAGGTTCAAATGCCCAGCAAACAAGTCAATCGCAAATTCATTCCTTTACAGCAAGACAAGCAGTGGATTATGCATTAAAAAATGCAGTTCAGGTAAAAAATGCTTTAATCGACATTAAATTACAGGAACAACAAAATAAACAAATTACTGCTGCCGCTCTACCTCACTTTTCGGGGAGCGCAAATCTTAGCTATAACCCAAACGTTGCAGTCCAAACTATTCCGGATTTTATTTCTCCTGCAGTTTATGGTGTGCTTGAAGATAATAACGTAAAAAATGGAAATGGGGATCCCATTGTAGCGCCAAAGGATTTTGGATATTTTAGTGTAGGCTTTGGTGCAAAATATACCTTAAATGCGGGAATCGATTTTAATCAAATTTTATTTGATGGACAGGTTTTCGTTGGTCTCCAGGCAAGAAGAGCAGCTATAAAAAATGCAGAATTGACAGCCGACGTTACCAAAGAACAAATCAAAGCAAATATTTATAAGATCTATTACCAACTTGTGGTTGGCAAAAGGCAAATCGGCACGCTTGATGCCAACATTGCCAATTATGAAAAGTTGCTGCATGACACAAAAGTGATCTATCAAAACGGCTTTGCTGAAAAATTAGATGTTGATAAAGTCCAGGTTCAGCTGAGTAATCTGCAAACCCAAAAATTAAAAGCCCAAAACCAGATTGATGCCGGATTAGAAGGACTAAAACTTTTAATGAATATTCCTGAGAAAGATTCACTCATACTTACCGATACACTTTCTGATAGTGAATTAAAATCCGGAATCCTTGAGGAAAATTATAATTACGAGGATAGAAAAGATGTTCAGCAATTGGAAACGATGATAAAACTCGGCGCCTATAACGTTAAAAGATACCGATTAAGCAAACTCCCAACTCTTTCATTGGCGGCAAATTACAGCAAAAGCGCACAGGAACAGAAGTTCGATTTTTTCAAAGCTCATTATTACACTTCATCCTTTTTAGCTCTGAGACTTAGTGTTCCAATATTTGATGGTGGAGAACGAAATGCAAACATTGCTACAGCAAAACTCAATCTTGAAAAAATGAGCAACAGTCTTGACCAATTAAAAGAATCAATCGATAATGATGTCGCACAGGCAAGGATCAATATGAAATCGGCGCTATTGACCATGGATGCGCAAAAGAAAAATATTGATTTGG
This sequence comes from Hanamia sp., assembly GCA_035765495.1. Classification (GTDB taxonomy): domain Bacteria; phylum Bacteroidota; class Bacteroidia; order Chitinophagales; family Chitinophagaceae; genus Ginsengibacter. The sequence goes on from DASTXM010000064.1 coordinate 16,336, forward strand.
CGCAACAGGTATACAATTCCACCAAACTAAAATACGATCAGGGCGTGGGAAGCAACCAGGAAATATCAACCGCACAGGCAGACCTGGTAACCGCTCAAAACAATTATTACAGTTCGCTTTACGATGCCATCATTGCCAAGATCGATTACCTGAAAGCAACCGGAAAACTCTAAAAAATCAAAAGAAAATTAGTTTCAAATAAATACAAAATGAAAAGAATATCAACGATCGGGATTGTTATACTCGCAGTTTCTTTTTTTGCTTCCTGCGTTAATTCCAACAGCAATGAAGCGCAACTCAAAGAAAAGAGAGCGAAGCTGGAAAAATTGAAATCACAAAAGGAAAGTATTGATACAAAGATTGCCGATCTGCAAAAACAAATTGCTGTTTTGGATACAGGTGCAACTATTGTTGCCAAGCCAAAATTGGTTGCGCTGCAAACTGTTGAAAAAGGAGATTTCAAACATTACCTCGAATTACAGGGAAGCGTAGACGCAAAAAATGTTTCTTACATCACGCCAAGCGGACAACCCGGACAGGTTAAAGCGATTTACGTAAAACAAGGCGATAAAGTTCATAAAGGACAACTCGTTTTAAAACTGGATGATGCAGTGCAGCAACAAAATGTGGCAGCCATCAAGCAACAAATGGGAAGCGTGCAGGCGCAGTTGGCTCTTGCCAAATCAGTTTACCAACGCCAGAAAAATTTGTGGGATCAGCAGATCGGAACAGAAGTGCAGTTGTTGCAGGCAAAAACCAATGTAGAGACTTTGCAAAACCAGTTGAAAGCCATACAGGCCCAGGTAAAGGCAGCACAGGAACAAGCGAATCAAAGCAATGTTTACAGCAACGTAAACGGTACGGTGGACGACATTACCGCTCATGTAGGCGAGACTTTTACCGGCAATCCTGTAAGTGGCGGTTATATAAAAATTGTCAATGAAACAGACCTGAAGATAACGGTAACCATACCCGAAAATTATACAGGAAAAGTTGCTGTTGGTTCACCGGTGATCGTTACCATTCCTGATATCAACAAAACATTCAACAGTACTATTTCTTTCATAAGCCAGGCAATTGGTAACACAACACGCGGGGTAACTGCAGAGATAAAAGTTCCGAGGGGAATGAACCTGAGACCGAATCAAATCGCAACAGTAAAGATCCTCGATTACAGTGCGCCTAATTCAATTGCCGTTCCTTTAAATACGGTTCAAACGGGACAAAATGGAAAGTACGTTTTGGTGGCAACGAAGAAAGGCGATCAATTGGTAGCGCAAAAAAGAGATGTGAAGATCGGGCAATTGTACGGGGATAGTATTGAAGTGAAAGAAGGCCTGCAACCGGGAGATCAGTTAGTGACTGAAGGATACCAGGGTTTGTTTGACGGCGAGGCGATCTTCACCAGCAGTAAATAAACAAAAAAGGCAAAAATTGCTTTTGAGAAAAAGCACAATTTCACAAGTATGAGTTTAGCTGAAAATTTAAGAGAAAAATACAAAGAATTTAAACCCACGAGCTGGGCGATCAGGAACAAAACGTCTGTTTATTTGTTGATCGTTTTCGTATCGATGATGGGGATTTACCAGTTCGTTACTTTACCCAAAGAGCAGTTCCCGGACATCGTAATTCCAACGGTAGTGGTTCAGACAGTTTATGCAGGTAATTCACCAAAGGACATGGAAAACCTGGTAACGAAGCCCATTGAAAAACAATTAAAAGGCATTACCGGCGCCAAGATCAACAAGATAACGAGTACGTCGTTGCAGGATTATTCCATTATTACCATTGAATTTGAGACAACTGTAAAACCTGAAGTCGGGTTGCAAAAAACCAAAGACGCGGTTGATAAGGCAAAGAAAGATCTGCCCACTGACCTGACGCAGGAACCGAATGTACAGGATTTCGACATCAGTGAACTGCCGATCATGTATGTGAATTTGAGTGGCGATTATGACATGATGAGCCTGAAAAAATTTGCAGATGATGCGAAAGATAAACTGGAAGAAATTCCGGAGATCACACGTGTGGACATTGTGGGCGCACCTGAAAGGGAATTCCAGATCAATGTGGACAATTACAAAATGCAAAGTGCCGGAGTAACTTTTGATGATATTGCTAATGCTGTACAAAGAGAAAACGTGGACATTTCCGGAGGTTTGCTTGATGTTGGAAATATGAAGCGGACCTTGCAGATAAGAGGACAATTTAAAACCGCTTATGACATTGAAAAGATCATAGTGCGCAATACAACCGGTGCCCCGATTTATTTAAAAGACATCGCCAATATTAAGGATACGGTTAAAACCAGTGAAAGTTATGCGCGGTTAAATGGCAAGAATGTCGTTACACTGAATATTGTAAAAAGAGCAGGTGAAAACCTTATCGAAACATCAGATGCGGTAAAGAAAGCAGTTGATGAAATGAAAGGCACCGTTTTGCCTTCGAATCTGAATGTGGTGATCACCGGCGATCAAAGTAAGGCAACAAGAAGTTCTTTCAACGACCTGGTTAATTCCATCGTGATCGGTTTTATCCTCGTGCTTTTGATATTGATGTTTTTCATGGGCGTTACCAACGCGTTCTTCGTGGCGTTGTCTGTACCGCTAAGTATGTTCGTGGCCTTTCTCTTTTTGCCGGCCGCCGATCTTATCATCGGTGGAAATGTGACGTTGAATTTCATTGTACTGTTTGCCCTTTTATTTGGCCTGGGAATTATCGTGGATGATGCCATTGTGGTGATAGAAAATACACACCGCATCTTCATGGAAAACAAAGGCAAGGTTTCAGCCATGGAATCAGCGAAAATAGCTGCTGGAGAAATCTTTGTGCCTGTTCTGTCAGGAACATTGACCACACTGGCGCCGTTCTTTCCTTTGCTTTTCTGGCCGGGAATCATTGGTAAGTTCATGATCTATTTGCCTACGATGTTGATCTTTACTTTGACGGCATCTTTGATCGTCGCCTTTATCATGAACCCTGTTTTTGCAGTTGATTTCATGAATCATCCGGAAGGGGAAGTGAAAAGAAAGTCGCATGTATTCAAAAGCAAAAGCTTTTTGATTCCGCTGCTGGCGGGGATTTTATTCGATCTGTTCAATGTGACGTTTGTTGGAAACTTACTGATCTTTATCTCAATAATTGTGGTTCTGAATACTTATCTATTTGACTCGCTGATACATAAATTTCAGAACCGAGTGTTGCCTGCAATTATGTTGAGGTATGAGAAATTGTTGCGTTGGGCAACGGCTAAATGGCGTCCGGTTTGGTTACTGGCAGGAACATTCGGTTTGTTATTTTTCTCATTGATCCTTTTCCAACTGAGGAATGTTCCAGTAGTGTTTTTCCCGAAGGGTGATCCGAATTTCATTTATGTGTACCTGAAACTTCCTGTCGGCAGCAGCGTTGACTATACGGATTCAATTACGAGGAATATTGAAAACAAAGTGATGAAAGTGTTGGACGGACCTTCCGGCAAACCCAATCCAATTGTTGAAAGTGTGATCTCGAATGTGGCGGTAGGCGCTTCTGATCCGTTGAGCGGTAACAACAGCACACAACCCAATCTTGGACGGGTGCAGGTTTCATTTGTAGAATACCAGAAACGGAATGGTGTATCCACTGCGCCTTATCTCGATTCAATTAGAAAAGTGATCAAGGATATACCCGGCGCAGAAATATCTGTCGCCCAGGAAAGCAGCGGCCCTCCTACCGATCCTCCCATTAGCATTGAAGTTTCGAGCGAAGATTTCAACCAGATGACTTCTACTGCTACTGCATTGAAAAATTATCTTGATAGTTTGCAGATCCCGGGAATTGAGGAATTGAAACTCGACGTGGATTTGAACAACCCTGAGATCACGCTTTCGATTAATCGTGAGCGCGCCTTGATTGAAGGCGTTTCAACCGCGCAGATCGGGCAACAAATAAGAACTGCTTTGTTTGGTCGTGAAGTGTCGAAGATCAAAGAGGGTGAAGATGAATACAAGATCCAATTGCGCAACAATGAAGTGCAAAGAAAGAACCTGAGCGATCTTTTGAACATGAACATTGTGTTCAGGGATATGGCGAGTGGCGGACAGGTGAAATCCATTCCTATCAGTTCGCTCGTTGATGTCGATTATACCAACACATTGGGAAGCATCAAGAGGAAAGATGTAAAGCGTGTAATTACTATTTATTCAAATGTACTTTCGGGTTATACACCAACGGAGGTAAATAAAAATATTTCTGCAGCCATCCAGAATTTTAACAGGAAAGGCCCGGACGTAACGATCAGGCAAACGGGAGAAGGCAAACAACAAGCCGAAACCGGTGCATTCCTTGGGAAGGCCTTGCTGATCGCGTTGATGCTGATATTGTTTATTCTTGTGCTTCAATTCAATTCAGTAAGTAAATCGATTATAATCCTTACGGAGATCCTGTTTAGCGTTATCGGTGTGATACTTGGATTTTCAATTTCAGGAATGACCATCTCGGTGGTGATGACGGGAATCGGTATTGTAGGATTGGCGGGAATCGTTGTGAAGAATGCGATACTGGTGATAGATTTCGCAGATGAATTAAGAGCACGCGGAATGAAAACCAGGGAAGCCGTGATACAAGCCGGAAAGATCAGGATCATTCCTGTGATGCTTACGGCACTTGCAGCGATCTCTGCCCTGATCCCGCTGGCTATTGGTTTCAACATCAATTTTGTGACGATGTTCTCTGAATTAAATCCGCACATTTTCTTTGGTGGTGATAGTGCTGTCTTCTGGAAACCGCTTGCGTGGACGATCATATTTGGATTGGCGTTTGCCTTCTTTATGACATTGGTGATGGTTCCGGGAATGTACCTGATCGCTCAAAGGTTGAAAAGGCCAATGAGAAGACAATTTGGAGGAAAATGGATTTCGATGATGGGCATTCCGCCGCTCATTTTGTTGTTCATTCCGTTGATGTTTGTTACCATGTTCATTCACAACGCAAAAGTGAGAAGAAGAAAAAGAAAAATGGGAAACCAGGTTGGTGAACGATGGACAGGAAGCTGGTTTTAATAGTTGGTTTTAGTTAATATCGAAGCCTGCAGCGTTGATGTTGCAGGCTTTTTGTTTTCCGGTGGTTGTTGGCATCGGCCAATGACAGCCGGATTATGATTCTTATTTTTGAACATCAAAAACACCAGGACACAAAGAAACAGGAAAAAATTTGTTTTGAACCACAAAACGCGAGGGCATAAAGAAGCATTAAGAAAGAAAACCTTTCAAAAGCACCGATTGAAAATCCGATGGCGTGTTCATACTTCTGCGATTTTTGGCGGGGACGCCACTACTCGTCCTCAGTTCAAACCAGAACGAGTTTGCGTTGTTGACGGGAACACTAACAAAAGCAAAAAAGCCCGCGTTCCGGGGCTTTATAAAGTTTAGGGCATACCCACGTTTTTCATACATCGCTTATTTGTATGCTATTCCGGTGATTAGCCGGTTACTTAACATGTGCACCTACACCTACTTCATGATGTTTGGTAGCTACCTTTCCTGACGTACTGCAAGAACTAACGGAGGCACCAATTATCATAAGCATAGCAACGATTATTGAGTACTTTTTCATAGTGTTTAAGTTTTTTTTAAAGTATAATAAAAACTGTGCCACTATTGCTTGTCAAGAGTATTTTGCTCTTCATTTATCGCTTTGAGAGCTTCAAAAGGCTGTTGGCGGAGACGCTAACAACAGCAGTCCTCTCAAGTAATTTTAATTTTCCTTAGCTTTCTCAGGTACGTGCTTTGTGGCTGAAAAGCTAAAACGTACATTATGAAAAAAATAGAACAAGCACTTCTTGTGGTGGTTGGTTGTACCTGGTTATTTATAAGTTGCACCAAGGATCCGGTTTCCAACCTCACGGACGAAGAATCAAGAATCTATATCACCGATCATGATTCAACTGTAAATTTTTCCAACTATAACACTTACAGTATTTCTGATTCGATTGCCGTGATTGATAATGGAAATTCAAAACATGAATCAAGTGCGGTGGGCAGCGCTTACATTGCTGCTGTTAAAAAATACATGAGCCAGGCAGGATACACTTTGGTTTCAAAAAGCGACCATCCCGACCTTGGCGTTGATGTGACGCACATTATCAACACTTCTACCGGCGTAATTACTTATGGAGATTATTGGGATAATTATGGTGGATACTGGGATCCTTATTATTGGGGTTACCCTGATTATGGCTATTACGTTCCATATGCCTACAGTATTTACCAGGTGAAGGAGGGCGCGCTTTCGATCGACATCCTCGATCTGAAAAACGCATCTGAAAACAACAACATTAACATGATCTGGACAGGATTGATCCGTGGATCAGGGATATTGAATGCCGATGTTGCAGACAGCCAGGTTAAAGCCCTGTTTGATCAATCACCTTATTTAAAAAAATAAAATTATCACGATGAAAAAGATAAAGATAATATTTGCGGCTTTGCTGGTTATGACGCTTTATTCCACAAAAACAAATGCCCAGAACAAGCCGCTTCAATTTCAACTAAATTATAATTACAGTTTCCCGACCGGGAATTTCAAAAATAAACTGGTTAGCGATAATTCACCGAGAGGATTTATGGGAAGTTTGATGTACCCGTTTTCGCCAAACTGGTCAGCCGGCCTTGCTTACGGTTTCCAGGATTATTACCAGAAATATCCACGAACACTTTACCACCTGACCAACACGCAGGATATTTCTGCCGTTCTCACCAACTCATTGCAGGCAACGCCTATAATGATAAAAGCAAAATATTCACGGGCAACCAATTCATTACTGATGCCTTATGTATCGCTTGCCGCAGGAGCCAATCTTGTTGAATACAAACAATATTATGGTGAATTCGGAAGCAGTCAATCGAATTTCGGATTTCGCGCGGAAGGGGGCTTAGGGTTATTAATTCCCTTCAAAAAAACATCAACCTCCGGAATAAATATTGGTGCTACTTATGATTATGCTCCATACCATCATATCGGGCTTACCAACCTGAATTCAGTGAACCTGCAAGCCGGCATTCAACTCCAATTGCGATAAATAATTTGAAAAAGGAGGAGTGACTCATTGGCTTTCCGGAGGGAAACCCAATTTTTTTTCTGGCTTTTTATTTGCAAACAGATAATAAAATGAAAAATGAAGCGTTTGTTTTTCTAAACTTACTTCGTTTACCACATATTCAAAATTCGTAACCTATGATCGTCAAAGAAATCGTCTGTGAAATCCTTATCGCTATTCATGTAATACTTTTCATCCAATCGCGCAGAGAAAAATACAATATCGAAAAATAGTTTCTTCTACCCTTTTCTAAAACAACCGCTTCTTCCGATCTTCCCGTTCCGCAAGCCCGCAGGAATAGTTTTGTGCTATTCATTTTTTTCGTTACTTTGCTTCTTGCTCCAATTTCCCTGAAACATCACACCCTTACCTGTAGTTTTCTAAAGGTCATTAATTTACAAATTCATTTAGGAATGAAAAAAATTTTGATTGCTTTGCTGCTGGTACTTCTTATGGGAGCAACTATTTCTTCATGCACCACAACGTCAAGAACAGGCTGCTTTGCAACTTCCAAAATGGTTGGCTACGATTAATGTTCTGAAAGACGATATGTGTTTTGAAAACCCGCATAAACACAAAATATTTTTTCCTTAATAAAAATTTAAAAAACGATTCAAATCAATTATACCCGGAAACCCAAAAAGTGATCCTGTAATTGTTTACCCCAAAGTGCCTGTGAAAAAGATCACTTCTTCTCTAAGCATCGAATATCCTGTTTACCGTTTCGGTCCCTAAGAAGTAATAATGCGGGAATATTATTGTGAAGTGGAAAACAAGAAATGCGATTTATGATTTTGACCCCAAAAGAATTTTACATTTTCAATGGATAAAAAGTGCGTTTTAATTTATGATGATGATGTTGAGATCCTCAATGTTTGTAAAGCCATTTTACAAACGGAAGATTACCGCGTGGAGGCGCTCAGCACTTGTGAAAATATCATCGCAGATATTAAAAAATTAAATCCACAAGTTATTTTGATGGACATTTGGATACCTAAGATTGGCGGAGAGGCTGCGATAAAGATGATGCATGAAAACGAAGCCACAAGACATATTCCCGTCATTATTTTTTCGGCAAACAGCAATATAGAAAACATAGGTGAAAGGGTAAGCGCATCCGGGTTTCTTAGAAAACCTTTCGACATAAGAACCTTTCGTCAAACCATCAGGAATCATATTTTGTAGTTCCGGCCACACATCGCAGTAAACAAACTTTTAGGCACAATTTTTATTTGGGCCAGTTGTCCAAAAGTCGCCTGAGCACAATTATTTCCCCAGTGTGGTAACTGTTGTGATCGGCAAGCACCAAAGCTTCACGCAAAAGCGTTTGTCCATCACCGTGTGCAAAAACAGTAAAGAGATTTTCAGATGAGTTCTGCAATAGATTGATGAATTCTTTCCTGTCTTTCTTTATCAGGTCGAGGCATTTTTTCCATTCTTCTTCTGAACCCGGTTTTGTTTCTTTAGGCCAATAGCCTTCGGGCCACTCGGGTGATTGATAACTGGCATCTCTTGAAAATTCCAAAATATCTGATTGGGCAATACGGATGTGTTCTGCAACCTGCCACAGCGAATAAGGAAGGCCATGAGGTTTTTTGCCCAGGTGCTCAAATGGAATATCTTCCAATGAATCATCCAGCGAAACATGCGCATTGCCTTTGTTCAGCAAATCCGCCAGGTTAGCAACCAGCACTGAGTTTTCGGAACTTCCCGTTTGGTTTGATTTCATGTTTACTTATTTTTTTCAGGGTCGTAACTTTTCCTTTTGCTGTACGTTACACAACTATCCTTCCAAATTTTAAAACAAAAATCATGAAAAAATTACTTTTTCTGCTCTTAATGTTTACAGGTGGCCAGTTATTGGCTCAGCCCTGGAAATCTGTTACAGGCAATGGCAATTTGAAAAAAGAAAGCCGGACAGTTTCCACTTTTAATTCGCTTGCTTCTTACGGCGCGTTTGATGTGAAAATCGCTTATGGAAATCCCGGGAACATACAGGTAGAAGCGGATGAAAACCTCCTACCCTTTATTGAGACAACCGTGGAAAACGGCAAACTGGAAATACGCACCAAAAATCACTTGAACGTAAAATCAAAATCAAAGATTGTGGTGTATGTTTCGATGACAAAGATCAATGCGTTGCAATTGAGTGGAAGCGGAAATATCGATGGCAACGGCACTTTCACTTCTGATGACAAAACGAAACTGATGCTTTCTGGTTCAGGAAATATTCATCTTACTTCCGGCTCTTACTCCAGCCTTAACCTCGCTATTTCAGGGAGCGGCAACCTGGTGGTAAAAGATGCAACTGCAGACAATGTTTCTGTTGAAATTAGTGGAAGCGGAAATGCAGATTGCAGTGAAGTTTCGGCAAACCAGGCCGATGTGAAGATCAGCGGAAGTGGCAATGCCCGGGTAAACGTGAACAAAAGCCTGACTGCAACCATTAGCGGAAGCGGCAATGTTTATTATAAAGGCAATGCGACTGACATTTCCACCAAATCAGTTGGCAGTGGAAAGGCGATAAAAATTTAGTGCCAAAATATTACCTCAGCATACATGAAAAGGAATTGTTTTATTGAACAGTTCCTTTTTTATTTGAATGATCACTTCAATTTTTTAACTGACAAAAAATTGATTGCTTCTTATCTTCGCAGTCCCTTTACAAAAAAAGAGAACAGAGAATTCAATATTTAAGAGCATGAAGCAGCATTCAAATACAGAGGCGATACGCATTCAAACAGAAAGAACAAAAGAGAACGAACACAGTACGCCCCTGTTTCTTACCTCAAGTTTTCAATTCGACAGTGCCGAAGAGATGAGTCAAACTTTTGCCGGGGAATTGGACAATAACATTTATTCCCGTTTTGAAAATCCCAACGTGCAGGAATTCATTGATAAGATGTGTGCGCTCGAAGGGGCAGAAGCAGGCTTCGCTACTGCCTCCGGCATGAGCGCCATCTTTGGATGTTTTATGAGCCTTTTAAAAGCAGGCGACCATTTGCTAAGTTGCCGCTCTGTCTTTGGTTCAACCCATACCATCATCACCAAATATTTTCCGCGTTGGAACATCGAACATTCCTATGCTGACCTAAATAAGCCGGAATCGTGGGAAGCACTAATAAGGCCAAACACAAAAATGATCTTTATAGAAACGCCTACCAATCCCGGTTTGGACATTATCGATTTGGAATGGATTGGAAAGTTAGCAAAAAAACACAACCTCATCCTTGTAGTTGATAACTGTTTTGCTACACCTGTTTTACAAAAGCCAATCGATTATGGTGCTGATCTTGTTTTGCATTCTGCTACGAAATGGATCGATGGCCAGGGAAGAGTTTTGGGCGGCATTGTGGTTGGGAAAATGGAATTGATTGAAGAACTTTTTACTTTTTGCAAAAATACAGGACCATCAATTTCTCCATTTAATGCCTGGATACTGAGCAAGAGTTTGGAAACGCTGGATGTCAGAATCCAAAGGCACTGCGAAAATGCAGAAGCCCTGGTGAAAGCACTCGAAGGACATCCTAAATTAAATAACATCAAGTATCCATTTCATCCTTCACACCCAATGTATGAAACTGCTAAAAAGCAAATGAAACGCGGGGGCGCCTTGATTACATTTGATATAAAAGGCGGATTGGAAAGTGCAAGCAAATTCCTCAATACATTACAAATGCTCACGCTTACTTCCAATCTTGGCGATACGCGAAGTATCGCTTCGCATCCTGCCTCCACCACGCATGCTAAACTTACCGATGAAGAAAAAGCAAGTGTTGGAATTACTCCCGGCCTCATCAGAATTTCTGTTGGCCTTGAAAATATTGAAGACATTAAAGCAGATATTTTGCAGGCATTGGATAAATGCTGAGTTGAAGGAAAATAAAACTTGAACTTTTTCTTTTTTTACTGGAAAGAATTTATTCTGAAAAAATTCTTTCGGGCAATTGTTTGGAAGCATTTGCGCCCATTTTTTTCAACTCTTCTATTCTGCCTATCATGTTTCCGCGGCCGGTAGAAAGTTGTTTTAATGCCGTTTCATAAATGCCCGAGGCTTCGTTTATCTTTTTGCCTACGTTTTCAAAATTGTCATAGAACAAAACAAATTTATCATACAAAGCGCCTGCTTTTTCAGCAATTTCTATCGCGTTTTTATTTTGTTGTTCCACCTTCCACAAGTCGGCAATAATTTTTAAAACAGCAAATAAATTCGTTGGACTGACAAGCAATATCTTTTTATCATAAGCATATTTCCAAAGGAAGGTATCCGATTTAACCGCCTCGAGGAAGGCCGGTTCGATCGGAACGAACAATAGCACATAATCAAGGGCCAGTGCATACTTTGGATAATTTTTCCTGGACAAGCCGTCAATGTGTTGCCTGATGCTTTTGATGTGTTGTTGCAAACAAACCTTTTGTTGATCCACATCTTCAGCAGCAACAAATTGGTCCCACGCAATAAGCGACACTTTACTATCGACAATAATTTTTCTATTGTCTGGATAACAAATGGTAACATCAGGTTGCAAGCCCGAACCATGTTCATCCTTGATAATATTGCCCGCATTATCACGAATAAATTGCTGCAAAAAATATTCGCGGCCTTTTGTCAACCCGCTATTTTCGAGCAGGCTTTCAAGGATCATTTCGCCCCAGTTACCCTGCATTTTATTGTTTCCTTTTAAGGCGGCGGTCAGGTTATTTGCGTCTGTGCTTACCTGTTGCGTCATCACCACCAGTCTTTCAATCTCCTTACCCAGCGAAAATCTTTCTTTAGATTCTTTATCATACGTTTCTTCCACCTTTAGTTTAAACGTTCCAAGATCACTTTTTAAAGGATCCAAAATGGCTTTCATTTTTTGTTCGTTCACTTCCGTGAACTTCTGTGTTTTTTCATCAAGAATATCCTGCGCCAGGTTTTTGAACTCGAACTTGAAAGCCTCCCCCATGCGGTTCAGTTCTTCTTTTTGGTGCAATAGTTTTTCTTCCAAAAAATTATTTTTCGTTTCTGCCCTGGTCATCCTTGCGATCAAATCCTCTTTTTCTGCAACAAGGTTTTGCTTTTCTTTTTTGAGTTCATTAATAATCATTAAATGCTGTTGCAGGCGCTCTTCCGAAGCAATGGTTTTATTTTTGAACGAACTTTTTTGCAATCCACTGGCAATCACATAAGCGAGTATGGATCCGGCCAAAAACGATAAAATATATAAAAGCATGGTTTGAGGTTTTTGAAGAAACACAAGCAGTTTTTGAAAGATGAATTTACAAAAAACCTTCAAAAAGTATCGATGAGAAAAATATCAATTTTTAAAGAAATCACTTCGACGCGGAATTCACTTGCTAACATTTGTAAAATTCCATAACGTCAAGATAACTTCTAAAAACAATAAAAAACCCGGCTAAAAGCGAGGTGTTATTTGTGGGAGCACACGGGTTCGAACCGCGGACCCTCCCGATTATAGATCGGGATGCTCTAAACCAACTGAGCTTTACTTACTGATCAACTTCTCAATCATTTTTTGCTGCAAAATAAAAAACCCCGCTAAAAGCGAGGTGTTATTTGTGGGAGCACACGGGTTCGAACCGCGGACCCTCTGCTTGTAAGGCAGATGCTCTAAACCAACTGAGCTATGCTCCCTTATTTTGGGAGTGCAAATATAGGAGATGAATCGGAATTACGAAAATTAAAAATCGAATTTTAAAAAAAATAAAAGACGGCTTAGGAAGACTTACTTTTTCCAACAATACTTCTCAATCACACGGTCAAAAAATTGTAACAAAAACAGCGATGCGCTTTCAAAAAGAAATTTTGGCATTTGCTGTTAACTTTTAATTTGTATCTTGTTTTTTAAAGAAATTTGAAATTTTATTTTTAGAGAAACTTCAACCCGGTGTTTGATATGAAATCCTTTAATTCGTTAGCCTCCAATGGAAAAGTTGTTTTCAGAAGTAAAGGCGCATTTTGGCTTGGCTTCTTTTCTGTAGCAATTGGTGTGGGTCTTCAACTTCCCATGTACATTAATGCAAAAGACATGGGCTACCGGCTGGTGGGAATGCCGATGGGTACTTCAATGAACATTGGAATGGCGCTGGTTGTCGTTGGTTTACTGATAACTCTTTACAGCCTAATTCCTCCAAAGCCGGCACTACAAGGCGAGGAGTTTGATTTGAAAGTAAGGGCGTTGGATGATGCACCTATCAACAAAACACATGTGGGACTGCTGTTTGTAATGGCGGTTGCAATAACCATCGATGTGATGAAACCAACCATACTCTCTTTCGTGGTGCCGGGAGTGGCAAGGGAATATGGATTGAAATCACCCATTTTTCCCAACGCAAAAATACCGGTAGCATTGCTTCCTTTATGTGGCATCACAGGAACGGTTATTGGTTCTTTTATCTGGGGCTGGCTCGGTGATAAGATCGGGCGCAAGTCTTCGATCCTTATGGCAGGCATCACCTTCATCGCTACAAGTGCTTGTGGTTCTATGCCCGCATTTTGGATGAATTGTTTAATGTGTTTTGTAATGGGATGGGGCGTTGGTGGAATGCTTCCCATCATGTTTACATTGATGGCCGAAAGTATTCCGGCAAGGCATCGTGGCTGGATGATGGTGTTGATTGGCGGCGACATTGCGGGAGCATATATTATTACAAGTGCACTTGCATCCTGGTTGGTGCCTCATTACACGTGGAGAATTTTGTGGCTGATTGGTTTTCCTACCGGCTTTATCCTGATATTGTTGAATCGATGGATTCCCGAATCGCCTCGCTTTCTCATCAACACCGGCCGCCTGAAGGAAGCACAAAATGTAATGAAACGTTATGGCGCCGTAGCGATAAAAGAAAAGGTTGTGGCTGCTGCGACTGAAGCCCAGATTAAAGATCAATACAAACAATTATTCCGCCCACCATTTCTAACTTTAACAACTGCTGTTGGTATTCTCGCTATCGGCGGAGGTTTTGTAGAGTTCGGCTTTCAATTGTGGATCCCATCGAATTTGCAGCACCTTGGCTACAGCCAATCGGCTTCTTTTGGAATTTTAAGAAATGCAGCCCTGATCGGGTTTCCGCTGAACTTTGTTGTAGCATGGATGTATGGATTCTGGAGCAGTAAAAAAACGATCATTTTATTAACCCTGCTAACAGCCGCATCAATGCTTGGATTCATATTTGCAGGAAATTCAATCGTTCAATATCCGGTTTGGCTCTACATTTTGTTGATCATTCCCATCTGGGGAATCAGTTCTGTAATATCTGTTTTGTCTGCTTATGCGGCAGAAATTTATCCAACAAGAATCCGCTCGCGTGGAAGTGGCGTTATTGCCGGTTTCAGCAAATTTGGTGGGGTACTTGTTATTGCGCTCGTTGTTGTGGCCGTAGCACCACCTTCAATTGCAGTGACCGCTTTGATAGGAGCTGTTCCGTTGGTGGCAGCTGCATTCGCTATCACCTTTTTTGGGGTGGAAACAAGGAAAAGACAACTCGAGGAAATTACTGCAGAACAATTGTCCATCCTGGACGTTCAGCCTGTTTCACAGAATGTAATTAATTGAATTCTTATCGAAAGCAAAATAAAATTCACTGAAAGAAGTGCATTTACTGAACTTTAATTCCCCTATATGCAGGTTGTGATTTTGGTGTGAATCATTGATGACGAAACAAAACGAACTTCTATAAGATGAACATTGGCTTTTTCATTCGAAGCTTGCATCCTCTTTAATTTTTTCCTGAAAATTCAACTACGACTCTTTCAAGAATTTATTGGGATCAAATTAAACCTGTAACGAAAAAGTTGGTTTGTTACCCAGTTTAACTTCCTCAACTTTCCTCGAAGCCGATCTTAAATCAATATATTTCGCAACTGGTCCTACAAGGAACAAAGCATAAAAAGGTGCGTAAATGAAGCTGTTCAACCGTAACACAAATTCAACAATTGCTACCAAAATCGCAACAATGATCCGGCCTTTTCTTGTTGAAACAGAAGTTGGCGGATCAGTCATCATAAAGAAGATGAAAAGCTGGTACATCGGACCTGTCAATGGCGAGACTTCTGCCAAAAAAGTATCACCAACAATCAAACTGCGGATATAAGCAAGGATAACGTAACTTAAAACATAAGTGACCGTCACATGCAATCTTTTTGCACGATAGACGATAATAAGTCCCAATATCCAAATGACCGCCATTGCGGTAAAATTGCTTCCCCACTGAATACTCAAACCCGCTACGTCCAAAGGAGCCATGAACAACATCCATGAAACCCCGAAATTGGAAGGATTCCAAAGATGCCTTCCTTTATAACGCAAAACATATTTTGACATGATGGATAAAACTGCAGTAATTATGTAAGGCCAGATCATCGGCGAACGTATCAAAATTCCTACACTTATTCCGCTGATGTAAGCACTGGCAAAGCTTTTCCATGTGCCCAGCAAGAGTTTCGACAAAACCATTTCGGTAATAATTGCTGCACAAATGGCAACCACCACATTTACATAACTGTCCAGCATTCCAAAGCTTAACTGCCCGATAAGCAATAACAAGGTTATGAAAGCTGGCGGTACATATTGAAAATATCCTTTCGGCGCTTTTACGATCCAGGGCATAAAATGTATTTGATTCTTAAATTATTTTTTGTTTAAAGATTTTACTCTCTCTTTATTTATTTACCTTCTGTTTCAACAAGCAATTTGTCTGTTAAGGGATTTTCAATCACACTCTTTTTTCCCGAAGGCCAGAAAATGGTTATCCGATCAATCTTATTGCTTTTCCCAATACCAAAGTGAAGCCTGTGTTGGTTTTGAGAAGAAAATCCCATTCCGGCAGTTACTGTCTGCATTTGCTTTTTCCACTCCCACTCAACCACGACACGTGCGCCAATTGCATCCGCATTTCCTACCGTTCCTTTCAAATCAATTTCAATCCAGTGATTGCCATTGTCCAGATCATTTTTGTAGATCAATGGAATATTATTTTGATTAGCAACGATCACATCTAACTTGCCATCATTAAAAAGATCGGCCATCGCAACAGCCCGGGAATCATAAGTGACAAACGGAGCCACTTCATCAGAAACGTCTTCAAAACTGCCGTCGCCCTGGTTGAGCCAGACTTTATTTTGCTCATAACCGGATTGACTTTTCCCATTCATGTCGGGCCAGTTGGCTGCGTCTTCAATTATAGTCTTGTTGCCTCCGGTAACCTTTGAATAATCATACCAATATGAAGTGCCTTTTTTGGCAGAAATAAATCCGTTGGCAACATACAAATCCATATTTCCATCATTATTCAGGTCGCCAAATTGAGCACCATAACTCCAACCGGCATTATCAATTCCTGAAAGCTGGGCAAGGTTTACAAATTTGGGATATGCACCGGTGTTGTTCCCGGTTTCAGGTTCCCAATAGTTATTATCCTGGAGCAAAATTCCTTTTTCTGTGATCGTAGTGTTGTACACGCCAACGACTCCTTTATTGTTTATGTCCCCGAATGAAACGCACATCCCGCTTTTAGGAATATTCCCGATGCCGGATTGCCGCCCCACTTCTGTAAATTTTTTGCCCTTATCATTTATATACAATTCATTTACATTGTAATCATTCGCCACAAAAAGATCCGGATATCCATCTTCATTAAAATCAGCAGAAGCCGCCGCCAGCGTCCACTTGGTAGATGTTAAACCATATTCTTCCGTCACATCTTTAAACTTTCCATTGCCCATGTTTTCAAGAAGATAATTTCTACCGCCATTGTTGGCATACCGAAAACTCTCCGGCATTATCTTGGTAGTTGTTAAATGGAAGAGGTTGAATTTTTCATTGAAATAACCACCAATAAAAAGATCAGGCAAACCATCGTTGTTAAAATCAAACCAAATCGCACTGTTGGCATTTACCCATCTAGGCAATCCGCTTCCGGCAGTCACATTTACAAACCCTTTCCCGGCTTCATTGTGAAACAATTCCGGCTTTCCCCATTTGTATAAGAAGAGATCGTCATAACCATCATTGTCATAATCGGCCCAAACAGCGCCCATTGAAACGCCTGTGCTGTCATTGTTCAAATCCGCGATTCCGAGTCGAGAAGCCACATCTTCAAATTTCCCATTTCCTAAATTACGGTAGAGCGCATTCTTACTTCCATCGCGGCTGTTGGTAAAATAAATATCATCCCAACCATCGCGATCATAATCAACAATAGAAACTGAAGCGCCCATTGAGGCAATTTGAGCTTCAATATTTTTGACCTTTGGATCGAGCATCGGGCACAAATGCCTGAAATTAATACCGGCAGAATCATCAATTGGCTGGAGATAAAAACCAAACTTTTTTAAGGCCAGTTGTTTTTGCCGGGCTTCGTTCATATGCAAAGGACTTTTTCTTGATGAGATGGCTGTTCCTATGAGCAATCCAACAAAGATGATGATCGTAATGATCTTTGGTAATTTATGTTGCCGGTGCATAAAAAGAGTAAACAGATTAATGGATAAAATTTCAATTTCTTCAAGCCATACTTAAACCCAAGCAAGTTAAAAAATAAATCGGGCATTCCAACAGTAAAACAACATATTCCTGTAATTTTACTTCTAATATTTGCCAATCATATCACCCAATAGCTAAGATGTTTGCTTTTTGTAATTTTTCCAAAAGTTCTTTAAGGAACTTGCCTATCCTTTGCCTCTCGCTACTGCTCACAGTCGCATTTGCAGCTTGCGTAACGAAGAAAAAAGAAGATAAGAATTCCAATGCCAATCCGAAAGACCTGGCTCTTCAATATCTTTCCCAAAACCATTTGGATGAAGCCAAAGTTGCTTTTCAACAGGCAATAAAAAAAGACCCGAATGATGTTTCGAATTATATCGGATTAACCCGCCTTAATTTGTTGCAAAAGGATTATGACGAAGCAGAAAAAGTGGATAAGAATGGATTAAAAATTAGTCCCGACAATGAAGATCTCAAGTTGCTACTTGCCGACGTATATATTATGAAAAAAGACAAGGAGAAAGCTTCGGAGACCCTGAATGAGATCATTGCTAAAAATCCTAAAAGCGCAACTGCTTATTTTGCTTTATCAGAGTTGGACACATCTAATGTTGATGCAAGAAAAACTTATTTATTAAAAGTGCAAAGCCTGGCGTCGGCCAACATTGTTCCATTAATGAAACTGGCAGAAATTTATGCAGGCGAAGGTAAAACTGATTCAACCAGGTTTTATTTACAAAGCATTAAAAAGATTGCGCCAACATTTACCGATGCCGCGCAAAAATATTATAACAAGTCGATCAGTGAACTGGACGCTAATCAACCAAAGTCTGCATTGCCCTACATTCAGCAATTTCACGAATTGTTGCGAATTTCTCCTGAATATGCATCCGGCGCGGATGACATTGAAATCCCCAAAATGGTGGCAGGCTTTTTTAATTTTGATACAAACATTTCTGTCGCTGCTTTTGATAATTCGAATAATCCTCATGCTAATGATAATGCCAACAAAATTCCTTTGAGTTTTAATGTTCTTTCTTCCATCCAGGGACCGGCCAAGGGTTTAAATCCCGATAACACCGTTCTTGCTGTCGCCGATTATGATGCGCAGGGAAACATGTATATCTACTCAAGTTATCTGGGAAATGGAGAATCAAATTCGCATTCTTATTTGTCTGTAAACCAGGGAGGGACTTTTAAAAAATGTAACGTTTCAGGCAACATAGATCACACTGGAAAAGACTTGGATGCTGCCTTCGCAGATTATGACAACGACGGCTACCAGGATTTGTTTGTAACAACTACAAATGGAATATTTGTTTATAAAAACAGGGGCGATGGAACATTTGAGAAGATCACTGATAACATTGGTTTAAATAATGCAGCCAATGTTCATAAAATTATTTTCGCCGACCTCGACCAGGATGGTGATCTCGACCTTTATGCTGCCACACAAAACGGAAACAAATTTTTTAGAAACAATGGCGACGGCACTTTCACAGAAAATGCTGCATCCATGAATCTTGCACAGAATAATTCTGTTATCGGGGATATGGATTTTGGCGATTGGGACGATGATGGTGATTTGGATCTGATCGAAACGTGGCAGGACGGAAGCCTTCACCTGATCAACAATGACAGGCACTCCAATTTTAAAGACATCAATTCTTCGGTTGGATTAACTGATTCAAAAGTTTCAGGCAAGACGGTCGTTTTCGGAGATTACAACAATGATGGAACGCTTGATATTTTGACCGCAGGAGGAAAAGACGGAAAATGTTTTTTATTAAAAAATGAAGCTGGAAAATTTTCAGTTGATGAAAAAATTTCCAATCAACTGAGTAATTGGCTTCAGGGAATTAAAGTTTATAAAATTGATTTTGTCGATTACGACAATGATGGTTTCAAAGATATTTTTGTTGCAGGTGTCAATGCAAATAATTCGCAGAAAGGAACCAAATTGTTTCATAATGATGGTGGCAATGGATTCTCAGATGCTTCTGATTTAATTCCCGAAAACGTGCTCCAGGCTTCAGGAATGGCTGTTGCTGATTTTAATTTTGATGGCGACAGGGATATTTTTATCGACGGTCCTTCCGGAGTACAACTATTAAGAAATGATGGTGGAAACAACAACAATTTCATCCAGGTACAATTGACCGGGCTTTCATTTGGAGGCAGCAAAAACAACCGTTTGGGAATAGGCGCGCAGGTGGAATTAAAATCAGGAGATCTGTACCAATTGAAAACGATCAAAGGTCCGCTGCTTGAATTCGGTGTGGGCTCGCGCACAAAGATCGATGCTTTAAGGATCATTTGGCCAAACGGCGTTCCTCAAACAATTGTAGATCCAACGAGAAAACAACGCGCCCTCGAACAAGCTGAATTAAAAGGTTCCTGTCCGTTCTTATTTACATGGAATGGAAAAGAATTTGTATTCCTCAAAGATATGTTGTGGCGCAGTGCTTTGGGAATGCCTGTGGCAATAAATGGTAAAGACACGACTTACGCTTACCAGCAACCATCGAAAGAATATCTGTTAATTCCGGGAGATAAATTACAACCACGCAATGGGCTTTACACGGTTAAGATCAGTGAAGAATTGTGGGAAGCAGTTTATTTTGATAAAGCGCAATTGTTTGCCATCGATCATCCCGATTCCGTTGACACTTATGTTGACGAGCGATTTGTTGCACCACCTTATCCGGGCAAAAAGATTTACCAGGTTTCGCATCCTCATCTACCCGTTTCAGCAACCGATGGAAATGGAAATGATGTGCTTCCGAAATTGGAAAAATATGATTTCAATTATGTTTCCAATTTTGAGTTGGGCAAATTCCAGGGTGTTGCCAAAGAGCACGACCTTATTCTCGATCTCGGAAAAGATGCGCAGGCCGATAGTCTTTTGTTATACATGAGAGGATGGATATTTCCACCGGATGCAAGTATCAATACAGAACTGACACAAACCAACAAATACAAGCTGCAGCCGCCAAGTCTGCAGGTGATGAATAAAGAAGGAAAATGGCAAACTGTAATAAAAGATATTGGTTACCCGATGGGAAGAGACAAAATGGTAATCGTTGATCTGTCGCATAAATTCTTATCCGCACACGACCGGAGAATCAGGATCAGGACTACGATGCAAATCTATTGGGACCAGGTGTTTTATTCAACAGGAAAAGTACAATCCCCGGTAAATACTTACGACTTAAAAATGGTGAAGGCTGATTTGGATTACCGTGGTTACTCTGCTTCATATCAAAAAGGCGGACCGTTTGGCCCTCAGTGGTTTGATTATAATAATGTTTCTACCGGGCAAAAATGGAGGGATCTAACGGGCAACTATACACGCTATGGCGATGTGTTGCCGCTGCTTCAAAAAGCAGATGACAAATACATTATTTGTAATGGCGGAGATGAAGTAACGATTGATTTTGATGCATCACATTTACCTCAACTCAAAAAAGGCTGGAAGCGCGATTTTATCATTTACAGTGAAGGGTGGGTAAAGGATGGCGATTTAAATAAGGCTCATGGACAAACAGTTGCTCCATTGCCTTATCATGGAATGCCTTCTTATCCTTACACTTCAAAATATGCTTATCCAAATGATAAAGAACACAGGGAATACCAACAGGAGTATAACACACGAAAAGTGACTACCGAATCATTCAGGAATGCAATTCGTTTGGGTTTTGCTGATGGCAAAAAATAATTTAAAAAACCGCCACCGTATGATGATACATATTTTTAGCTGAAGGATCCAAAAGACCTGCGATGTTGTAAGGCGCAATTCTTTCTTTTATCAATTTTGTAAATGAGGGAATTTCTTCTTCAGTAACGGGAGAAGAAACTATCTTTTTCAAATCATCAAATGAATCATAAACTATTTTTTGGATTTGCGAATCGTGAGCATTGAGGAAATATCCTTCTTCTTTTCCTTTCATCAAGCGTTGTTCGTTTGCAATGGCTGCAATAAAATACAACATTGACCAGGCATTGAACAAAGAAAAATTTGAAAAAGTTTTGTAACAGCCGGCAATCAAAGCGTCCATCAGTTTTACTTCTTCAGAAATTTTATTTTCATACCGCAGCAAATTTTGCTGAAGCATTTCTTTATGATAAAAATGTTTGCCGATTATATCCAAAAGATCTCCCAATCCTGAAAGAGAAAATGCAATTCCGGGGCTGAACAAAGGATCAACGAATGCAGCAGAATGAGGCAAAGCCACCCAGTCTTCTCCAAAACAATGATCCAATTTTCGCTGAAGTCTTTTTGTCTTAAAAACCTTTCCCGGAATGGAATGCACTTTTGCATTTTTTAAAATTTCTGAAACTGAAGGATATTTTTCAGAAAGTAAATGAAATATTTCTTCGGCTGGTAAATCATCAAAAGAAGAATTGTTTCCATCCAAAACGAAACCGATACTTGTCAATTCATTATTAAACCGAAGCATCCACATCCAGCCTTCATCAAGGATTTGATGAAGAGCAGAGAAATCAGGATCATAAGGAAAATCACCCATTGGAATATTTTTCTTCTTCAACAATTCTGTCCAGCGAGGCACATTATCAAAATGGGAAAATACAGCAAATGAGTTTGTCAAGAATCCGGAAGAAAATGATTTAATTCCTAAAAAATTTTCAAGAAGATCTCCACTTCCTGTTGCATCGATAAAAAATTTTGCTTTGATTATCTTTTCCTCACCTTGTTGTTTTACAGAAAAATTCCATCCTGATCTTTTTTCAACATTCGTTATTTCAGTTTCATCAAAATAATCAATCTCTTCTTCTTTTACTTTCTCAACAAGAAAAGCGTCAAAATCCGATCGAAACCAATTGGTGTCCGATAATTCATTGTTTGTACTTGCAGCAACTAACAATTCATTCGAATGGTCTTCGTCGGTAAAGAATTCTTTATTTGGAAAATGTTTAAAAAAACTAAATCCCCTCTTAATGCCGCAAACTATTTCAGCATATGATTTTTGCCACGTTCCATATCGTGAAAAATCGTAAAGCCAGGGAAGATCATATTTTTTGGAAAGTTGCCGCAGGATCATGTCAGCAATAGGCGTTGAAGATTCGCCGATGGCGAATCGTGGATGCTTTCCTTTTTCCAGTAAACAAACTATTAAACCACTTTTTTTTAATGCCAATGCAGCTAAAGATCCGGCAAAACCGGAGCCTGCAATTAAGACATCGAAATAAGGATTTTTATTATCAAGCATAAATTAAAAGCAATTGCATTCTACTTTTTCGAAAACCTTTTGTTCCAGATTCATTTTTTCCAAACGATTTTTTCTTTGTTGAAAGCATTCATCACAATTTGAAAATTTTTGCAAATCCCATGTATCAACAAAAACTCTTCCTTCCTTCAACGAAAGCGCTTTTTCAAAAACTTCTTCCAAAGTATCTAATTCCGGTCGAACAAAATCGCCTCGTTTGTGCAAAGCATCCATTATTCCATTCCCAGCTCTTGTGGGAATAATTGAAACAGCACCAACTCCACAGTCAAAGGCAAATTCAATGCTTCTCAAAGTCCATTCTGTATTTTCTTTTTTGCCTGTAAGAAAAGGAGGATTCAAAAGAACAAAAGCACGTGTGGGAATTCCGTGTGCTTTTAAAAATGAAGCTGCTTTTTTAAAATCCTCAGCAGTTAATTGCTTGTTGAGTTTGGGCAAAACTTCCGGATGAATGGTTTCCAATCCCATCGCCACTTCCAACCTTCCGTTTAGTTTTTCATTAAACTCCACACATAATTTTCCTGACAAGTTCGGATGATTTTCAACAATTACTCTTTCGTAAGAAGCAAGCCTGGAATAGATTTCAGGATAATCAGAAACCGGAACAGCTTTCGTGTCAAAAAAATTACTGCTGTTATAAAGTTTAATGACGGATGCTTTTGGCAAGCGCGACAAAGCATAATCCAATTGCTTTGGAATCGCTCCCATTGGTGTATTTTCATCAAGCGTGTTTTTCCAAAGATCACACATCAGACATTTGAAAACACATTCTTTGCCCGTAAGCAAAATCGTATTTACCTGTCGAATATTCCCATTTTCATCCGGTTCTTCTTCATGAAAAAAATGGTAAGGAATTTCCGGGTTTACTTTATTTTTTGCCGGCCGATGAATTATGATATCATCCTTTTCAGGCATAAAGGGAATTGAAATAGGTGCGGTATTCCATTTCGTTGTCAGCAAACAACTGGCTGAATGTGTTGTCATCCGCTACGCCCCGCTGAAACCTGCGCTTTTCAAAAACCGGCATGTCAAAACCGGTGATCGCTTTTATTCCTCTTTTTACGATCTCGCCTTTCAATGCATACAATTTTTCTTCATCCCAATTTGTCAATTCAATAAAAGGAATTCCTTCAGCAACTTCAATTACATTGGGTAATGCATAAGGACTAAATCCCAGGAAGCCCAATTTTTTTGCAGGTGCATAAGAACGCACATGACCACGGCTTTGGCCGCCTGTGTAAGTGAGAGAATGTTTGATCT
>DASTXM010000065.1:0-97424 GCA_035765495.1 Hanamia sp.
TTGGTGATCAGTTTTTTGATCTCAGCCATTCTTTCGGGTTTACCAACGCTGGTGCCGCCGAACTTCATTATTTTCATACAATAGACCTTTACAGGATTTTATTAATTTAAAATTAAAAGCGGCGCAAAATTATTTTATATCAAAACACTTTCCAAAAAGAATAGTGGCGTGGATTTGCAATGATTTAAGTGGCATTTTAATTTTTAATTATAGTTTAATCCTTTTAGTTTTGCGCGTCGTAAAATTCACCCGAAAAATATTAAGCAAGAAGTAATGGGAAGAATATTTGAAGTTAGAAAAGCTACCATGTTTGCCCGCTGGGATCGCATGGCCAAACAGTTTACACGGATCGGGAAAGAGATTGCCATCGCTGTAAAACAAGGAGGCCCTGATCCTGGCAACAATCCCGCACTACGCCGTTGCATCTTGAATGCGAAAGCGGTGAACATGCCAAAAGACCGCGTGGAAGCAGCGATCAAGAGAGCAATGGGCAAAGACAAATCAGATTACCACGAGGAAGTTTACGAAGGTTATGCCCCGCATGGAGTGGCTGTGTTGGTTGAAACAGCTACCGATAATCCAACAAGAACAGTAGCGAATGTGCGCATGCATTTCAACAAGGGAAATGGTTCGCTCGGCACAAGCGGAAGCGTTTCTTTTTTATTTAATCATATGGGTGAATTTAAGATAAAAAACAATGGACAAGATTTGGAGGAACTGGAACTTGAATTAATTGATTATGGTCTTGAAGAAATTGGTGAAGACAGTGAAGGGAATATTATCATCCGTACACCTTTTGTTGAATTCGGAAACATGAACAAGGCGTTAGAAGAAAAAAATGTTGAAGTAATAACTGCTGAATTAACCAGGATTCCCACCACTACTGTTGAACTTCCCGATGACCAGGCCGAAGAAGTTTTAAAATTGGTGGATAATCTTGAGCAGGATGAAGACGTTCAAAAAGTCTATCATAACCTGAAATAAAAAGCAGATGAATTAATTTGTTTGACAGTAAACCAGCTTTATATGAAATTTTCTATTCTAAAGCCCTGCCGTTTGGCGGGGCTTTTACTTTCTTTATCGGGCTTATATTTGCAGTCCAAAAAGATTTTAAACAAATAAAATAAGAGGATGTACAGAACCAACACATGTGGCGAATTAAGAATTGAAGACGTAAACAAACAAGTTACACTTGCAGGATGGGTGCAAACAATCAGGAAATTTGGAAGCATCACTTTCATCGATTTGCGCGACAGGTATGGCATTACCCAGTTACTTTTTAATGAAAAACTTACTGAGCAACTCGACAAGAATCCGCTCGGAAGAGAATTTGTGATACAAGTGAAAGGAACTGTTTCTGAAAGAAGCAATAAAAACAAAAATATTCCAACTGGCGATATTGAAATTTTAGTTTCAGAATTTACTGTGTTGAATAAATCTGCAGTGCCGCCTTTCACCATCCAGGACGATACCGACGGAGGAGATGATCTGCGCATGAAATTCCGCTTCCTCGATTTAAGAAGAAACGCAGTGAAGAAAAATATTGAATTGCGTTATGCGGTAAATCGTGCTACACGCGATTATCTTCATCAAAATGGTTTTGTAGATATTGAAACTCCTTTCTTAATTAAATCCACACCTGAAGGTGCGAGGGATTTTGTGGTGCCAAGCCGGATGAACCCGGGAGAATTTTATGCGTTGCCGCAATCGCCGCAAACTTTCAAACAATTATTGATGGTCAGCGGTTACGATCGTTATTACCAGATCGTAAAATGTTTTCGCGATGAAGATTTGCGTGCCGACCGCCAGCCTGAATTTACACAGATAGACTGTGAAATGTCATTTGTGGAACAGGAAGATATTTTGCAGATGTTTGAAGGGTTGGTAAAGTATATTTTTAAGCAGGTAAAAAATATTGATTATACAGAACCGGTTGCAAGAATGAGCTGGCAGGATGCCATGTGGAAATATGGAAATGACAAGCCGGACATCCGTTTTGAAATGAAATTGGCCAACTTAAAAACTGAAGGAAAGAATCATTTTGAAATTTTGAATGAAACCAATTTTCCTGCTTTCAAAAATGCAGAAACTGTTTTGGCAATTTCTGTTCCGGGTTGCAGCGATTATTCAAGAAAACAAACAGACGAATTAACAGAATGGGTGAAGCGGCCGCAAATTGGAATGGGCGGACTGGCATTTGTAAAGGTGAATAACGATGGTTTATTAAAGAGTAGTTTTGATAAATTCTTTACCCCGGAACAATTACAATCACTGGCTGAATTTTCAAACGCAAAACCGGGCGACCTTATCTTAATTCTTGCGGGCCGTGAAGAACGCACAAGGAAAGCGATAAGCGATTTGCGTTTACACATGGCTGATAGATTGGGTTTGCGCAAGCCGAATGAATTCAAATTATTGTGGGTAACCGATTTCCCTTTATTTGAATATGATGAAGAAGAAAATCGTTGGGTAGCGCGGCATCATCCATTTACTTCACCCAAACCTGAAGACATTGAAGTAATGATTAATAACAATCCGAAAATTGAAAATGCAGAAAAGTATTTGGAACATCCTTATTCAAAAATAAAAGCAAATGCCTACGATATGGTTTTGAACGGAAATGAAATTGGTGGTGGTTCTATCAGGATCTTCCAGAGAGAATTACAGGAAAAAATGTTTGCAGCACTGGGAATGAGCAAAGAAGAATCACAACATAAATTTGGATTTTTGTTGGGCGCTTTTGAATACGGAGCTCCGCCGCACGGGGGTATTGCGTTTGGTTTCGACAGGCTTTGTGCGATCCTTGGCGGAAGTGAATCGATCCGCGACTTTATCGCTTTTCCAAAAAACAACAGCGGTAGAGACGTAATGATCGATGCGCCATCAACCATTGATCAGAAACAATTGGAGGAGTTGAATTTAAAGTTGGATTTGGAATAAAGTTCTTCCTGCCAACAGTTTAGCTTTTCTATAAATCTATTAAAATTATCTTCGCCTTATGGCAAATGAATTAAATAATTTCAGCGAAATAATCGCACACTGCAAAGAATACGGTTACATTTTTCCTTCCAGCGAAATTTATGATGGCTTGAGCGCTGTATATGATTACGGGCAGAATGGTGCCCAATTGAAAAAGAACATCCGCGACCATTGGTGGAAAAGCATGACGCAGTTGCATGAAAATATTGTCGGCATTGATGCAGCAATTTTTATGCATCCACTCACCTGGAAAGCCAGCGGACATGTTGATAATTTCAGTGATCCGATGATCGATAATAAAGACAGTAAGAAACGTTATCGTGTAGATCATCTTATAGAATCCCATGCTGAAAAATTAGCCCTTGAAGGAAAGAAAGAGGAAGAATTTGCCTTATTAAAAACAATGGATGAACTACTGGCAAAAGATGATTTTGGGGGTTTGAAAAATCTAATAGATAAAAATGAGATGAAGTGTACGATTAGTGGAACCAGCAACTGGACAGACATTCGTCAATTTAATTTAATGTTTTCCACTGAATTTGGATCTACAGTTTCAAGCGACGCTGAAAACAATAAAATTTACTTGCGTCCTGAAACCGCACAGGGTATTTTTGTAAATTTTCTGAATGTTCAAAAAACAGGAAGAATGAAAATTCCTTTTGGCATTGCACAAACTGGAAAAGCTTTCAGGAATGAAATTGTAGCGCGGCAATTTATTTTTAGGATGCGCGAATTTGAACAAATGGAAATGCAATTCTTTGTTCGTCCCGGCACAGAAATGGAATGGTACAATTACTGGAAAGAAACAAGGTTAAAATGGCATCAAAGT
Organism: Hanamia sp.; assembly: GCA_035765495.1. Taxonomy (GTDB): domain Bacteria; phylum Bacteroidota; class Bacteroidia; order Chitinophagales; family Chitinophagaceae; genus Ginsengibacter. Next base: position 3,809 of record DASTXM010000065.1, read on the forward strand.
CTTGGCCTTCCTGCTGAAAAGTTGCGTTTTCATGATCATGTAAAACTGGCTCATTATGCGAATGCAGCGGTTGATATTCAATACGAATTTCCATTCGGATTTAAAGAACTCGAAGGAATTCATTCACGCACCGATTTTGACCTGAAACAACACCAGGAACTCAGTAAAAAGAAAATGCAATATTTCGACAACGAGTTGAAAGAAGACGGAAAACCTTATGGAAATTACATTCCGTATGTGGTAGAAACTTCAGTAGGATTAGATCGTCTATTCCTAACCGTTATAAGCTCATCTTACGCAGAGGAAAAATGGACTAAAGAAGACGGAACAGAAGATGGCCGCGTTGTTTTACGCATTCCACCCAAACTTGCGCCTTACAAGCTGGCCATTTTACCTTTGGTAAAAAAAGATGGCCTTCCGGAAATTGCACGAACTATTATCGATGAATGCAAGCAAAGTTTTCATACTTTTTATGAAGAGAAAGACGCAATTGGCAAGCGTTACAGGAGAATGGATGCCATTGGAACACCTTTTTGCGTGACGATTGATCACCAAACAAAAGAAGACAATACTGTTACCATTCGTTACCGCGACACGATGACGCAGGAAAGAATTCCATTAAGTGAAGTGAGAAAGATTGTGAATGAAAAGATCTCCGATTGATCTTCAAAGCATTTGTTCATTACCGTTAGCAGTAAACGCACAGATTCATTCAATTTTTATTTTACCGGTTCTATTTTAACCGTAAGATTCAAGATAGATGGATTTTTTATCGTAACCTAAATCGGCAATCTTTTTTCTTGCATCATCAATCATAAATTTCCAACCGCACAAATAAAATGAAGCAGGCTTAAGATTTTGAAGATCGGTACACGCTTCATTATTCTTCTTACAAACTGATTCATACAAATCATGAACATAACCTTTATGGCCTTCCCAGTCTTCACGGCTCAATGTTGGCATATAATGAAAATTTTCCAGTTCATTTTCAAGCGCTTTCATTTCATCATAATACAAAAGATCCTGTTTTGTGCGGCAACCAAAAACGAGGTATAAATTTTCGTGAGGAATTCTATGAAGATGAATGTAATTCAGCATACTTCTGAAAGGCGCAATTCCTGTTCCCGTACAGATGAAAAACAAATCCCTGTCAATTTTTTCAGGCAAGGAAAAAACACCAAGTGGTCCTCGAAACGTAAGTTCAGAGCCGGCTTTAATTTCATTAAATAAGTAAGTGCTCCCTGCACCACCTTCTAAATGCACAATCAATAATTCAAAAACATTTGAACCATCAGGCCAACTGGCGATAGAATAGCTGCGCCAGCGTTTGTTCACTTTTTCATGGATGGGGAGATCAAGTGTTACAAACTGTCCTGCTTTAAAATCAAAGGTTCTGACATCATTTACGCGAATGAAAAATCGCCTCGTATTTTGAGTAGCATTTTCAATGCGAATAACTGTTCCGGTGCGCCAGGGTGCTGAAGCCATGTAATTGATTTTTGGGAAAATACAACTGATAATTTAAATGGAAAATTATTTTTATGCAATCGAAAGTCGAATTGAAAAACAAAAATCTTAATTAATTGCCTGTTTACTGCTTCGTCTAAATAGTTGTTATAAATACATCCAGGAAGTGTTTAATTAAAATCGATAAAGTAATTTTGCAATTCTCAGAAAAAGTCGCGAATGAATCTTGATGTGTTGATGAATTCTTATTCAAACGACCCCCGCATTTTGAAAATTGTGGATAAGATCGTTTTGCCTGAACCGCAGCACATCCAACTTTCCGGGCTTTATGGAAGCGCTTCTCAATTTGTTTTTTCCGCTGTTTTCAATCATCCTGTTTCTTCCAAATTGAATCATGTTGTCATTCTCAGGGATGCGGAGGAAGCTGCTTATTTTCATAATACGATTGAAAACCTCACAAAAGCACTCGATGTTTTTTATTTCCCTTCTTCGTTCAAAACAAAAAAGAATTTTCACCAGCTCAACAGCAGCCATGTAATGTTGCGCACAGAAGCACTTACAAAATTAAGCGCCGGCGGAAACAAAAATGTTTTGGTCACTTATGCGGAAGCGCTTTTTGAAAAAGTGGTTTTGTCCAAGGCTCTTTCCCAAAATATTTTTTCTTTTAAACAAGGTGAAGAAATCAATACCGATGACTTGCTTTCAAAGTTTGTGGATCATGGGTTCAGGCGGACGGATTTTGTGTACGAACCGGGGCAATTTGCGGTACGTGGTGGAATACTGGACATTTATTCCTATGGAAATGAAAAGCCTTACCGGATCGAACTTTTTGGAAACGACATAGACAGTATCCGTCTTTTTGATCCTGAAACGCAACTGAGCGAAAGAAAGCTTCAACAGGTAACGATCATTCCAAATGTTGACACGCAATTTTCAACCGGTGAAAAAGTTTCATTATTGAACTTTTTACCAGAAAATACAATGGTATGGACTGAAGATTGGGAATTTATCAGGGATGTAATTCAAAAGCAACAGGAGGATGTTGAGGAGTTTCTTCAGAATCCTAAAAAACCGGTAGAGGCAGAAGAAGGAGAGTTAAATGAATTGAGGGACATAACTCAAAATGATTTTGTCTCTTCAAATATCCTGGAAAAACAAATCGGAGAACGTTCAACAGTTGAATTTGGCAAAAAGCCATTCTTCGCCCATGCGGATGAAATTCCCTTTTCAACCCAACAACAACCGGCATTTAACCGTCAATTCAACCTGCTTATTGATAACCTAAAATCTTTTGAAAATAAGAAGTATAACATTTTCATATTTGCCGAAAATCCAAGGCAGTTGGAAAGACTTCATTCTATCTTTTCTGATCAGCAAACACAAATCCATTTCGTTCCAATTGCAGTTTCTATTCATGAAGGATTCATCGATCACGATCTGAAATTGGTTTGTTACACTGATCATGAAATTTTTCAACGTTATCACAAGTACAAAGTAAAACAAGCTTTCAGTAAGAACAAGGCGCTCACTTTGAAAATGCTGCGTGAGTTACAGCCCGGAGATTATGTAACGCATATCGATCATGGGGTAGGTGTTTTTAGCGGGCTTCAAAAAATTGAAACCAACGGCGTAATGCAGGAAGCAGTGCGAATTATTTATAAAGACAAAGATCTTTTGTACGTAAATATTTCTTCGCTTCATAAGATCAGTAAGTACAGCGGGAAGGAAGGAACGGTTCCAAAAATGAATAAGCTTGGAAGTGATGTTTGGAACAAACTAAAAGACAAAACCAAGAAGCAGGTAAAAGATATTGCGTCCGACCTGATAAAACTGTATGCGGAAAGAAAAAGCCACAAAGGTTTTGCCCATTCGCCGGATAATTATTTGCAAACAGAACTTGAAGCTTCTTTTCTTTATGAAGACACGCCTGACCAAAGCAAGGCTGTCACGGATGTGAAAGCTGACATGGAAAAAGAATCGCCGATGGATCGATTGGTTTGTGGCGACGTAGGTTTTGGGAAAACAGAAGTGGCAATTCGTGCAGCATTTAAAACAAACCTTGACGGAAAGCAGGCTGCAGTGCTCGTTCCAACAACAATCTTAGCTTACCAGCATTATAAAACTTTCAGTGACAGGCTCAGTGATTTTCCTGTTACTGTTGATTATATCAATCGTTTTAAAACTTCAAAAGAAAAGAAGGAAACACTTCAAAAACTGAAAGAAGGAAAGATTGATATAATTATCGGAACACATGCTTTGCTGGGCAAAGACGTAAAGTTCAAAGACCTTGGATTGTTAGTGATAGACGAAGAACAAAAGTTTGGTGTGTCAGCAAAGGAAAAATTAAAACAGATACGATCAACCGTTGATTCACTCACTTTAACGGCAACGCCTATCCCAAGAACTTTGCAATTCAGTTTGATGGGTGCACGCGATCTCAGCATTATTAACACACCGCCGCCCAACAGGCAGCCTATCCAGACAGAAGTTCATGTATTTGACCAGGAATTTATAAGGGATGCTATTTATTATGAAGTGGAAAGAGGAGGCCAGGTTTTTTTCATTCACAACCGTGTTCATGGTTTGCAGGAAATGAAAACTTTGATCCAGGGCTTGTGCCCTGATCTTAGTATTGCTCATGCTCATGGGCAATTAGAAGGCGGACAATTGGAACAAACGATTTTGGATTTTATGGATCGGAAATATGATGTTTTGATCTGTACCAATATCGTTGAAAGTGGAGTAGATATTCCAAATGTAAACACGATCATTGTGAACAATGCGCATCATTTTGGCCTCAGTGATTTGCACCAGCTTCGTGGAAGAGTAGGTCGCAGTAATAAGAAAGCCTTTTGTTATTTACTCGCACCGCCAATGAGCAGTTTAACAACCGACAGCCGCAAACGATTAACAACACTTGAACAATACAGTGATCTTGGGAGTGGCTTCCAGATTGCGATGCGTGATCTTGATATCCGTGGTGCAGGAAATATGTTGGGCGGAGAACAAAGTGGTTTTATTGCAGAGATTGGATTTGAAATGTATCAAAAGATTTTGGATGAAGCCATACGCGAATTGAAAAGAAATGAATTCAGGGATTTGTTCAAAGAAGAGATCAAAAATCAAGACGATTTTGTTACTGACTGCACAATCGATACCGACCTGGAAATTCTAATTCCCGATACTTATGTTGAAAGCATTACGGAAAGATTGAGTCTATACTCACGACTCGACAACTGCGAAAATGAGGAACAATTAAAAGCGCTTCATTCTGAAATGGCCGATCGCTTTGGACCGATTCCTGCGGAGGTTGAAGATCTGTTTACCACTGTACGTACCCGGAAAATAGCACTTGAACTTGGTTTTGAAAAATTAATACTTAAGAACGAAACCTTGAGATGCTTTTTTACTGCCAATCCTGATTCAGCATATTTTACCAGCAAAACATTTGAAAGAATTCTCGATTTTATTCAAACGAAAACAAACAAAGCCACATTGAAGCAGGTAGGTAAAAATGGAATTTTAGTTGTAAAAGACATTCACACAATGAAGGGTATTTATAAATTCATGCAACAAATGCAAGCCAACACATTGCTCGAACAGGTAGAACACCAACATTAATTCATCGTAATGCTCAAATGCGCTCTTTTCGGTAAATTAGAATCATAGAGTAATTTACGTTTATCCTTCACTGTTATAAAATAATATTATTTTCCTTTAATACATTTTGGATTCTCAAATTGAGGGTGTCATAATCTGTAAAACCCTCGACAATCATCCAAAATTTAGTTTCGGCTAATTGAAGAAAAACAGCAGGGAAGCCGGTAACATTTAATTGCTTGCATAAAGCGAATTCATAATGCGCTTCCTCTTTGTATTTTTCCTCATGCAACTTTTCATAAAATTCCTCATGGGGAATGTTGTATTTGTCAAGCAACAAACGATAGGCCTCATCATCAGTAAGATCGCGCCCCTCAAAATGAAGCGCATATTGAAGATCGGCTGCAAAAATTATCTGCAGTTCAGGATGATAATCCTTAAAAACACATAGTGCAATTGCTGGTTTTTCAGAATCAGGGAACCAATCACTTAATTGCGGATTTTTAATGTGCCACAAATAATCTTCTCCGAACCTGATTCCTGTTATCTCTTCCACCCTTTTGTAAGCGCCTTCAATATACTTTGCTGTTGCAGCAATTGAAACAGGTTCTTCCGGCAGGATCATTCCCCCGGAAAGCACTTCAAAATCAAGCTGATCTTTGTATTGCGAAAATATCTTTTTCATTACCTCGCTAAATCCATAACACCAGCCGCAATAAGCATCGTAGCAATATATCAAACGTTTCATCAAATTAGGTGCGACAATTTACCTGCCGAAATTCGTAAAGTAAAGTCAATGAAACCAAAATAATTTTTTGTTTTATTTATCGATTTACTGTTTTTCACTTTCTCAATTCATCTCTACGACCTTACTTTTGCAGGCTATGGCGCAAAAAAAATTAAAAAGATTTGGTGAGATAAAAACCTTTCCCAACGTGTTGGAATACCCGGAAAACATGAAAGGCAATTGGGCAAGTTTTTTCAAAAATAAAAATGAAATTATTTTGGAACTGGCTTGTGGCAAGGGAGAATATGCCATCGGGCTTGCTTCGATAAATCCCGGTAAAAATTATATTGGTGTTGACATAAAAGGCAACCGGCTTTGGGTGGGGGCAAAATATGCGTTGGATAATAAATTAAATAATGTGGCCTTTTTAAGAACACAAATTGATAAGATATCGGATTATTTTTCTGAAGGAGAGGTTGATGAGATTTGGATCACTTTTCCTGATCCACAACTGAGAATTTCTAAAGCCAGGAAAAGATTAACGCATCCAAAGTTTCTGCGTTTGTATCAACAAATTCTTAAGCCCGGTTCAAAAATTCATCTCAAGACTGATTCACCTCAGCTCTTTCGTTTTACCAAACTTGTGATCCGGCTTTACGATTTAAAACTTCACCAGGAAATTGATGATGTGCACAGTCTAAAACCTCTTCCAAAAGAACTTGCGATTACGACACATTATGAAAAGCTGGACATTGCAAAAAGTAACCGCATATTTTATGTTTGCTTTTCATTGCCGGAATTGATTCCTGATAAGGATGAAGAATTAAAATCGATAATTATAAGGGATGAAGAATGAACAATTTAAAGAAGGGATTGATTTTAATTTTGATGAAAATGGTTTGATGGTAATGACTGAGAAATATCACCTGTAAAGAGGATATTGCTTCGGAGACGGCTGCACGCATTGCTCCTATGAACATGAAAATGTGAAGAGTAAAATCACTTCAAAAAAAAGTGGGAAAAAAGCCCGCTAAAATTAATGACAAAAAAAAGCCGCTCATTTGAACGGCCTTTTACTTCGCGAATCTTTCGTTGGGTTGAGCTTATCAGAAAAGCATACTTACTGCAAAGCCGTACCATCACTTTTTAAAGTTTGACTTGTCATCTGACCTCCTTGTAACACTCTTACTACATAGTCAAATTTTTCCGGCCTTTCATTTCCGCTGTTGTTGTCCATGCTGTTACTGTTGCTGTAAGTGGTTGTGTTTCCATTCTGTGTCTGGCTGTTAACTGTTGTTGTATTATTTTGATTCATCGAAGTAGAAGATTGATCAGTCTGACTATTGGTAGTTGAACTGTTCATAGTTGTGTTATTGTTGTTCATGGTGCCAGTGGCAGTAGAATCGTTGTGATCCATAGAATTGTTGTTATTCCAGTTGCTGTTCATCGCTGTGTTTTGATTCACGGTATCTTCCGGAGATCTTACAGCAGTAATATCATAGATCTCACCTTGTGGATATTTTTGTTTCGCCTCCTGCACTATCTCATCAGGAACAAAAGTCTCTTTAACAGGAAGGGCTGCCGCTTCAGTAGCAACAGTTCCATTCTGCATTGAGTTATTCAAATTATTGTTGCTGGTGGATTCGTTGTTTGTGTTCGTAGTACTGCTGCTATTCATAGATGCACTGCTATCAGTGTTCATATTTGAATTGTTGTTATTGTTGTTGTTTAAATTCGAATTGTTGTTATTCCGATTGTTCTGACTTGAGCTGGTGTCAGTGTTCATATTGGAATTGTTGTTATTATTATTGTCGTTATTATTCAAATTGGAATTATTATTTTGAATTTCACTTGAGTCAGTGTAGCTTGGATTGGCATTCATTGTACCGGTTGAATCGGTATAAGTCCCGTTGTTGTTCGTATTGTTCATATTACTGTTGTTCATGTTATTCATATTGTTCATGTTGCCATTCACGTTGTTCGTGGTATCAATCTGGGCGAATAATGACATGGAGGCACAGGTGCATATGAGAGAAATTAATAGCGTTTTCATAAAATAAATTTTTTAAGGTTTTTAGATGAATATTATTTGTTGATAACAAGTCAATTCTTATGCCCCTGCATCCAACCTTTAACCTTGCTTACTCGTAATACTCTCTGAAAACCCTTTACCACAAAGGGTTAGCACGTCTTGTTAAAAAGTACCACCTCTCTTATTAGCAGCTATTTTCCCAAAAAATTGTAGAATTATTTCTTCTTATATGAAGATTAGCAGATTTTTTTTCCTGCAGGTAAACGAACAAAAAATTGTTTTTTTTATTGCACAGGCACAAAAAAGGGAGCACCAGGCTCCCCGTTTTTGTTTATAAAATTAGTGATTAATAACTCCACAAATTTTGTTCGTAATCGAATATTTCGTTCTTGATCTTTTCGCCCTCAAGCAACTGAAGAATAGGACGACCTTTTAACCCTGTCTGATCTTTCAGATAGGTATCAAATGGATTATCCAACGTGCTCTTAATAATTCGTCCGTGAAACATCCGTGATTCAAAAAGATCTTCCCAAGTCATTCGTGCTCCATAGTTTTTACCATTGTAAACGTAATATTTGGCAAAAATTGGTCGCATGTCGGGATAATAAACCCAGAACAATGGCGTATCTCCCAAATCTACTCCTGAAGCGGTTATCACACGTTTTACAGGTGCAATACCCAAAATCCTCCAGAACAATCTTGAACTTTGTTTGTCGAAGATCACTTCTTCCTTGATCCTAAATTTGTAAAATGAATCAAGGTTTACTTCCTGCATGGTTTCCTTATTCCCTATCACATTACCCAAAGAGTCATAAATCGGAACAGAAACTGTTCCACCAGTAATTGCTTTGGCCACTTCTGCTTTGGTCATTGGCGTAGTGAATCGGTCATCGATCGGGCTAAATGCAGTAACACCTCCATTATCTGGTCCGTCCTGGATTGCCTTCAACAGGATGGAAATAAATCTTTGGTTACCATTGTCCTCATCAGCAGAATACCTGAAAGGAAGATTTATTTTTTCGCGGGTATCAATTTCGCGCCAGATCCTTTCATCATAAGCTGCATCTTCAGCTCTCAATTGCTGGTAAGGAAGAGGGGTTCTGTCTGTGATCAATCCGTTGTGCTCGTCCAACGCGGTTTCCGGCCGTAGAGATGGCTTAATGTTGGCGATAGGAAGGCTATCTACCAGGCTATCAGGTGGCGGAGCTTGCACTATAGCTGTATCTACCACTGTAGGCGTTGCTGCAGGGTTGGTAGAAGTAGCTGTATTCCTTACAGTAGATCTCTTCTTTACAGAACGCTTTTTTGCTTGTGCATTTGCTGCACTACTCAGCACTCCGATCGAAAGAGCCACCATCATGCACTTGATCAATATTGTTTTCATAGCCTTTTTATTTATTCAAATTTTAATACAAAATAAATCCGGGTCCGGGGATGCTTCTGATTACTCCATCAGGCCCTTGCACTCTCACATTATCAAATGTTACTGATGTTCCCGGTATGCATCTTTGAAGCAAGCTGCTCACTGAACTAAGACTTCCTCCATGAATTTCTGCTGATTGAACACTTGAAAAATTAGCACCTGAAAAATAAAGAGTAGCACTCACCACGTTAAAATGAGCATCAAAGTCAAAGTTTTCTAAATCTGCTCTCGCAAAGCTTTGATTCTTGAATACTACAGATTGAATTCTTCCTCCGGCACTTGGTCCCACCTTCAATACAGGATCGGGGATTCTCTTAACCCTGAAAGGGAAGGAACTTACCTTACCATCAGCGTTGACTGTGATTGAAGCCTTACCTATTGATGATACTTTCACTGTATATTTTCCTGGTGATCCGGCAGGAGTCAAAGATCCACCTTCCATGGAAACATGTGTTTTGTCCCAACCAGTTCCTGAAGAAATAGTAACAGGATTTGGAACACCAATGTAAAATACATTCATCTTATCGAGCATAACAGCAGAACCGCCTGGCGTTCCAACTGTATAAGTGATTGTTTGATGCACCGGAACAGGATTTCCGTCTTCACCAATAAATGAACCATTAACCTGTATGGTATGTTCGCCGGCTCCGCTCACAGTTGTACTATATTCACCCTGTCCGTTAACCATATTGAGAGGTTGTCCATTAATTGTAATATTACTTTTTACGCTAGAACTATATGCTCCAACACCTGCCGTAACAGTTAGTTTCTGTCCGGGCATGAGGTAATTTGAGCTTTGACCTACCAATACATTCACTTTATCCATATGCACTTCAACCGCACCAATTTGCGAATGGCAATAGGTTACGATCATGTTTTCTGCATTCTTAATGTTGTTTTGAAACTTACTAAGAATGGTTAATGCCGCAATAGTGGGTGTCATGTGAAAGAAAGTCTGCGTAAAATCTTTCTGCTTTCCTTCCTCTGTTTTTGGTGGTGTAGTATTAACAGGGAAGCTATTGGCAAACTGCTCCTTTATCGTTGGATCTATATTAAGCATCGCCGCTTTATAATCTTCCAGTCTTTTTTTCAACCTTTCTCCTTCGCCATTGGTTTCGAACATCCTTGTAGATGCATCAAGATTATCAGTACGATAATCTTCTACACTGTCTTTGCCGTCCCATTTCATTCTCAGGTCAGCGGCCACTTTAAGTGCATGCTTCAAACTGTCAAGATAATTTGTCATCTGGGCAGAAAGCGTTTTTGCTTCCATTGCTTTAGGTTCCCATATTGCAGCCTTGTCGTGGGATTTTGGATCCGCCAATTTTTCTTCCAGCGATTTGTACAATGTGTTGTTGGAAGCTGAAATATTAGTATTAGAAGTTTCTAAACTACTATTTACGACTTTGAATGCAGTGATCACCTCGTTAGATACGTTGAGGGCAAGGATCGCCGTAAGTACGAGATACATTACATTGATCATCTTTTGCCGTGGTTCTGCGGGTAGTCCCATGTTTTTAAAATTTAACTTTGTTAGTCTTAGAATTTCGGATTTTCATATTATTGTCTTCCCTGCATTGCACTAAGCATGTTGCCATAAACCTGGTTCAATTTACCAAGGTTAGTAGCAAGGGCATTGATTTGTTCCTTTGTTGCCTGTGCATCATCTACAGTGGAGATCATTACTTCACTTGCTTTGGCCATTTTGCCATAGAAGCTGTTTAAAGTCTTCAGGTGGTTGTTGCTTTCAGTCAACTCCAGTTCATAAATGCTGTTCAATGAGCTGAGGTTCTTTGTAAGTACCTGAACCTGCTGGTGAAATCCTTTTGCACTATCGGCAGCGCTGTTAAAGCTGCTCATCGTGTTGGCAGAATTGGTATAAGCGTCTTTCATCAAACCAAGAGCGGTTGTTGCTTCTTTGGTTTTAGCTGAAAAATCGCCGGTAGATTTTACCACATCACCTACTTCACCGATTTGGGAAACGGTAACACCCAATTTTTGGAAATTCTCGCTCAATCTTTTCATGTTGGCAGGAGTAATGTCTGCATCTTTCATCATTTTTTCCATTGATTGTAATGCAGGATTTCCTTCCGGTGCATGAGCTACAGGATGAGGAACGTCATGGGTTTTGGGTTTTACCCATTCGATGCAGGCATAAACCAGGAAAATACCGGTTTCTGTCCACATTCCGACAGTAAGCATCGTGTCGGCAAAAGGCTGGTGAGTCAATTTTGCCCAGGCGGCAAATATTACTACTGCGGCGCCGGCACTTACCAGCACGTCTACCAGTGTCAAAAAGTTTCTTTTAGGTTGTTGAATCATAACAGGGTTCGTTTTAATTTGGGTTTTAAGTAATTGCTTCTTTTTAGGTTTTAAGTTATTGCTTCTTTGGTTCGAACAAAAAATGCCCATATTAATTTCAAGGAAACAATTAATACAGGCAGTAAAATGTTGAACTAAAATTTTTCTATGAGAATCAGTTTTCTGTTTTAATAATTATTTTCTTCCTTTTTTATCGCTTGCTGGCGGTAAGTCAATCACGCAGCGGAATCCAATATAAGATTTGGCTGTATCCTGGTATTCGAATGAGCGGGTACTCACGCGCAAATAATAACCTACATCTTTCCAACTTCCACCACGGATAACTTTCCGCTTCATGCGTGGTGCATCCTGGTCTTTAGCGTTCCAGCGAATATCGGGGTTCATGTCATGTTGAAAGTTGTATCCTCCTTCATAATATAAGGATGAGGTCCACTCTGCCACATTTCCGGCCATACAATACAATCCAAAATCATTAGGCCAATAAGCATCGGCACGCACTGTATAGAATCCGCCATCTTCAGGATAATTACCGCGGCCGGGTTTAAAGTTGGCAAGCAGGCAACCTTTGCGGTTTCTCAAATAAGGTCCGCCCCATGGATAAGGAGATTGAGATCTTCCACCTCTTGCGGCATATTCCCATTGAGCTTCTGTTGGCAGGCGAAAATCAGTTTCAATCGATCTCTTTTTGCCAATCAGCCATGAATTTAAAGTTTGTGTTCTCCATTCACAAAAAGCGGTTGCCTGTTTCCAGTTAACACCAACCACAGGATAATTTCCAAACGCCGGATGACTGTAATATTGCTTAGCCATTGGTTCGTTATAAGAATAAGCGAAGTCTCTCACCCAAACCAATGTATCCGGGTAAATAGGAATATCTTTTTTAACTATAAAAGCACTACGAGGCACATTTGGATCTTTGTTACCAGCAGCAGCAGCATAGTCAAAAGTTTCAGAGTGATATACCAGCTTATTCGGATCAATTTCTTTCCTTCCAAAGATCCGGTTGTCCGGAGTAACGATCATCGCATCTATTTTTTCAAGTGTTGCCTTGTCGTCCCATTTGATCGTTTTTATCTTGCTCCAATCCAAAATTGTATTGCCTTCCCCATCTTGTTTTTGAAATCCCATCAATCCACCGGCAATTGAATCACGAACGTAATTGGTAAACTGGCGGTATTCGTTGTTGGTAATTTCTGTTGCATCCATCCAGAAACCACTGATAGAAACCTGTTTGTTCCTTGCGGTGAAAGACCAGTTTACATCTTCATCGCTTGGCCCCATGTGGAAAGTTCCCGGCGGAATGTAAACCATTCCAGGAGGTTTGGGTAAAATATAACGACCTGCCGGCGCAACTCCATGAAGCTGTCCATCATCAGGCAGTCCTTTGGATTTCCCAAATTTTCCACAGCCCGATAGTATGAATGCGGCTATTACTACTGAAGCGAAAAAAGTGAATTTCATTATTTTTTACTTTGAAGGGGTAAGGACAAATCTAATATTTATTTGAAAAAATTCTTTACCTGCCTGCGCCATATATCGTCCCGCTTCACTGGCAAATGAAGCGATTTATAATAAACGAGCAAGCTTGTTAATTATTGTAAAAAAGAATCAAATTATCTAATAATCTTTTAAGTTGAAGCAAACAAAGTAACTAAGTATACGCTACATTTTGAAAAATGCTTTTCATATAAAAAGTTAATTTCCGGTAGCTGATTAAAAAATAAAACTACGAAAAAAGAATTATAAAAAAAGCAGGTCAATTTTTTTTTACCAAAACGACGCGTTCAATCACTCTGATCAAAAATCCTGGCCTTCTATTCTAAAACTTTATTTTCTTATAAATATTGTGTTTCAAACCATTTTAACACGTGTTCGCAAACCGATTATTGTTAAACAATTTTTTTACCAAAAATGAATTAACGCTACAATAACAAACGAAAAATCGGCTTCAAAAGTTGCTTTACTGCATTTCAAAAACGTTTAAAAGGTTCTGTTAAGCCGGAAGGGAAACTATTAATTAATTGTAATTTTGCAGCCTTTATATGGCTACTTTAAAGCAAAAGGAATCTCCCGAAATTTTTGAGGAAAATGAGAATATTGAGGTGTTTGGCGCCCGCGAGCACAATTTAAAAGACATTACTGTCACCATTCCGAAAAATCAATTAGTAGTGATCACCGGCATTTCAGGAAGTGGCAAATCTTCACTTGCATTCGATACAATTTTTTCTGAAGGGCAGAGGCGTTACATGGAAAGTTTTTCTGCTTATGCACGACAATTTTTAGGCGATATGGAGCGCCCGGATGTGGATAAAATTACCGGCCTTTCCCCCGTTATTTCAATTGAACAAAAAACAACAAGTAAAAATCCCCGAAGTACGGTAGGTACTGTAACGGAGGTTTACGATTTTATGCGATTGCTCTTTGCGCGCATTGGGGAAGCTTTTAGTTACAACACCGGGAAAAAAATGGTGAAATGGAGTGAAGAAGAAATCGTGAACAATATTTTGAACAGGTTTTCAGGAAAAAAAATTATCGTGTTAGCGCCAATTGTTCGTGGAAGAAAAGGCCATTACCGTGAACTATTTGAAGATTTAAGAAAAAAAGGATTTTTAAAAGCGAGAATCGATGGTGAAATAAAAGATTTGGTTCCAAAAATGCAAACTGATCGCTACAAGATTCATGATATTGAATTGGTGGTTGACCGTTTAATTGCCAACTACGAACAAAGAGTTCGATTGAGCGAAAGTGTTCAAAAAGGTTTGCAATTGGGAAACGGTTTGTTGTTCCTGTTACTGAATGATGAAAACGAATTGGTTCAATACAGCCGCCACCTGATGTGTGAAGAAACGGGGATCAGTTATGAAGAACCGTCTCCGAATACTTTTTCGTTCAATTCGCCATACGGCGCGTGTCCTGTATGTAAAGGTTTGGGAAATGTTTACCAGGTAAACATGGAATCAATCATTGAAGATGATTCACTAAGCATTAATGATGGCGCGATAGCTCCGCTTGGCGAAGAAAGGGAATCTTATGTTTTTAAACAGGTTCAGCACGTGGCCAAAAAACACAAAATAAGCCTGGATAAGCCTTTTAAAAGCTTGCCCGAAAATTTGCGTAATCTTATTTTGTTTGGAACAAAAAATACAGTGGACGAAGAAAATGATGATTCTTTTTTTTCATTCACACACAAAGAAGAAGCGAATGAACCAGGCGAATATGAAGGCGTCGTAAATATGATCCATCGTTGGTTTCACTCGGAGAACATCAATGAAAGCCTGAGAAGCTGGGTCGAAAAATACATGGTTCTTGAAAAATGCCCTGCATGTGATGGAAACCGATTGAAAAAGGAAAGCTTGTGGTTTAAAATTGATGGAAAAAATATTGCAGAATTATCTCAATTAGACCTGGTAAAATTATTTCAATGGTTCGAAGGAATTGAAAGCCGGCTGAGTGAAAAACAAAATATAATTGCACGGGATGTGCTTAAAGAAATAAGAGACCGGATTCAATTTTTACTGGATGTTGGCCTTACGTATCTTTCTCTTGACCGGCCTTCAAAAAGCCTGAGTGGAGGAGAATCACAACGAATAAGACTTGCGACACAAATTGGATCTCAACTCCAGGGTATAACTTACATTTTGGATGAACCGAGCATTGGCCTTCATCAGCGCGACAATCATCAACTGATCAATGCGTTGAAAAATTTAAGAGATATTGGAAACAGCGTTTTAGTAGTCGAACACAACAAAGACATCATGCTGGCTGCAGATTATATTATCGACATCGGGCCGGATGCCGGTAAACACGGCGGTGAAGTGGTGGCCGAAGGAAAGCCAAAACAATTTCTCAAACTGAACACACTAACTTCTTCTTACTTGAATGGCGAAGTTGAAATAGAAATTCCCAAAAAGAGAAGAAAAGGAAATGGCCATTCTTTGATTTTAAAAGGCGCTTCAGGAAATAATTTAAAAAATGTAACAGCCACGTTTCCGCTGGGAAAATTTATTTGTGTTACTGGCGTAAGCGGCAGCGGTAAATCAACTTTGATCAATGAAACATTGTACCCGCTTTTGAGCATTCATGCTTATAAAAGCAAAATGACTCCTTTACCTTATCAAAGTATTGAAGGACTGGAATTCATTGATAAAGTTGTTGAAATAGATCAATCACCAATCGGACGGACACCAAGAAGTAATCCGGCAACATACTGCGGATTTTTTACTGATATCCGCACTTTATTTGCTTCTATACCTGAAGCGAAAATTCGCGGCTACAAACCAGGGCGATTTTCCTTCAATGTAAAAAGTGGTCGTTGTGATGTTTGCCAGGGAGGAGGAATGAGAGTTATTGAAATGAATTTCCTGCCTGATGTCTATGTTGAATGTGAAAAATGTAACGGAAAAAGATACAATCGCGAAACGTTGGAAATCCGTTACAAAGGAAAATCGATAAGTGATGTTTTGGAAATGACTGTAGATGAAGCAGTAGAATTTTTTCAAAATGTGCCTTACCTCTACAGGAAAATAAAAGTGTTGCAGGAAGTTGGCCTGGGTTACATAACTCTTGGACAAAGTGCGGTAACACTGAGCGGCGGTGAAGCGCAACGCGTAAAATTGGCAACAGAATTAAGCAAAAGAGACACCGGAAAAACTTTTTATATTCTTGATGAACCTACTACAGGTCTTCATTTCAGGGATATCCAACACCTTACAGATGTACTGAATAAATTAGTGGATCGTGGGAATACGGTGTTGGTAATTGAACACAATATGGACATTATCAAAATTGCTGATTACATTATTGATCTCGGACCTGAAGGAGGTGATAATGGTGGTAGAATATTGTTTGAAGGCTCACCAGAAAAATTGGTTGAAAATCAAGAGAGCTTTACCGGTCAATTTTTAAAAGCTGAACTTCAACCTACAAAAAAAGGCAAAGCATAATAACAAAACTAAAAGATTTGTGGTTTCAGGGGTTACTTAGCATAAAAATATGCCGTGCTTTTCCGTACTTAGCTTTTATTATATACCTTGCCCTTTGAGGCTGGCTATGAAAAATTTGAACAATTCTAAAATCTTGGAGGGCATCTCATCCTGTTGGCTACGTTCCTGTCATAACTGTTTTCGAAAATGGGCCCGATCCTGACAGCAAATTTTAAAAAGGTCGTAAAATAAGTATCATTTTGTTTAGGGTTTCCTCTTTGAGTTCCCGGTGAATTCCTTGTCAATCCCGGGTTTACAATTGCATACACTTTGTCTGAAATCTGCCGCGCAATCCGTGCATTTTCAGGAGATAAATATTTATCAAACAAATTCGGATCGATATAAGTAGTGCTTACATCATCAATGTAATCGGTAAATGATTTCCTCGTTAGAATTTCAAAACTCACATTCACACGGTTTGAAATGTAATATTTCAAACCCAATCCTAATGGGATATTCACCTGTGAAAGTGAATATTCTTTCCTGTTCGGATATTCAGGAAAACCTTCTCCCTCAGTATGCAATGGTCTTAAATAATACCACGTCTTTTTCCCATTTGCATCGGTTAAAGAACCTTGAGGATTAAAATGCATATAACCGACACCAGCCACAACATAGGGCAATATCCGGGGTGCAAAATCAGGTTCATCTTTATACAACAACATAAAAGGAAAAACTTCTCCGGCTATATATGCCTCTGCAATGTTGGATCTGAAATCAAGATTTCTCTGTTTGCGGTATAGCTCATCATTTCCGTGTGTTGTGATAAGTTTATCCTCGCCGGAAACTTTCCCATATTGCGCCGCTACCCGAATGCCAAGCCATTTGTTTGGATAAAGAGTAGCAAAACCACCTGTCATTATTTCGGTGAGTGGAAGATTAAGATCTTTTATGAAGCGTTTTCCTTTCCCATGATGCCCTCCAAGATCTCCGAGGAAAAAAGAAGGCCCTACGTTAATACCCACTTCAAATCTTGCATTTTGCCCGCTGATGATCAAAGACTGGGAAAAGCCAGTCGATTGAAAGCAACAAAAAGCAATTAGGATAATCAAATTCACCAGCTCTAACGGTTTGCCCCGCCTTTTCATGATAAAACTATTTTCGAAATGGTAAGAATTCCATGTTGCCTTCAAAGTGCATTTTAGGCAACGTATCCATAACGTCAAACAAAAAGGCTTTATTGCTTAATTGATCTCATGAAGCATGGAAATGTGTTGAATTCCGTCTTCCATATAAACGCCGCTTTTTTGAACAAATGAAAGAGATTCGTAAAATTTTTTTAAATATAATTGGGCACTGATGCGGATGGGAACATCTCCAAACAAATTGTAGATCTGATCAATTGAATTCTTCATTAATTCTCTTCCTACGTTCTTACCTCGTACTGCTTGGGCAGTGACAACGCGCCCAATAGAAGCTGCATCACCGTAAGAAACTCCTTTGGCAAGTAATCTAGTATAAGCAACAAGTTCATCGTTTTGCCAACCACAGTAATGGTAGGCTTTAAAATCTTTATTGTCGCAATCCTGGTAAGAACAATTTTGTTCAACAATAAAGACTTCTGTTCGCAATTGCAGAATTCTGTACAATTCATAATTGCTCAAATCTGTAAAATATTTACATTGCCAGGTGATCATAAAAAAATAGCTGAAAAGTGAAATCCAGAAATGTAAAGCAAAATTAGAAATAGAAATTTAAATTTTTTGTTTGTTTACTAAACGGTCCAATTTAATGAGGAAACGGTGTTAATTTGACACAACCAGAAATAAAATGACTTGAATTTGTTGATTTACTCTGACCTCTCAATAGCCGTATTTTTCTTTCCACCTCGCTTTCAAAAACTTTCTCAATTCTTCCTCCCGCGCGTTTTTACCCGGTTCGTAGATTACCGTATTTTTTATTTTATCCGGAAGAAATTCCATTTCAGCAAAATTATTTTCATAATTGTGGGCATACTTATAATTTTTTCCATAATCCAAATCTTTCATCAGTTTGGTAGGTGCATTGCGGATTTCCAAAGGCACCGGCAGATCACCAAATTGTTTTACCAGGCTTTCCGCTTTTCCAATTGCCGCTACTGATGCATTACTTTTTGGCGAAGAGGCCAAATAAGTCGCGCATTGAGACAAAATAATTTTTGATTCAGGATATCCGATCATGTTCACCGCCTGGAAAGTATTGGTTGCTAAAACAAGCGCTGTTGGATTCGCATTTCCAATATCTTCACTCGCCAGAATCACCATTCTCCGCGCAATAAATTTTACATCTTCTCCACCTTCAATCATTCGCGCCAGCCAATAAACAGCCGCATTCGGATCGCTGCCACGAAGCGATTTAATAAATGCTGAAATGATATCATAATGCTGCTCTCCTTTCTTGTCGTACAAGGCAATTTTTTGTTGCGCTGCACGAATCACTTCTTCATCGGTTATTAAAATTTCTTTCCCATTTTTTGAAGAAAGCTGATCAACGGTTAGTTCCAAAAGATTTAAAAGTCTGCGCGCATCGCCACCTGATAAATTGATAAGCGCTTCCGTTTCTTTTATGCTGATATTTTTTTTTGAAAGAATCGCATCAGTCTTAATTGCATCCTCAATTAAATTTTCGAGATCTTCTTTTTTCAATGGTTTTAAAATATAAACCTGGCAGCGGCTGAGCAATGCGCTGTTCACTTCAAAAGATGGATTTTCAGTTGTGGCACCAATCAACGTGATTGTTCCTTTTTCAACGGCGCCAAGTAAAGCATCCTGCTGGCCTTTGTTGAACCGGTGAATTTCATCAATAAAAAGAATTGCATTTTGTTCATGCTTTGCTTTTTCTATCACTTCACGCACTTCTTTTACACCGGAAGAAATGGCGCTTAAAGTATAAAAAGGAACATGTAATGTATGAGCAATTATATTGGCAATCGTGGTTTTTCCAACGCCCGGCGGCCCCCACAAAATCATTGAGGGAATCTTATTATTCTCCAACGCTGTGCGCAAAATACTCCCTTTGCCCGTCAGGTGTTGCTGACCGATAAGCTGATCCAAATTTTCAGGCCGAAGCCTTTCTGCCAAAGGCGTTGAGTGGGTCAATGGTGATGGTCAATTGTGAATGGTGAATAATAAGTTCAATTTTATTTTATAAAATTCAACCCAGCCACAAATTTAAATTTAATTATCTGTTCATTTTGGAAGATAAGGAAGAACGTCCTTTAAAGTGACCGGCGCATCTTTGTCGTCAATTTCAATCACTACACAATAACCATCTGCGCCGCCCGCTTGCAGCAATCCGTTGACGAGTTTTACCTGGTCGCTTGAAATTCTTTTTCCATTCCAGATTTCTTTCGTGCACAAACAACCTTCTGTAGGCGTTAAAGGATAATAAGGCTTTCCCACATAATAATCAGGGTCAATTGTTGTACCATGAGCAATGATCTCACTTCGCCCGGCAAGGCCCGCATAATAGGATTCATAAAGAGGTAAAAATTCCCTAAGCTTTTGTGGAATCAATTTTTTATAATAATCGATTGTCCAGATAGAATCGGGAATAAAATCGTTATCAAAAAATTTTTGCAAACTCAATTCAACAGGCATTCCCAACTGCACATTTGCTGTTGGCCCGATAAAATTTCCCAACGAAACTTTAAAACCATACATCTTATAAATGCCTTGCGGCGTGTTTCCATTCGTTAAATATCCGGGCAAATTCGTAATGCTCCTTGCAAGTTGCTTTACTGTAAAAATTTTTCCTGAAGAATCTCTTACAAAATTTCCATCCGCATTCCGGATGATCACAAGTCCCGGATAATCGCGATTTTTTCTTTGCAAACTGTACATCACTTCCTGGTGTGGCAAAAAATCGGGACTAAAAATTTGCGGTAAAACTCTTTTTACTGTTAGACTTGTTACTTTATCAGGCAACAATCTTGTTTGCAACATAAAAAGTATCGGATCTTTATAAGCCGTATCAGAAAACTTTTGCAAAACAATTTTTGAAAGATTTTCTTTTTCTGTTTTGTTTTGATTTTGCTGAATCAAATATTCAGCGCACATCGCAAATATTTTTGGATCAGTAGTTTGTTTTAAAAGTGAATTTACTTCTGTAATAAATTTGTCCGGATAAAGTGTGTAGGCTACTTCCAACAATGATCGTTGAAAAGACAAACTCCTGCTTTGAATTCCTTCAAACGCTGATGCCACCTTACTTTCTGTGAATGGCGTGCTGTACAATAAAACTTCCATTGCCGAAAAAGCTTCCTGCCAGTTTTCTTCTGTTGAATCAGTAAGCGGAATAGAAAAGTTTTTTTCGATGCTATAATTCACAAGGTTTTTCTTCATTGCTGAACGCGCCTGAGCTGTGGTATAAGCCGTATATAGCGGCACATTGTATTGTGCAGAAGTTGAACCTGCAAGCAATGAAAAAAGAAAAAGAAACAAAGAAAATTTGCGAAACACCGTCAAAATTTTTAGAAAGAAAATGTAATTACCAGATCGTGATAAAGGTAAATAACGGTAATTAAAAATAAATTTAAAGTACTGAGAAACTTGGAAAGCAAACGAAGAAAAATTCAAAATTTTCATTTTGAAACCCCAAAATCGATCACTTTAATTTTGGATTGTTTTTATGGCGATTCGCATCGCGTAAATTTTTCTTTTCAAAATTCTTTTCCAAAGCGGCAGTAAGATCAACCCCGGTTTGATTGGCAAGACACATTAAAACCCAAAGCACATCAGCCATTTCATCTGAAAGATCTTTTTCTGATTCATTTTCTTTAAAAGATTGTTCGCCAAATTTGCGCACCATTATTCTTGAAAGCTCTCCTACTTCTTCCATCAGAATTCCAAGGTTGGTAAGTTCATTAAAATAACAAACGCCGGTGGTTTTGATCCATTCATCAATTTTGTTTTGTGCTTCTGATATTGTCATAATATTTTTTGATTACACGAATTTTAGCGAATTACACGAATTCTTATTATTTAACTATGCGTTTCCAAACGAGCGACTTTTCTCCAAAATTTATCACTAAAGCTAATTTCTTATTAGATACCGACAAATAACTTAATGCTTGTGCAAAATGAACGGGAATCAAAGCAGATGTAGATTTTATTTCTAAAATTATGGAATTATAAACAACGAAATCAGCTGCATATGGATTACGGAGTGTTTTACCTTTATATTTTACGACAAACCTTTTCTCTCTTTCAAATTGAATTTTATTTTCGATAAATTCCATTTCCAAGGCATCTTTATAATTTATTTCTTTCAAACCCATTCCTAACGCCTTATGAATTTCCATACAAATTCCAATAATTTTAAACGATTCTTCTTTATACAACAGTTCTGTCATAAGCAGGTTATTTTTTGACTACACCAATCACACGTATTATTGAATGCTACCTTCCAACAACTCTTCTTTAATAAGTAAGTTTTTCTATAAAGCGGAAGCAATTCGTGTAATTCGATAAAATTAGTGTAATAATAAAATTAGTGTAATAAATTTACTCCCTGTTTTTCGAATCAATCACAATCGTAACCGGTCCATCGTTTAATAATTTTACTTTCATATCAGCACCAAATTCTCCTGTAAAAATTTTTTTTGAAAGATCAGTTTCGAGTTGGCTGATTAGCTTTTCGTAAAGAGGTATAGCAATTTCCGGCTTGCTTGCTTTTAAATAAGATGGCCTGTTCCCTTTCTTAGTAGAAGCCTGTAAAGTAAACTGGCTCACGAGTAAAATATCACCTTTAATATCTTTTACAGAAAGATTGGGTATCTTATTTTCATCATCAAAAATGCGAAGGTTGACAATCTTGTTGCTCAGCCATTTTATATCTTCCTGATTGTCGGCATCCTCAATTCCCACCAACACGAGTAAGCCATCTTTTATCGAAGATTTTTCAGTATTATCAATGATTACAGAGCATTCGGTTACTCTTTGAATCACCACTTTCATGCTTTATTAATGATTTATATATAATAATTTTTATAAATGCCAAAAAACATCAACACATCAATATTTTTTTCTTTTTCCACGATTTGAAAAGAGGTAAACCAATGCCCATAAGGGTTATAAATTTATTAACAATTCTTTTCCACAGGTGTTGAAAATTTTGGTTGTAAATTCTGGTTTATTAAAAATATTTTCGTTGTCCCACACGCTTAAAAAATAATTTTAAACAAAAATACTTATTACCCATGGCTAGAAAAAAACAAGCTCAAGCCGGTCTTCGTTTCTCCCGGCATTTTACAAAAGAAGGACTCACTCCTTTTGAAATGTTTGAATATGACTACCGCACATCGGTAATTAAAAACACCACGGGTGAGGTTGTTTTTCAAATGGACAATGTAGAAGTACCAAAGCAATGGAGCCAGATTGCTACAGACATTTTAGCACAAAAGTACTTTAGAAAAGCCGGCGTTCCCCAGCCGGATGGAAGCACCGGAAGAGAAACCTCCATTAAACAAGTTGCGCACAGAATGGCACATTGTTGGCGTGTCTGGGGCGAAAGAAATAATTATTTTGCTTCAAAAGAAGATGCACAAATCTTTTATGATGAGTTGATCTATGCCATTCTCAACCAGGCATGCGTTCCTAATTCGCCACAATGGTTTAACACAGGATTACACGAAGTATATGGAATTACAGGCAAACCTCAGGGACATTATTTCGTGGATGCAAAAGGTGGTAAATTAAAAAAATCAACTTCAGCTTATGAACGTCCGCAACCACACGCTTGTTTTATTTTAAGCGTTGAAGACGATTTAGTAAATGAAGGCGGCATTATGGATCTGTGGGTTCGCGAGGCAAGAATTTTTAAATATGGAAGCGGCGTTGGAACTAACTTCAGCAGCATTCGTGGTGAAGGTGAAAAACTGAGTGGCGGGGGAACTTCCAGTGGCTTAATGAGCTTCCTGAAAATTGGTGACAGGGCAGCCGGCGCCATCAAAAGTGGTGGAACGACAAGGCGTGCAGCCAAAATGGTTTGCCTCGATATCGACCATCCTGAAATTGAAAGTTTCGTAAACTGGAAAGTAGAAGAAGAGAAAAAAGTAGCTGCTTTAATTGCGGCAGGATATCCCAGCGATTATGAAGGAGAGGCGTATAGGACAGTTAGTGGGCAAAACAGTAATAATTCTGTTCGAATCAGCAATGAATTTTTTCATGCGTTGGAAAAAGATGGCGATTGGCAATTGAAAGCAAGAAGTGATGGCCATACAATGAAAACGATTAAAGCCAAAAAATTATGGGACGAAATTAATTATGCGGCCTGGCGTTGTGCCGATCCGGGTACACAGTACGACACAACCATAAATGAGTGGCACACTTGCCCCGAAGGAGGAAGAATCCGCGCGAGCAACCCTTGCAGTGAATACATGTTCCTTGATAATACCGCCTGCAATCTTGCCTCTGTAAACCTTCGTAAATTCTTCAATGAAGACAGCAATCAATTTGATGTTGCAGGATTTGAATATACCGTTCGATTGTGGACAACCGTTTTGGAAATCTCAGTTTTGATGGCACAATTCCCAAGTAAGGAAGTGGCACAGTTGAGTTATGACTACAGAACATTAGGACTTGGCTTCGCGAATTTGGGAAGCATGTTGATGGTTAGTGGAATTCCTTACGACAGCGACAAAGCACGCGGAATTGCAGGTGCTATAACAGCTATCATGACGGGAATTGCCTATAAAACTTCCGCTGAACTTGCTGAACATTTGGGACCATTCGCCCGGTACGAAGAAAACAAGAATCATATGCTTCGGGTAATGCGTAACCATCGTGCAGCAGCTTATGATGCAACGGAAGCTTATGAAGGATTAGAAATAAAACCGCAGGGTATTAACGCAAAGGATTGCCCGGATTACTTATTGAAAGCCGCTACAAAGGCCTGGGATGATGCAGTTAGGTTAGGAGAAAAATTTGGTTACAGAAATGCACAAACAACTGTTATCGCTCCTACCGGAACCATCGGTTTAGTAATGGATTGCGACACAACCGGCGTAGAACCTGATTTTGCCTTGGTGAAATTTAAGAAATTAAGTGGCGGAGGTTATTTCAAGATCATCAATCAAAGTGTACCACAGGCTTTGCGCAATTTGAAATATTCAGAAAAGGAAATCGAAGAAATTGTAAATTACGCCAAAGGACACGCTACTCTAAAAAATGCGCCACACATCAATTTTGAATCACTAACCCAAAAAGGATTTACGTCTGCAGATCTGCAAAAAATTGAAGCAGCATTGCCGAGTGCATTTGAGATCGGTTTCGTTTTTAATGCCTTCAATCTTGGTGAAGAGTGCATGCAACGTCTTGGTTTCAAACCTGAAGACTACAACAATTTTGAATGGAGTTTGCTCAATGCTTTAGGATTTACAGATGCCCAAATTGAGGAAGCAAATGTTTATATCTGCGGCACCATGACTGTAGAAGGTGCTCCATATTTAAAAGAAGAACATCTGCCCGTTTTTGACTGTGCCAACAAATGCGGCGCTATAGGGGAAAGATACATCCATTACAGCGGTCACATTAAGATGATGGCAGCTGCACAACCTTTCCTCAGTGGCGCTATTTCCAAAACCATCAATCTTCCAAATGAAGCAACAGTCGCCGAGATTGAAGAAGCATATTTGCTAAGCTGGAAACTGGGTTTAAAAGCGTGTGCGCTTTACCGTGATGGTTCAAAATTATCTCAACCATTAAGCAACAAGAGCGATTCGAAAAAGAAGCAAACAGAGGAAGAAGAGAAGCAAAAAGAACATGAAACAGCGCTCGTAAACATGGGGCAATTGACCATTGAAGATTTGCTGGAAGAAGTAAATAAAAGAGTACAAAGCAGTGCGGATACTTCTTTGAAACGTCAGTTGGCCATGATCGTAGAAAGAAGAACGTTGCCTGCAAAACGGAGAGGATTTACCCAGAAAGCAAAAATAAACGGGCAAGCAATTTTCCTGAGAACAGGAGAATACAGCGACGGAACTTTGGGAGAGATCTTCATTGATATGGCAAAAGAAGGTGCTACAATGCGAAGCATGTTGAACTGTTTTGCCATCGCTATTTCAATTGGTTTGCAATATGGTGTTCCTCTTGAGGAATTCGTAGAAAAATTTGTCTTCACCCGATTCGAACCATCAGGAATGGTAGAGCATCCGAACATTAAAACCACCACTTCTATCATCGACTTTATGTTCCGTTCCCTTGCGTATGAATACCTGGGCAGAAATGACCTCGTTCATGTGCTGGATAAACCAGAAGTTGAAAACCTGGGCAATGAAGCGTGGGATGAAAATACGCCAACGATTGGTGAAAGAGTTCCTGAACTGAGCGATATAAGAGTTACCGGATCTTCTACACCAAAATCACAGAAACTTCACAGGGCGCCGCACATAAAAAAAACAAATTCTGATCTTGATGCGGTAAACGCAGCTTCAAAAAATATGCAAAGTGACGCTCCTGCCTGCAACACCTGCGGACACATAACCATTCGCAGTGGTACTTGTTACAAATGTTTAAACTGTGGCAATAGCATGGGCTGCAGTTAAACACCTGTACAAATGAAAAACATGAAAAGACCACCTTGTGAAAGGTGGTTTTTTATTAAATGCAATATAATTTTTAAAAAAGATTTGGAGGATTCAACTTCTCAGCTCAACTTTGCGCCAGTTCTTTCAGATTCACTTATCAAGAAAGGTAGAGGGAAATGGCCCGATGACGCCTTGGCAACCTAAAATATCCTGACCGGTATTAAAAGGTGCTAACTCCATCCCAGGGAATCCCGATAATTATCGGAACGGGACAGATAAGACAGATTCAAGATTTGTTTAATAATCCGGCAACCGCCTAAACTATATTAACTCACCTGATTCTGTCAGGTGAGTTTTTTTTTGTGAACCTGAAAGATGAGTCTAACAATTAAAAAATGTCATAAACAGAAATGGAAACACACAAAAAATTGGTATTAGGAATCTTCGGTTTCGGCGTTGTTGGTGAGGGACTTTATAAAGTGCTCCATCAAACTCCTTCATTAAATGCAACGATAAAAAAAGTTTGTATAAAACACCCTGACAAGAAAAGAAATGCACCGGCAGAATTATTTACAGTAAACAAAGAAATTCTGCTAAATGACGATGAGATCAATATTATTGTTGAAATGATCGATGATGCGGATGCCGCTTTTGAAATTGTGAAAGCTGCTTTTGTAAATGGTAAATCGGTTGTTAGCGCAAGCAAAAAGATGATTGCGGAACATTTACCTGAGTTGCTGGAACTAAGCCAAAAAACAGGAAATTCATTCTTATACGAGGCAGCTTGTTGCGCTTCCATTCCTGTTATCCGCAACCTTGAAGAATATTATGATAATGATCTTTTGCATTCAATTAATGCAGTTGTGAATGGCTCTACGAATTATATTCTTACAAAAATGTTTGATGATAAACTTTCGTTCAGAGATGCCTTAATACAGGCACAGCAATTAGGTTTTGCCGAAAGCAATCCAACTTTGGATGTAGAAGGATTTGATGCAGTAAATAAATGGACATTTCTGATTACCCACTCTTACGGAATCTTGACAAGTAAGGATGATATAGTTTTTACTGGTATTCAAAACATCACTTCGAATGATGCAATCCAGGCGGACAAAAAAGATTGCGTTATCAAACTCGTAGCTTCTGCCAAAAAGATGAAAAACGGGAAAGTAGCTGCTTTTGTATTGCCTCAATTTGTGAAAAAAGACGACCAACTGGCATTTGTAAAAAATGAATACAATGGCGTTGTTATTGAAAGTTCATTTGCCGACAAGCAATTTTTTTATGGAAAAGGAGCAGGAAGTTTTCCCACCGCATCAGCCGTTTTGAGCGATATTTCTGCCCTGCGTTATGACTACAAATATGAATACAAAAAGCTCTTTAACCAACAGCCAAATCAATTATCTACTGACTTTTATGTTAAAACTTACGTTGCTTTCACCGATTGGGATCATGTGCGTAAAGATGATTTTGAAAGCATTGAAGAATGGCATTCGAATGATCAGAGCAATTATTTAGTAGGAATTATCCACTTTAGCAAATTGCAGGAAAATGATTGGTGGAAGAAAAATAAAGTATCCCTTGTACTCACAGCTGATCCTATAATTGAGTCGTTGGATATTATCAAATTGAAAAAGAGAAGCCTTGAATTGGCTCGTTTTGGCGGCGGAGCTGTTGTGTAAATTGCAAAATAAAAATTCAGCAAATTCCTTCGTTTACTGATTAAATTTTTATTCAAATAATTCAAAAAAAAGCCGGGAAAAACCCGGCTTCAATTATTCATTTAAAGAAGATTAAGCAATTTCAACCTCAGCTCCTGCTTCAGTCAACCTGTTCTTAATATCTTCAGAAGTGGCTTTGTCCACACCTTCTTTAATTGGTTTTGGTGCACCGTCAACCAATTCTTTTGCTTCTTTCAAACCTAAGCCGGTAAGTTCTTTCACGATCTTAACGATTCCCAGCTTGTTAGCACCCGGAGCTTTCAGAATTACATCAAAAGATGTTTTTTCTTCAGCTGCTGCTGCTCCACCTGCACCTTCTGCACTTGCAACAACTGTTGCTGCTGCGGGTTCGATGCCATATTCTGATTTTAAGAAGTCGGCCAATTCCTGAACTTCTTTTACTGTTAAGCTTACTAGATTTTCAGCTAATGCTTTTACGTCTGCCATGATTTTGAGTTTAATTTTTTCCACCTTCTTTTCATTCCTGATCCGGTGGAGGGTTTTAAAAAAATTGTTTGTTTATTTAATGTGCTGATTAGCCAATTAGCTAAGTAGCCAATGAAATACCACTTTACGCTTCCGGTTCTTTTTGTGAATCATCACTTTCCGGTTTTGCTTCATCTGCTTTTGGAACTTCGGCAGATGCTTCAGCTTTAGGCGCTTCCGCGTTTTCAGCTTTCGCTTCCGGAGCTGCTTCTGGAGCTTTCGCTTCAGCTTCTTCAGGCTTGTTTTGCAATGCCCCGATCACTCTCTGGATAGGCGACATCAACAACCCGATCACATCACCGATCAATTCATTCTTTGTCTTGATCTTGGTAAGGTTGATCAATTGGTTGTCACCAACAAAAATATCTCCGTTCAAAAATGCCGCTTTCAATTCAGGTTTTTCACCATTTTGTTCTTTTCGGAAACTGCTGATAATAACAGCAGGATCTTTTGGACTCTCGCTGAACATTAATGCGGTCACTTTGTGCAAAGAATCATAAACTCCTGAATATTTTTCGCTGTCAAGGCTTTCCAAAGCTTTTTTTACCAAAGTGTTTTTTGCCACTCTCATTTCAACTTTTTTGTTGAAACAATGACGGCGAAGCACGTTAACCTGGTCAACAGAAAGACTTTCTGTATCCGTGATATAGAAATTAGAGTACTGAGAAAACTTATCTTTCAGTGCTTCTATTACTTCTTGTTTTTCTTCTATGTTCATGTCGTGTGTTTTGCGCTTTTAAAATTGTGAACCACAATCCAAAGCAAATAATTATTTAGTTCTGAACTGATTTTGTGTCGATCATAATACCGGGACTCATGGTGCTTGCCATGCTAAGGCCTTTTAAATAGGTACCTTTTGCTGTCGCAGGCTTCAACCTGATGATTGCGTTGATGAGTTCCTGGCTGTTGGCTTCAATTTTTTCCGGTGGAAAACTTACCCTTCCGATTGAAGCGTGAACAATTCCAACCTTATCAACTTTAAAAGCGATCTTACCACCTTTCACATCGTTAACAGCTGCGGCTACATCATTTGTAACGGTTCCGGTTTTAGGGTTCGGCATCAGGTTTCTTGGTCCCAATACTTTACCCAAACGGCCAATCTTGGGCATCACAGACGGCGTAGCGATGATCACATCAACATCAGTCCAGCCACCTTCGATTTTTGAAATAAATTCATCAAGACCAACATAATCAGCGCCAGCTTCTTTGGCAGCTTCTTCTTTATCAGGAGTACAAAGCACCAAAACGGTCTTTGTTTTTCCTGTTCCATGAGGAAGAGAAACTGTTCCGCGAACCGCCTGGTCCGCTTTTTTAGGATCCACCCCCAGGCGGATGTGAAGATCTACAGAACTATCAAATTTGGTAGTGTTCACTTCTTTTACCAGTGCAGCTGCTTCTTTTAATGTATAAGCTTTATTTGCGTCCACCAGCGCGTTTGCTGCTTTTCGTTTTTTAGTAATCATTTTTTGAAAAATTTTATTCCCGTATCCCGGATTGCTCCTCAGGAGGGGCTCATTTACAATTTAATTTTCCCACGGGGCATTTCCCTCAACGGTTAAACCCATGCTGCGGGCAGTGCCGGCAACCATTTTCATCGCACTTTCAAGAGTGAAAGCATTAAGATCAGCCATTTTATCTTTGGCAATCTCTTCAATCTGTGCCCAGCTAACTTTTCCAACTTTGTTCCTGTTGGGTTCTTTGCTGCCGGATTTAACCTTAGCAGCATCCATTAACTGAACTGCAGCGGGAGGAGTTTTAATGATAAAATCAAATGATTTATCGCCATAAACTGTAATGAGAACGGGAAGAACTTTCCCTTGTTTATCCTGGGTTCTTGCATTGAATTGTTTGCAGAACTCCATGATGTTGATTCCTTTCGAACCAAGTGCAGGGCCTATCGGCGGTGCAGGATTGGCTTGTCCTCCTTTACATTGGAGCTTGACATAGCCAGTGATTTCTTTTGCCATAACTAAATTTTTGGTGTTAACGTCCGCCCCGATTGCTTTCGGGATTAGAACTCCCAACGAATAATTTCTATAAAAGAACTTTTTTGGGAGTGCAAAAGTAGGTGAATTAAGACAAATGACAAATAAAAAATTGTAAATAATAAGTCTTTAACATAAACGAAATCATTTCGTCTTCGAAATAAAAATTTGCATTTTTTGTTTGTTTACTGGCGACTAGCTCTCTAGCTTCTTTTCTGCTGCAATCACCATTCTTATCTCACCATATGTAATTGGTTCAGGAAGATTGTCTTTAAGATTTCGTGTTCCCGATGTGCCATGAATTTTTATTGCCGCTTTGATCAGCTCCTGCTTTTCTTTTTGAACGATCTCATCAATATAGATTTCTCCATTGGCCACAAATTCAACTAAATGGCCTTCAATTGTACCTACTGACAGATTTCGCTCTTTGGCAATTTCTTCTAATGTTTTTCCCTCTTTAAACAAGTTGAAAGAAACCATTTTTGTCGGTCTTTTCTCTTCGGTAAGTTTTTCTTTCCTTTCTCTCTTTGGATGGATCTCTTTGGCCTTCATATTACTGTCCAAATGATTGCTGCGGCAATAATCCATAACCATTTGAATGATCTCTTCGCCATACATTTCAGTCTTTACCTTTCCAAAACCACTAAGTTTCTCAAGATCCGCTTTAGAAAATGGCAAGTAAGTGCACACTTCTTTCAGCGCATTTTGGTTGGCTACTTTATAAATTGGCATTCCTTTTTTATCAACAACATTATCGCGCCATTCTTTTAGAGAAAAATACAAGCCTGGATTGGGGAAATCTGAAAACGCCTGCTTTTTACCGCTGGCGTAAGTGGTAACTTTTAAGCGTGGAATAGCATAATTTAACCTATGCTGTAGAAAGGAAGAAACAGAGAAATCCCCATTGCAAAATCTTAAATAATAATTCTGCAAGTCTATTGCCAACAATAATTGGTTCAATGGTTCATTCAAACTTGTGGCGGTTTCCCGATGCTCGGTTACAATTGGATGATTCAAAATATCTTCCTGCATTTGGACGAAGGACGGCTGAAAATGACAGGCGGCACCTTGAATTTTGGCCTGTAAATCCTGGTTTTTTTCAATTACCGGCTCTTTGTTTAATTGGAAAGAAACATAATTTAAAAATTTTACACTCACCTCCTTCTGTGCAGTAAACAAACTTTTAAGATGATTTTTCCATTTCAATGCATCTGCATTAATCTTGTCCTTCTCATTATAAATTTTAGATTCCAGTATCTTTAATGATTGCTCAATCTCCTCAAAAGAAAAAATCGATTCAAGTAATTGTTGGGTATAAATTTTTCGTGCTCCTTCGAATCTCTCTGCAAGAGAACCTTTGACTAGAAGCGCTTCTTCGCCTTTCACCACGTGTTCATTGCTGAAAATAACCGAAGGATGAATTTTGGAAAGAAGGACAATTCCATCGAGGCTTACGCAACGACTCAAAGCCACATAAACTTGTCCGCTACTAAATGCCGAACCCGCATCGATCATCACTTTTTCAAATGTAAGCCCCTGGCTTTTGTGGATTGTTATTGCCCACGCAAGTCTTAATGGGAATTGTGTAAATGAACCCAATCTTTCCTGTTCAATTTTTCCATCTGACTTATTCAACTTATAACGCGTGCTTTCCCAGGTTTCCCGCGAAACATAAATATCTTCACCATCACAATCAACGACAATTTCTTCAGTATCCAGTTTTTTAAGAACGCCGATCTTTCCATTAAAAAATCGTTTTTCTGAATCATTTTTGATGAACATTACCTGTGCGCCTTCGCGAAGCAAAAGGCTTTCTTCGGCAGGATACATCGATTCAGGAAAATCTCCATCAATCTTTGCCTTAAAAGTGAACGGAGGCGGTTTCAACTTTTGTAACTCACGGTAATTGATCAAATCTGCCTGGTTGTTGTGAGAAGTAAGTGTAATAAATTTCTCTTCTATTGCCGGCCGAAAATCAGGGTCATAACGGCTGTGCAATTTCTCAAAATCCTCCGGCGTCATTTGGTTGTTTCGCACTTTGTTGAGGAGCGAAACGAATTGGTCTTCTTTCTGCCGGTAAATTTTCTTCAACTCTATCAAAACCGGCATTTGTTCTTTGATGATCCGGCTATCGAAAAAGAAAGGAGTTGAATAATATTCATTCAAAATATTCCATTCCTGCTTTTGCGCAACGGGTGGCAATTGGTACAAATCCCCGATAAACAAAAGTTGAACCCCGCCAAAAGCGAGATCCTGTTTGTGGCGAACAGACCTGAGAATTATGTCAATTGCATCCATCACATCGCATCGAACCATGCTCACTTCATCAATAACCAACAATTCCATTTTGCGCAAAAGTTCCTGCCGCTGTTTCATGAATCTCATCTTCGAAAGCAATTCGCTTTTGCAGGCAGCAGTTGGCAAAAAAGGTGAAAAAGGCAAGTGAAATAAACTGTGCAACGTTACTCCGCCGGCATTTATCGCCGCAACTCCAGTTGGCGCAGCTACGATAATATTCTTGGTGCAGTTGTCTCTTAAATATTTAAGGAAAGTTGTTTTTCCCGTACCGGCTTTTCCAGTCAGGAAAATGTTCTCACTTGTTTCAGTTACAAAACGAAAAGCAAGATCAAACACTTCGTTGTGCTCTATTGTTAATTGGTTCATTATTCTTATTTCTTAGCTTCGAAAAAAAGCCACGGATTTATGCCACAAATATCAACAATAACTTTCCGTAAAATCCGTGACGGAAAACCTAAGCAGTTGCTTTGGCGCCAATAAGTAATAATTCCTGAACCACAATTTCAGTTGAGTATCTTTTATTACCATCTTTATCTGTGTAATTGTTGTTAACGAGTTTGCCTTCAATGGCCACTTCAGTTCCTTTGGCAAGATATTTTTCTGCAATTTCCGCTACTTTTCCCCAGGCAATTAATCTGTGCCATTGGGTTTCTTCCACTTTTTCGCCTTTGGCGTTACGGTAAATTTCATTAGTAGCCATTGAAAATTTTGCCAATTTTCTTCCGCCTTCGATGTTTTTTACTTCAGGATCAATTCCTAATTTTCCGATCAATTGAACTTTGTTTCTTAATGTGTTCATGACTTTGAGTTTTGCGTCCATTGTTTTGGACATTTTATAAAATTTTTTATATTTCAGTTGATGAAGTTTTCAACATCAACAGTGCAAATATGCATTCGTCAAAAAGCCTTAATCGGTTTTTATTCGTTTATAGTTGGATATAACCGTTTGTAAACGCTTGTACTTAGAAAAATAAATAGTACCTTTCTTTAATAAATCAATTTTTAAAAAGAATGCCAAACGCCGAAACTACCACCTGCCTGAATTGTGACAAACCGCTGAGAGGCCGCACAGACAAGAAGTTCTGCGATGATTATTGCCGCAATTCTTACAACAATCAATTAAAAGCAGCGAAGAATAATTTGGTCCGAAACATTAATAATGCGCTCGGAAAGAACCGGAGAGTTTTGGAAAGTTTTTTTCATAAAAACCAGGACACGGTCAAAGTCCCCAAAGACAAATTGCTTGAAAAAGGATTCCAGTTTAAATACTTCACGCATACCTATACCACCAAAAGGGAACACGTTTATCATTTCTGCTATGATTTGGGCTATATGGAATTAGCAGACGATTGGCTTTTGTTGGTGAAAAGAAGGGATGTAAATTCGGATTGAGTGAAAATAAAAATTTAAACTTTTTATATGTTTATTTGGAGATCTAAAATCAAGCCTTCTCGTTAAAAAAATAAAGATGTAAACTTTTCGTTTCAGAATTAAATTACCTTATGGTTAATGTTTATGTACCTTTTGGAATTCTTGCTTTCGCAATAACAATTGTAATAATCAATAGTTTCAAAAAAGTTCGCGAAAACAAAAAGACAAATAGAATTATACGAAACAGGGAGAGACTTCAAACGACTATTTCAATTTTGCAAGCAAGGAAAGAAAATCGGAATCAGTCAAAATAAAAATCCCTCAAATTCCTTCTTTTACTCTCCTTCCATTACGCAGAATTCCTTCCTGCATTAATTATCCCAAACGAACAACGCATTGCCAATTTTTCATAAGTTGGCCTCAACGGATCTTTTGCCTGTTCCTGCTCCATTTCACGAATCTTCATTATTGCATATTGCTGGATGGTAACCAAAGGCAACACCATTTTTTCGCGCATATCAACAGAAAGTTGCTCAACGGGATAATCGGCCATCAGTTCGTTATGCCCCGTCAGTTTAAACACGTACTTTTTGGTCCGCTCATATTCTTCATAGATCATGTTCCAAATCTCACCGAATTTCCCATCCTCAGAAAGATATTCAGTCAAAGGGAAGAAACATTTTTTCATGGACATTTCGCAGTTGTCGATCAATGTTTTGAAGAAAAGTGAACTTTGATACAACTTTTTCAGCAGACTCAAATTTCCTTCCTGTTCCATTTTTTGCAAAGCAGTTCCCAAACCGTAATAGCCGGTAACATTTTGCTTGATCTGGCTCCATGAACCTACAAAAGGAATCGCGCGAAGATCATCGAGATTCATTTTTCCTTTCTTCCTTTTTGTCGGGCGGCTGCCAATATTCGTATCGCTGTAAAATTTCAGTGGGCTCACCTGCACCAGGTAATCCATAAAATCAGGATGATTTTTTAGCCCGCTGTACGATTCAAAACTGATTGCCGCCAAATTTTGCAAAAGCTGCTCTTCTTCCTTTCCAAGGCGAATGTGCCTGTCAGAAAAAATATCATTCGATATTCCTGCATGAAGCAATTGCTCCATATTGTATTGCGCAGAATCGATGGTTCCAAAATTCGAACTAACTGTTTGTCCCTGGATGGTCAATTGTATTTCCTTGTTCGAAATATTTTTACCCATCGCAGCATAAAATTTGTGGGTTTTTCCTCCGCCTCTTGCCGGCGGACCACCACGGCCATCAAAGAAAACTACATCAATATCATATTTTCTCGCAACCGCTGTAAGATGTTCTTTGGCCTGGTAAATCGCCCAATTACCCATCAGATAACCACCGTCTTTTGTTCCGTCAGAAAAACCAAGCATGATTGTTTGTTTGTCATTCCGATGCTCCAAATGCTTGCGGTATTCTTTATTTTCAAACAAAGTGGTCAGGATTACTGAAGCATTCTGCAGATCCTCAATGGTTTCAATCAAAGGAACAATGTCGACGTTCATCTTTTCCTTTTTCCAGCCACACAAAATGAATAATCCGTAAACTTCAAACACATTGAGTGCCGAACCTGCATGACTTATAATGTAGCGATTACAACCTTCTTCACCATTGTATTGCTGAATCTGTTTGATCGCTTTTATACTTTCAAAAGTGTCGTTGATGATCGGATCGCCATAATCCGTTTCAGGAAGAACTTTATTATTTTTTGTCAAAAATTCGATCTTCTTTTCATCACTCCATTTGCCATAATCAGAAGGGAAAAATGAGTCTGAAGCCGCCATTGCTGCAAACACCTTTTTGTGAATGGAACTATCCTGCCTGATGTCCAGTGAAGCAAAATACAATCCGAAAATATGCACTTTGCTTATCAAGTCGTCAATAAGATGGCAAAACAAACCGTTGTGCTTGTAGATCAAAATTTCCCTGACCTCGTTCAAAATTTTCAGGATCTCTTTTTTTGAGATATCCGTTCTGTTGCCCGGAATGAAAATATTATTGTACAATTGTTTTTCAAGATCGGCCAACAAGACATCCACCCCTTTGAAAGTGAGCCTACGTCTCAATTTTCGGATTTCAAGATAATAACATTTGATGATTGCGCCTCGCAAGGCATCGGCTACTTTAAGTGTAATTTCTGTATTCACAAATGGATTTCCATCACGGTCGCCTCCTGGCCAGAAACCCATTTTTAAAACTGCATTATTTTGCAAGTCCGCTTCAGGAAATTGGTTTCTCAGGAACGAAACGATTCTTCCGATCGCTGCAAAAAATACATTTTCCAAATACCAAACAAGGCTCATGGCTTCATCATAAGGTGTTGGTTTTTCTTTCTTGAAAAAAGGCGTTTTTCCCAATTGCTGCAAATACATATTGATCCGCGCTGTATTATTTTCAGAAACGGATTTGGAAAGATCATTGATAATTCCCAAAACCGAACCAGGATAAAATTGCGTTGGATGAGCTGTAAGTACGATCTCAACAGAAAAATTGTCCAGTTTCTTAACCAGTTCTTTTTCCTTTTTATTTTGAACTGCATCTACTTCCAATTGTTTTAAAGTGCCCGCCCCGGTTGTGTCGTGCACATATCCAAAAGCAGCGTCTTCAAGCGCATCAAACAAAACTACCTGGCGCTCTACAAATTGTATAAAACGAAACAACAGATCTATCTTTTCAGATTCAGTTTTAAAGGAAGTGTCTTTACGGAAAAATTCCTCGATAATTTGCGCGGGGCTGCGTCTCTTCTTATAACCTTCTTCACAAATATTTAAGAACAGCGACAAAAGCATTCCCGTTTTTTCAATCCGGTAAAAAGGAAGCGAAGTAAAAAGGCTATTATATAACTGAAATTTCAGTCCAACATAATTTTTAAAATTTTCAAGACTTTGCGAAGCGTACGGCTCTGTCATACTCAATAAATTATAAACATCCAACAAATTAATCTGATAAAAATCGGCATGAAGTTACTTTAAAAACGATAAACATTTTTAAAGCTTCGTTATTTGAGCGTATATTTGCTGTCGCTCAAGATGAAAAAAATACTATTCATATTATCATTGACTGTTGTCTTTTCGCTTGCTACTTCACAGTTAGAAGCCCAATGTTCCATCTGCACGAAAACCGCAATGCAAATGGGCGACAAACCTGCCAAAGGCCTAAATGATGGGATACTTTATTTAATGGCTATTCCTTATTTAGTGGTAGGGGCAGTTGGATACAAATGGTGGCAAAATGAAAAAAGGAGGAAATCCGATGCCTGATTTTTATCCTTTGCCGTTTTTGTAATTTTTTGCAAAAGCATATAAATTAAAGTCGCGGTTGTAAAATGCTTTCCCAATTTCTTTTTTCAAATCTTCCTTATCAAAATTTTTCATTTTTTCGTCGCGGATCAGAGCCCAAATCTTTTCTGTAAGAAGATTTAATTTATAATCAGAAAAATCACTTACCTGGAAACTTTTGATTGTTTGGTACAATTTATCAATTCCTGATTTTTCTGTCGCAATTGTTTTTATAATTGGAATCTCTTTTTTAAATGTGCCACCAAGCATTTGCACCAAAAATTTATAAAAATTTTGTGCTCCCGGCCTGTCGGATTTATTAATCACAAAAATATCCGCAACCTCCATCACGCCGGCCTTCATCGTTTGGATAACGTCGCCACCTTCGGGCACAAGCATTACGATCGTAATGTCTGCGATCGCAACAATATCAACTTCACTTTGTCCTACGCCAACAGTTTCAATGATCACATAATCAAATCCGTGAGATTTTACAAAATCAGCAATTTCAAAAATGCGTGGATGCAATCCACCTAAAGAGCCTTTGTTGGCCAAAGAACGAATAAATACATCAGGGTGATTGTACCATTCGCTCATGCGAATCCTATCGCCCAGCAATGCTCCTTTGTTAAATGGAGAAGACGGATCCACGCACAAGACAGCGACTTTTTTTTTATCAGCTATCATCTCTCCTATCAACACATCAGTAACAGAACTTTTGCCCGCTCCCGGTGCACCTGTGATGCCAATAATTTTTGCATGGGAAGGTTTTAAATCAAGCAACAACTTTTCAAATCCTTCGGACTGATTTTCGATCAGTGAAATGCCGCGAGCAAGAAACTTGAAGTCGATATCGTTTTCATCTTTATTCATTCGCAGGCATTTTTCAGAAGAAAATTTTAAGGTGTGAGTTGAAAATATTCGTAAAAATAATTTGCGGGCTTCAGGTTGAGCCAGGTTGAACGATTAGCAGCAAAATCTGAAAAGGTAAATTTCTCGATTTCCGGCAAAGTATAATTCAGAGGATTTTCAGGTTTGCCAAAAGTTACCACTCCTAACCCATGATCACAATCAAGGGTAAAAACATTGATATCGTTTCTTAAACTTCGCAAATGGAGGATGGTTCTCCACACATCGCCGTTCCATGTGCCCGTAAAATTTCGTGCTTTCCATTCTTCAAAAGTAACGGCATCTTCTTTCACCTGCGGATTACAATCATGAAGAACGATTACTCCATGGTCCGTCAGGTAATTAAGAGAGTTTTCAACATCGTGCAAAGCATAAGAATATTCATGCATTCCGTCGATAAGCGCCAGTTCCAACTTGCGGTCTGAAAGCAATTCGGGCGCATCTTCGGTAAAAAATTCATCACTTGTTTTTTGATAATATTTATTGAAAATGTTGAAAGGATTCAGAAAAAGCTTGCCTGTTTTTCTCAGCCAATCAAATCTGAATTCCGGATCAACAGCTATTTTGAAACTGCTCTTAACCCGAAAAAAAATGTGGCCATTAAAAACCCCAATTTCAAGATAATTGGATAATTTTTTTTGTTTCATTAAAGTGAGGATCACTTTTTCTCTATCCATAAATAACTCGTCTCGTTTTAAAATTTTTAAGAAGAATAAAAAGCAAAAAGCGCTTGTATTAAGAAGCTAAAATAATTTTTTTTATTTTGTTGACAGAAGAATTTTAATTCATTTGGTATCCGCTTTGATTGTTTTTCAAAATGTTTTAAGATGTAATTTGCAAAGAAGCCCCTTTCTTAAAAAGGGAAAGCAACCAAAGAAAAAAACAATTTTTTTATTCTGTACTATGACAAATTTTATTCCCATATTTCCTTTATCACTTGTTGTATATCCCAACGAAAATCTAAACCTGCACATATTTGAACCGAAATATAAACAACTAATCAAAGAATGTTATGACCAGAAAAAATTGTTTGGTATGCCCGTGGTGATCAATGAAAAAATGCAGGAACTGGGTACACTTTTAGAAATAAAAGAGATTAGCAAAGAATATGAAAACGGGGAAATGGACATCAAAACAAAAGGAACGAAAGTTTTTCGTGTACTCGAAGTAATTCCAACTGTTCCGGAAAAATTATACAGTGGCGCGATTGTAAATTATCCGCCCAACCATGAGCATGGCAAAAGGTTGTTGATGGAAAAAGTGCTGAGTGGCATTCGAGAACTTCATAAATTATTAAGGGTTGAAAAACCTTTGAAAAAGACCGAAGATGAATTGTGGAGTTATGATGTAGCGCACAAAGTTGGATTGACGTTGGAAGAAGAATATGAACTTTTAGGCCTGATGAACGAACTTCAGCGACAGGAATATTTAAAACGCCATCTGCAAAAAGTTTTGCCGGTTGTGGCAGAAATGGAGACCTTAAAAGAAAAGATCAAAATGAACGGTCATTTTAAAAACATTTCCGGGTTCAATATTTCATAATACAGTTTTTGTTGATTTATTTCATTCATTTAACAAAGAACGTTTACTTTGCCAACTTAAAAACCTGAAGCGCATTTTGAGTAAAACCACACTTTGTTTTGATTTTGGCAATACACTTTTAAAATACGGTGTTTTCCAAATCGATCAACTTACAGAAGTTATTGCATTGGACGACGACAAACCCGGAACGATCAGTGCAATTGTCGATAAATACAACCCCGATCGAACCATTCTTTCATCCGTTGTAAATCACAACCCGGAAATTGAAAAAATATTAGCAGAAAAAACGTCTTTCCTAAAGTTGGATGCAAAAGTAAAATTGCCTTTTACCACTCCTGTCGGCAAACCGGAAACAATTGGCGCCGACAGGTTGGCGCTGGCCGCTTACGCTTCTTTTTTTTACCGCAATCAAAACACATTGGTAATTGCTTTGGGTTCGTGCATTACCTATAATTTTATCAATAAGTACAACAGTTTTAATGGCGGAAGCATTTCGCCCGGAATGGAAATGCGTTTCAAAGCATTGAATCATTACACGGCCAAGTTGCCTTTGGTAAAAGCAGATTGGAATTTTCCCCTGATCGGTTATGATACCACAACAAATATCTTAAGTGGCGTGCTCCAGGGAATGACCTCTGAGATTGATGGAATTATAGATGAATACAAAAAGAAGTTCGTGAAATTTAACGTGCTTTTAACCGGTGGCGATACGGCCAATTTTGTAAGGCATCTTAAAAATAAGATATTTGCCGACCCCTATTTGATTCTGAAGGGATTATATGCAATCAGTAAATACAATGAGGAAAATACTAAGTAAATTAAGCTTTTTGATATTGGTTGCAATACCGGTCTTTTCGTTCTCCCAGCTTAATTCTCCTTATTCAAGATATGGCGTAGGCAACCTCGTTCCACAGGCAAATATTGCCAACAGGGCGATGGGTGGAATTTCGGCCGCTTATGCTGATCCGACTTCGATCAATACAGTTAACCCGGCCAGCTACAGCGACCTGATTTACTCAACACTTGAAATCGGGCTTGAATACGACGGATTAAGTTTAAAAAGCAAAAATCCACAAAGCACTTTTAAATCAAATAACGGAATTATCCCCTATCTCGAATTCGGGTTTCCTTTATTGAGAGGAAATAAGAAAGCTCAAAAAAGCAAGACTTCATGGGGAATGGCTTTTGGATTAAAACCAATTTCGAGAATTACTTACAAGATAGCCAGCAGTACTTTTTCAACCGACAGTTCTTTGACCAATTATGAAGGTTCGGGAGGTGTAAATGAAGCGTTCGTTGGGACAGGCATGAGGTTTCACAACTTCAGCATTGGGTTCAACACAGGTTATCTTTTTGGTGAAAAAAGTTATGATACCAGGCTGATCTTCAACAATGATTCACTGAATTATTCAAAAACGCATTCTGGATCGCAAACGCTTTTTGGAGGGGTTTTTCTTGATGGAGGAATGCAATATGCTGCTGAATTGAATAAGAAATCAGCTTTAACTTTTGGAGTTTACGGAACACTTCAAAAAAGCTACAAAGGTTCGAAAGACGATTTGTTGGAAACTTATAATTATAATATTCAAACAGGTGCGCCACAATCAATTGATACCGTTTCTTACATCTCCGGGCAAAAGGGAAATGTAGTATTGCCTATAAAATTTGGCGGTGGAATCACCTTTTCTAATGAACACCTACTTGTGGGTGCCGATTATGAAACAACACAATGGGATAATTATCGCTTTTTTGGTGAAAAGGATATGGTTAAAAATAGTTGGAATGCAAAAATTGGTTTGCAATATTGGCCGGCAACATCCAACTCTACCGGCTATTTTAATTTTGTAAAATACAGGGTAGGCGTTTCTTTCGGACAAGATTATATTGATGTTGAAAATAAGTTGCCTGTTTATGCAGTAAGTGTTGGAGGTGCATTTCCACTAAAACTGAAGCATACTTTTTATGATCACCAGTACAGTATCATGAATTTCACTTTTGAATATCAAAACCGGGGCAACAATAATAACAATCTCACAGAAGGTATGTATAAAGTTAGCCTTGGATTTTCTCTCAGCGATATCTGGTTCCTCAGGCAGAAATACCAATAGTCTTTACATAATTTTTGCATGATCCATTT
Organism: Hanamia sp.; assembly: GCA_035765495.1. Lineage (GTDB taxonomy): Bacteria > Bacteroidota > Bacteroidia > Chitinophagales > Chitinophagaceae > Ginsengibacter. The sequence continues at coordinate 45,614 of DASTXM010000065.1, forward strand.
TACCTTCATGCAATATTTTGGAAATGATAGTGAAAAAATTTCATACTTCTTTCTTTTTTATTGTCGTAATTCTTTCAAGCTGCATTTTATTTTCCTGCGAAAATTCTTTGGAAGACATTAACCGGGTTACAGCCAAAGGAGTTGGGATTGAAACTGCAAAAGGTGTTACGATCATTTACAGCATCGGTAGCAAAACCAAGTCGAGGATAACCGCACCGCTGATGCTTCGCCACGAAGAAGCTGTTCCTTATGTTGAATTTACCAAAACCATCCATGCCGATTTTTTTGATGACAGTTTGCGAATAGAAAGTACGATGGATGCGCATTACGCCAAATACATCGAAAGCCAAAGCAAAGTTTTTTTGAAAGACAGCGTGGTTGTGATCAACACAAAAGGTGACACACTTTATTGTGATGAATTGTATTGGGACAGAAAAAGAACAGGCGAAGAATTTTATACAGACAAACCGGTCCGCATTCGCACGCGCACAGAAATTCTTGATGGAGACGGGCTGGATGCTCCACAGGATTTTCACAACTGGCATTTGATAAATGGCAGGGGAATTGTGAGAGTTAATTCCTCCGAATTTCCTGAATAATTTTGCTGAAAAAATGTTCTTTGGGAAATTTGGCAATTGAGATAATTTTTTATTCATCATAAAAATCAAATAAAAATGAGCAAATACGCAAACGCCGTTTGGCAGGGAACCGGAAAAGAAGGTAAAGGAACTTTAACCACAGAAACAAAATATCTCAACGAAACACCTTTTACTTACGCAACTCGTTTTGGTGAAGCCAAAGATGGAACAAACCCCGAAGAATTAGTTGCCGCTGCACACGCAGGTTGCTTTTCAATGAAGCTGAGTTTTGTTTTGAATGAAGCAGGTTTTACTGCTGATAAGATTGAAACCAAATGCGAAATTACTTTAGCAGATGGCAGTATCAAAAAGTCGCACCTGACCTTGAATGCAAAAGTGCCCGGCATTTCAAATGAAAAATTCCAGGAATGCGCTAAGAACGCAAAAGAAAATTGTCCTATAACAAAATCTTTGAATCCAACCATGGAAATTTCAATGGATGCTACTCTAAGCCAATAAGTTCTAATTATTAAGAAAATATAAATCCGGCTAACCTTATTTAGATATGCCGGATTTTTTCTTTCACGAGTGAAACAACTTTTATTCGAATTTTTTATTTCACATTCACTTTTATTTACCACTCAGCCCAAACAATCAATAATTAATTTCACAAATGTTATATTGCATTTTATTTAATTATTGATCATGCCAGTACTTAGTGTTGACAATCTTTTCAAATCTTATGGCAGAATCCAGGCATTAAAAAACGTAAGCTTTACAGTGCCTGAAGGAACTGTTTTCGGAATTCTTGGACCAAACGGAAGCGGAAAAACGACTACGCTCGGGATCATTACGGATATCCTGAAACCATCTGCCGGTTCTTACAAATTTTTTGGTGAACCTTCATCTGCGACAAGCCGTCGTAAGATTGGAACGCTGCTTGAAACTCCAAATTTTTATCATTATTTATCCGGTGTAAAAAACCTCGAAATAGCCGCTGAAATAAAACAACACGGCAAAGAAGACATTGATAAAGTGCTGGACATTGTAGATCTGACCAAAAGAAAAGATTCCAAATTCAGCACTTATTCTTTAGGTATGAAACAACGGCTCGCGATCGCTTCGTGTCTTTTGGGAAATCCGCAGGTTTTGATCTTTGATGAGCCGACTAACGGTTTGGATCCTGTTGGCATTGCCGAAATCCGGCAGTTGATGAAGCGGCTTTACCGCGAAGGGAAAACCATCATCATGGCAAGCCATTTTTTGGATGAAGTTGAAAAAGTTTGTACCGATGTGGCCATTTTGAAAAAAGGCGAGTTGATCGTTTCGGGCAAAGTGAATGAGATACTTTCAAATGAAGACATGGTAGAAGTGGCGGCGAAAGATCATGAAAAGCTTTTGGCTGTTCTGGATGGAATGCCTGAAAAATCAAAAATAATTGACGAAGAAAATGTGATAAAAGTTTTCTTCCCTGTAGGTAAAGCTGATCTTTCCGCATTGAACAACTATTGTTTTAATAACGGTGTTGTATTGAATCATCTTACGCTTAAAAAACAAAGCCTTGAAGCAAGGTTTTTTGAACTGACCAATAACTAAAACTATGTTACATCTTCTCAGGATCGAATGGCTGAAAGTTAAAGACTACAAGGCCTTTTGGATTTTTATCATTCTTTATTTTTTTGCTATTCTCGGCATCAATTATATCGGTTATTACATCAACGAAGTGACTGTTGAAAGTATGCCGGCTAGCCAGGTTTTATTGGGCACGCCTTATGCCTTTCCTAAAGTTTGGCAAACGGTTGGCTTTATGAGCAGTTGGCTTTTGTATTTCCCCGGCATACTTTTCATCATGCTTTTTACCAATGAATTTAATTTTAAAACCCACCGTCAAAACATAATCGATGGGTGGACAAGAAAGGAATTCGTTACTGTAAAATTTGTTTTTGCAATCTTGTTTTCGCTTGCTGCGGCTATTTTCAATTTTTTGGTTGCATTGCTTTTTGGTTTGATCACTACAGGATCACATTTTTCATTTACAGGAATTGAAAATGTTGGGTTTATTTTTATTCAAACAGTTGCTTATATAACTTTTGCCATGTTCCTCGCGATTCTCTTCAGGAAAAGCGGCGCTGCAATTGCAGTCTTTTTCCTGTACGGATTGATATTCGAATGGCTCATCACTTTATTGATCAATTTGAAATTTGAACTTTCTCCCGTTGGTTATTTCTTGCCCTTGCAGGTAACCGATGTGATGCTGCCAATTCCCTTTGGCGATAAGGTAATTTATAAAGATGCGCCTGCCCTTTGGATCATGGTTCTAGCAAGCCTGGTTTATATTGGCTGTTATTATTTCTTTGCTTTGAAAAAATTTACAACTGAGGATTTATAAATCCGGTAAACCAACTTTTAAATCAAATTTCTATTTTTCTGGATGCGCTTTTAAATCTTCAATTGCCGATTCTATTGAAGGAAATAAAAATGTAAAACCGGTCGACTTAATTTTTTTATTGCTGACAGTTGCACTTTTTAATATTTCAATACTCCTCTTGCCAAACATCAGTTTCAAAACAAAAGAGGGCACATAAACCGGGATGAAAAACCGGTTCCTGAATTTCTGTCCAAGTGTCATTATCAATTCTCTTTGAGTAACAGGTTTAGGCGCAACAGCGTTGTAACTTCCATGTAAATAAGGATTTTCGATTGCTTCTGTGTACATCCTGCACAGATCAGCAATGTGGATCCAACTAACTACTTGTTTACCGCTTCCTAAAATCGGTGCTATACCAAATTTTAAAGGTGTTTCAAACTCTGCCAGTTCACCTCCTTTATTACTAAGCACAATGCCCGAACGCAATTTTACCAAACGAATTCCAAGCGAAGTTGCCGGTTCCGTGCTGGCTTCCCAAGCTACGCAGGTTTCGCCTAAAAAATCCGAAGAAGGCAAATCGGTTTCAACAAAACCGTCTTTACTTTCGTCAGTTCTCCCATCTTCACCATACCAACCAATGGCGGAAGCAGAAACAAAGGTTTTCACGTGATGCTGATTATCTTTCAAACAATCAAGGATGAGTTCTGCACTTTTTGTCCGGCTTTCAATAATTATTTTTTGATACTCGGCTGTCCATTTTTTGTCAACGATTCCTGCACCTGCCAGGTGAACGATATGATTGGCGTTTCTTACTACATATCCATCTATTATCTTTTCTTTTACATTCCAATAGCTGTAAGTTATTTTTGGATTATCAGAAGATAACCTTTTTCTTCGTGTGAAAATGATGACTTCAAAACCTTTGTCAACCAAATATTTGCTTAAATAAGAACCAACCAAACCAGTTCCGCCCGAAATTAGAACCGAAGCCATTTTTTTATTAAATTAGATTCTCAAATGTATGAGTTTTAACCTGACTTAAATTTTTTTAAAATGAAACCACTGCTTTTAATTTTTCTGACTGCTGCAACTTTTTCTTCAATCGCACAAAAAGTGATTTTCCCTGAAAATGCTACCGGGGAACGGCAAAGAAACGTACGCTATTTCCAGGTTATTGGGAAAATTCAAAATCATTTTCTGGTTTATGAAAACGAGAAAAACCAAAATTTTATCCAGGTCTATGATGATTCAATGAATATGAAAAGAAACATTAAATTGACGTTCCACCCCCAGAAATTCTTATTTACCAAATTTGTCAATTACCCTGATTTTGCATGGATGATTTATGTGTACAGGCGAAATAATAAGGATTATTTCATGACTGCGAAAATTAACGGAAATGGAGAAGTTGTAGGTGAACCGAAGGTTTTAGATACCACACATGTGAAAGTTGGTACTACTGCTTTTATCAATGTTTTATCTAGCAACGATAAATCAAAAATTCTTATTTATAAAGATCACCGGCAGTTAGATAAGGTTGATTTTACAAACCTTGTTTTTAATTCAGATATGGAATTGCTGCACAAAGCCAGCAATGAAACTTACTACGACAGGAATAAAGAAATTTTTGACAATTTTTCAATAAATAATGAAGGTGATTGGATTTTTACCCGCGAAAAACATGGCGACCTACACACCTTTCCAAGAGGTGAAATTGAAACAGCACAATTGTACATCCAACGGCACAATCAAGACTCTTTTGAAACTCAAAAATTGCCCATCAAGAATATTTCACTTCAGACTCTCGCACTCAACATCGATAATCTGAACAATAAAATCATTTTAAATTCTCTATATTCTCTTTCACAAGATGTTGAAGGATTATATACAGCTGTTTGGAATGAAAAAGAAGGAAGCTGGTTTTCATCAAAAGCGATTCCACTGGGAAATGGAATCAGGGCGATTGCCAATACCAAAAGATCGCCTGAAAAGGCTTTGAACGACTTTTATATTCATCATGTGATCTTAAAAAAAGATGGGGGTTTTATTGTTTTGGCCGAACAGAGAAAATCTGTTTATACCACTTCAGCTCCAAGCATTCCTGACAAAGGATCAGAGCATTTTCTCTATGACACTTATCAAAAAAACGGAAGAAATTTTTTGGGTAGTGAACCCACAGACTTAAACAGCCATCTTTCCGGTGCCGACTATGGAAATATCCTGGTGTTGGATGCGAACAATAAAGGCGACCTGGAGTGGGGAAATGTAATTCCAAAAGACCAATTTGGAGACGCAGAATTCAGTTGGATAAGCTTTGCTACTGTTTATCGTGGTGACAAAATCAACTTTCTCTATAATGAACCTTATAAACAAGTGTGGTTGTTACAAAATCAAAGCATTACGGCAACAGGAAAGGTGATTGCCAATCCATTAATACATCAAACATGGAGAAAAATTATTTTCATTCCTTCCAGGGGAAGACAAGTGAGTGCCAATGAATTTATAATCCCGGTGCTGCACAATAACAATCTCTGTTTCGCAAAAATCATATATCAAAACTCCTGATTAATCACTTGTTAAAAAGAAGAAGTTAGAAAGACTTAATAAAAGATTGGCAATTTACTGGTAGCTATTTTCATAAATTAGTATAGTTTTATAAAAATCATTTTTTAATAAGATTAAGACAAGTTATTCAGTAAAATTCACAGACAATTTATGAAAAGCCTTTATCTGTTTTTAATATTTCTGACTTTTTATACAAGTTCGCATTCACAACAAATTACTTATTCGCAGCCGGAATCACAGGATTCGAGGGCGCTTGATTTTGAAATAATCGGAAAGATCGGTGACAACTTTTTGATCTATAAGAATATCCGGAATCGTTATGCCATTTGCTCCTACGACAATTCGATGCAAATGCTTAATCACATCGATCTTAAGTTTATGCCAGATAACACTTTGAACGTTGACTTTGTGGCTTTTCCTGATTTTTGCTGGCTTATTTACCAGTACCAGAAAAGAAGTGTTCTACATTGCATGGCAGTAAAAATAAATGAGGAAGGAAAAATGATGACTGATCCGATCGAACTGGACACCACTCACATTAACTTTTTTGCCGACAACAAGATCTACAGCACCATCAATAGTGAAGATAAGTCAAAGATCATGATCTACAAGATCCAGAAAAAGAATGGCTTTTTCAATTTCACTACTTTATTGTTCAATGACAGTTTACAACTGCTCCATAAGTCCCGCATTCCTACTCAATTTGATGACCGCAAAGATTTGTTCAGCGATTTTTATGTTGACAATGAAGGCAATTTTGTTTTCACAAAAGGTAATAAATCTACTACCAAGGATTTTATCGAGGACCTTGACCTCGTGACAAAACAAGCGGATGATGACAACTTTATGCTGAACAGTTTTGATCTTAAAGGAAATTTTCTTGATGCCATTAAATTGAAGATCGATAATGTGAACAAACATTACATCATTAATTCCTTGTATTACGAAAAAAGGCACGGAAATGTAGAAGGAGTCTACACAGCGGTTTGGGATGTTCAAAATAAAAATACCATCACGCAAGTCTTTCAACAACTGGGCGATTCCATTCGTTCAATGGCAAAAACAAACGGCAATAATAAAGTTGCCTTAAACAATTTTTTCATTCGGGATGTAGTTCTCAAAAAGGACGGAGGATTTATTTTGACCGCTGAGGATTTTTATTCGCAGTCGAGGTATAATCCATGGAACCGTTACGACTATTTATACGGCTATCCTTCTTTTTCGCCATACAATTACTACATGTATTCGCCATATTATTATAGTTATTACGGGCGCAATCCTTATTATTATTCTGCAAGCCGGTATTATTACAATAATATTCTTGTTCTGGATATGGACAAAACCGGAAAGGCAGACTGGGCTTCGGTGATCAACAAATCACAATATGATGATCAAACCGATAACTATCTTTCTTATACCACAATGCTTACAGGAGCACAATTGCATTTCCTTTTTAACAGCATCGAAAGGCGTTCTTTTCTTTTAGTTGATCACAGCATCACGGGTTCAGGAAAAGTTACTGTCAATCCACCATTTAAAACTCTGGATCTTGGATACGAATTTATGCCGAGATATGGCAAACAGGTGAGCGCTTCACAAATAATTATTCCATGTACTTATCGCAATTATATTTGCTTCGCAAAGATTGAATTTCCGTAGAAAGGGTAGTTCCCTTCTAGGGATAATAACCTTAATTTTTTATTTTTGTTGCTCAATTAATTATTCATTGTGACAGGAATTTTCAGGACCAATAATCCACTCAACACTTTCCTGCTTCTGGTGTATGGAATTTTCATAAAGTTTTTCTGGCTTCTTCATCCACGAATTCCGGTGGTTCACAAGTCATATGGTTTTTTGTTTAATGACTTTTTAAAAGCAATTGTTCCATTTTTTAATCCATTTCCAAGAATCTATTTTTTAATTGCTTTTTTGTTGATCTTTTTACAAGCGGTTACTTTTAACCAAGTCATGGTCAGTCGCCGGATGATGCAGAAGCCCAATTTCTTGCCTGCAATGAGCTATCTTTTAATCACTTCCTTTTTTCCAGAATGGAATGTTTTAAGTGCTCCCCTGATAATAAATACAATCTTCATCTGGGTTTGGGCGAGCATGAGCAATCTTAACAGCAGCCGGCATGCGAAAGGCACTCTTTATAACGTAGGTATCGCAATTGGGCTTGCGTCATTTTTATATTTGCCCGCAGTTGCTTTTGCCTTATTTGTGATCCTTTCTTTAATAATTACCCGGCCGCCGAAGGTAGCTGAATGGTTGATCACTTTTTTAGGAATCGCCACCCCCTGGTACTTTCTCGTCGTTTATTTATTTCTAACTAACAAACTGTATTCATTTCATTTTTCCGGTCTTGGCCTTCCACAGCCGTCATTTAATTTTTCATATAACGAATGGATTGGCATTGGAGTGATCGTGTTCATGATTCTCGCAGGCGCACTTTATGTTAGATTGTTCATGAATAAACAAATTCTGCAGGTAAGAAAAAACTGGGGTCAAATGGCTTTATATTTTGCGATAGCCATTGCAACACCTTTTGTTATCATGGGCCACAGTATTGGGTATTGGATGCTTGCCCTTGTTCCTGCTTCTGCATTCATAGCATGTGCTTTTTATTACCCACAGAAGAGATGGATTCCATTTGTGATGCAATGGCTGATGCTGGGTTTTGCAGTTTATATGCAATATTTCAAAAAATAAAGGAAGCGAATGATTAATTTTGCATACAAGAAAAATCAGAAACAATGAAATTTGGTGTGGTAATTTTTCCGGGTTCCAACTGCGACAGGGATATGATCGATGCGCTTCAAAATAACCTCGACCAGGAAGTGATCAGTTTGTGGCACAAACACCAGGATCTTTCAATGTTCAATACTTCGGATTGCATCGTGCTTCCCGGCGGATTCAGTTATGGTGACTACCTGAGATGCGGTGCTATCGCACGCTTCAGCCCGATGATGCAAAGCGTGATTGAATTTGCAAATAAAGGAGGAAAAGTTTTTGGCGTTTGCAACGGATTCCAGATCCTTTGCGAAAGCGGGTTACTTCCGGGCGTTTTGCTTCAAAATGCACAAATGAAATTTACCTGCAAAAACACTTTTATAAAAAACGATATTACCAACGAGGTTTTAAAAATCCCTGTTGCACATGGAGAAGGAAGATTCTTTGTAAAAGAAAATGAATTGGAGGCAATTGAAAAAAATAACCAGGTTATCTACAGTTATTGCAATGAAGAAGGGGAAATTCACATCGACCATTCACCAAATGGTTCCATTCACAGCATCGCCGGCATATGCAATAAGGAAAGAAATGTTTTTGGAATGATGCCTCACCCGGAAAGGGCGTGCAGTTCTGCTCTTGGCAATACCGACGGCAAAAAGGTCTTCAAAGAATTGTTTTCTATCAATTAAGAATTCGCTTTTCTTATTTACCGGTGAACTAACAAATAAAAGGATTTTTTTTTCTTGTTTTGGTTAATCGTTGCCCAATTAATTCAGTAGTAAACGAATAAATTTTCAGAATTTTTATTGCCCATTCCAAAAATAAAAAATCCCTCCAATTGTTGAAGGGATTGTCTTGTGATTTCAGAAGTGGTATTTATAAAGCAATTTGTTTTTCTATCATCATTTTTCTCAGGTTGATAAGACCATAACGCATGCGACCTAAAGCGGTATTGATGCTGCAGCCGGTAATGTTCGCAATTTCTTTGAAACTGAGATCGGCAAAATGACGCATCACGATTACTTCTTTTTGATCTTCAGGAAGCATGTCGAGCATTTTTCTTACTCTTTCATGGCTTTGGCCCTGGATCATTTTTTCTTCCATTCCTGGTTCAGAAAAATTAAGCACTTCAAAAATGTCGTGGTCAGTGCTTGTTTTAATGGAAGGACTGCGTTTTACCTTCCTGAAGTAATCGATGCACAAATTGTGGGCAATGCGCATCACCCATGGCAAAAATTTTCCTTCCTCATTATAGCGGCCTGCGTTGATAGTGTCGATCACTTTGATGAAAGCGTCCTGGAAAATGTCTTCTGCAAGAAATTTGTCCTTAACCAACAAATAAATGGAAGTGAAAATTTTGTCTTTGTAGCGTTCTACAAGAATTGAAAGGGCTTCGCTATCTCCGTCGAGATAAAGGTGGATCAGTTGCTGATCGGTTAAACTGTTCATGGTTTTCATAACCTTTTCGAGTTTTAGGTTTAGGGATATTGTGTAAGTTCCAATTTAAGAGAAAACGATGACTGAACTTATGCGGAAGGCAGGAGGTTCTTCATTCTTTCAGGAAAATTGGAATGCTAAAATTAGGAGGAAAATTGAAATTAGGAAATGAAATCAGCGATTTTTTTTGCATATTTGAAAAAAAGGGCAAAACCACTTGAATTTTCGCGCATTATCACTTTTTAGACTTCACCGTAAAATTACTATTCACTAATTTTGCCTTCCCAAATGAAAACAACTACAAGGAAAAAACCAGCCGTCGTCGCGAATGATATTTTCATAAAAGGTGCACGTGTACACAATCTTAAAAATATTGATGTTACAATTCCCCGCAATAAATTTATTGTGGTTACCGGTGTTTCCGGTTCCGGAAAATCTTCATTAACTATCGATACGTTGTTTGCCGAAGGTCAGCGCCGCTATGCAGAAAGTATGAGTTCTTATGCCCGGCAGTTTATGGCGCGAATGAACAAACCTGATGTTGATTTCATAAAAGGTTTATGCCCGGCAATAGCAATTGAACAAAAAGTGATTACGAGAACACCTCGTTCCACTGTTGGAAGCATGACTGAGATTTATGATTACCTGCGTTTGTTATTTGCAAGAATTGGCAAAACGATTTCTCCAATTTCAGGAAGAGAAGTGAAAAAAGATGATGTTACGGATGTAGTAAAAGCAATTAACGAATTAAAAAACGGCGATAAAGTCCTTTTACTAGTTGCTTTCCGGCAAATGCATCACCGCGACATACAGGAAGAGTTGCACATTTTAATGCAGAAAGGATTTTCAAGGATTTATGTTGATAACAAAATAATCAGGATTGAAGATGTTCAGGAAGAAAAAGATATTGATTCTTTTTTTACACATAAAACAGTTTATGTTTTAATTGATCGTCTTGTGATAAAAGATTTTGATGAAGAAGACAACCACCGTATTGCCGATTCGGTAAACACTGCTTTTTATGAAGGTGAAGGAGAATTGTTACTGGAAGTAAACGGAAAAGAGTATCTGCATTTCTCGAATAAATTTGAACTGGATGGAATTAAATTTGAAGAACCAGTTCCTAATTTATTTTCATTCAATAATCCCTATGGCGCCTGCCCCGTTTGTGGCGGCTTTTCACTTGTTTTGGGCATCGATCCTGACCTCGTTTTTCCGGATAAACGTTTAAGCGTATACGAAAATGCCATCGCTCCGTGGCGTGGTGAAAAATCGGGCCAATACCGGGATAAACTGATCAGGGCGGCAAAACATTTCGATTTCCCTATCCATAAACCAATTATCGACCTCACAACGGCTCAATACAATTTGTTGTGGACCGGCAATGAATATTTTGAAGGCATCAACGATTTTTTCAAAGAAGTGCAACAAAATTTGTATAAAATTCAATACCGTGTTTTGCTGAGCCGCTACCGCGGAAAAACTTTGTGTCCGGAATGCAACGGCTACCGTTTGAGAAAGGAAGCTCTTTATGTACAGGTTGCGCATAAGCACATCGGCGAATTGTGTGAAATGCCGGTTAAGGATCTGCAAAAATGGTTTAGTGAAATTGAGCTGTCTGAATTTGACCAAACGGTTGCAAGAAGAATATTGACAGAGATCAATACAAGATTGAAAATTTTGATGGATGTTGGTTTGGGCTATCTCACTTTAAACCGCCTTGCGAATTCTTTGAGTGGTGGCGAAAGCCAACGAATTCAGTTGACAAGAAATTTGGGGAGCAATCTCACTGATTCGCTTTACATTCTTGACGAGCCTTCCATTGGTTTGCATTCGCGCGACACTGAAAACCTGATTGAAGTTTTGAAAAACCTGCAAGCTTTGGGAAATACAGTTGTGGTTGTTGAACATGATGAAATGATGATGCGGAAAGCCGATCATATTATCGACATGGGACCACTGGCAAGTCATTTGGGAGGAGAGGTAATTGCAGAAGGAGATTATGATTCGATTGTAAAAAATCCTGAAAGCCTGACAGGAAAATATTTGAAAGGCGAATTAAAAATTGAACCGCCTAAGAATGTGCGAAAATGGAATCGCTCCATAAAAGTAGAAGGCGCAAGACAAAACAACCTTAAAAACATTGATGTCGTTTTTCCATTGAATGTTTTGTGCGTGGTGAGCGGCGTAAGCGGAAGTGGCAAAACTACTTTGGTAAAACAAATTTTATATCCTGCGTTAAAAAAGATGAAAGGTGAGTTTGCCGAAAAAGTTGGTTTGAGCAAAGGTATTTCAGGCGATGTAGACCTGATTTCAGAAATTGAAATGATCGATCAGAACCCGATAGGCAAATCTTCAAGAAGTAACCCAGTTACCTACATTAAAGCTTATGACGAGATCCGCGAACTTTTCAGCAAACAGCCGTTGAGTAAAATTCGCGGTTATCAACCTAAACACTTTTCATTTAATGTAGATGGCGGAAGATGCGATGCCTGCAAAGGGGAAGGTGAACAGGTTGTAGAAATGCAGTTCCTAGCTGATGTTCACCTGGAATGCGAAGTTTGTCATGGAAAAAGATTCAAGGAAGAAATTCTTGAAGTAAAGTACCGCGACAAAAACATTTATGATGTTCTTGAAATGAGCGTTGATGAGGCAATTGCTTTCTTTTCAGAAGAAAAATCGAACAGGAAGAAGAATGAAATTTCAGGAGAAGATATCGCAAAAAAAATTCAACCATTAAGCGACGTAGGACTGGGTTATATTAAACTTGGCCAATCTTCGGATACACTTTCAGGTGGAGAAGCACAACGTGTGAAGCTGGCGTCATTTTTAGGGAAAGGTAAAGGAAGCGGAAATCTTCTTTTCATATTTGACGAACCTACAACAGGCCTTCATTTTCATGATATAAAAAAATTGCTGACTTCTTTTAACGCATTGATCTTACAAGGGCATTCTATCATCGTTATCGAACATAATACCGATGTTATAAAATCGGCAGATTGGGTAATTGATCTTGGTCCCGAAGCCGGAGACGAAGGAGGAAATCTTGTTTATGCCGGCGTTCCTTCCGGGATGAAAAAAGTGAAAGAAAGTTATACGGGAAAATACATTTGATTTTTCTACCTCAACCTGTTGCTTTCTTTGATCAATTTGGAATCTTTATAAATTCCTCTTGCAGCCAGTATCAAAAACACAATGATGAGGATGTGAAGTATCGCCCAGATATTAAAATTCCCCTGCGAAAATTTTTCAGTTTCCCGGAAATATAAAAAGATAATGAGGCATTCCAAAATGATTGCAGCTATGATAATCCTGATTTGAATGCTCCTGTGCTTAAACAAAAAAATGTTGATGAAAATTCCAGTGCCTAATGCACTTGTAAGTATCAAAATGAAAAAGTTGCCTGTTGCACTAACCAGTTGGTAGCTTCCATCCGTTGCCATAGAAGTAACGGCGTTAGCACCTTCCTGTATGGCAAGCGTCCCACTGTAAAAAGAAAATTTAATGGTGAGAAAAGCGGCAATAGCAGCCAGTAACATCCAAATCGTTTGTACACGTTGTATCATAATAATTAATTATGACACGAAAGTAAAAACAATCTTCTAAGGATTGAAAATTTAAATCAGCTTACTGTTGTAATCCCGGATAAAGAGGAAACGCTGTCATAAATTCCTTCACCTCATTTTTTACAGAAGAAACCATCTTTTCATCATCCGTATTCATCAAAACTTTATCCACAAAATTTACAACTGTAGCCATGTCAGCTTCTTTTAAACCTCTTGTTGTTATTGCCGGAACACCAACACGAATTCCTGATGTAACAAACGGGCTTTTATCATCAAAAGGAACAGCGTTTTTATTTAAAGTGATAGCGGCTCTGTCAAGTGTTTCCTGGGCTTTTTTTCCTGTAAGATTTTTATTTCGAAGGTCAATCAGCATTAAATGATTATCTGTTCCATTACTGATAAGGTCATAACCTTTTGCATTAAATGCTTTTGCCATTGCCTGCGCATTTGCCTGAATTTGTTTGGCATAAGCAGTAAAATCTTCGCTTAATATTTCATAAAAAGAAACTGCTTTTGCAGCAATAATGTGTTCAAGCGGTCCGCCTTGTGAACCGGGAAAAACAGCCATATCCAAAATATGGCTCATCATCCTTGTTTCGCCTTTTGGCGTTTTTAATCCAAACGGATTTTCGAAATCTTTACCCATAAGGATAATTCCGCCACGCGGACCACGCAAAGTTTTATGAGTAGTAGAAGTCACAAAATGACAATGTTCAAACGGAGAGTTCAACAAACCTTTCGCTATCAAACCGGCAGGATGCGCCATATCACACAACACAAAAGCACCAATCTCATCGGCTACTTTTCTTATTCTTTCATAATCCCAATCACGGCTATAAGCAGATGCACCACAAACGATCATTTGCGGTTTAACTTCTCTCGCCTTTTTTTCAAGCATGTCGTAATCAACAAGCCCTGTTTCTTTCACTACTCCGTAAAAATGTGGTTCAAATAATTTTCCGGAAAAATTTACAGGAGAGCCATGCGTTAGATGGCCACCCATGCTCAAATCAAGTCCAAGAATTTTATCGCCCGACTTTAGCACTGCAAACATTACGGCAAAGTTTGCCTGTGCGCCGCTGTGGGGCTGAACGTTTGCATATTCGCAATTGAAGATCTTTTTTACTCTGTCGATTGCCAGTTGTTCCGACTCATCAACAAACTCACATCCACCGTAATATCTTCTTCCGGGATATCCCTCAGCATATTTATTAGTAAGAACACTTCCCATTGCACGCATTACTTCCGGTGAAGTAAAATTTTCGGAGGCGATAAGTTCGATGCCTTCGCGCTGGCGATTCAATTCCTTATGAATAATGTCAAAAATCTGCTGGTCTTGCATGAATTAAAATTTGCGCAAACGTACAAAAAGAATGTGGAATGCTGAAGATCGTAAGCTATAGGCAAACGGCTGACGGGCAGCTTTCCTAAACATTTACTATATTCACATCCCTTTTTTAAAACGGTTGAAAACTTACACACATGAAAGCCATTATCCCTGTAGCCGGTGCAGGCACTAAATTACGCCCGCACACATATACGCAGCCCAAGGCTCTCATCCCTTTGGCCGGCAAAACGATCCTGAGTATAAACGTGGACCAGATGCACGAAGCCGGCATTAATGAATTTATTTTTATAGTTGGCTACCTCGGGGAAAAGATCCAGGATTACATCAATTCAAAATATCCAAACCTTACCTGTCATTTTATCTATCAAAATATCAGGAAAGGAACGGCACATGCAGTTGACCTTTCCAAGAAGATTGTAGATGGTGATGAGGTCTTTATTACTTTGGGCGACACCATTTGCGAATATGATATAAAGAAAGTGCTTGAATCTCCCTATTCAATGCTGGGCGTAAAAAAAGTAGATGATCCACGCAATTTTGGAGTGGCTGAGGTAGATGAAGAAAACGTGATTACTAAAGTGGTTGAGAAACCTGCAATTCCCAAATCAAATATGGCGCTGGTGGGAATTTATAAAATAAAAGAAAGCGAACTTTTGTTCAAATGTCTTTCGAAAATCATTACCAATGGAATAAAAAGTCATGATGAATTCAATCTTACTGATGCACTAGAGTGCATGATAAGTGGTGGAGCGCTTTTTAAGTCTTTCAAAGTGGAAAACTGGTTTGACTGCGGAAAAAAAGAATCGCTGTTGCAATCCAATTCAATTTTATTGGAAAAGTTTGGAGGTACAATTGCCGAACCGAATAACTTTGAAAACACCATTTTTATTCCGCCCGTAAGCATTGCAGAAGGTTGTGATATTAAAAATTCTATCATCGGTCCTCATGTGGCAATGGGAGAAAATACGATCATTCATTCTTCCATTATCAAGGCATCTATTATTGGATCCTTTTCCAAGTTATACGATGTAATGCTTGATGATTCATTAATTGGAAATGATACAGAAGTGATTGGAGAAACGCGTTCACTGAATATTGGCGATAATACCGAGATTGATTTGGGGTAATTAATTAGCAAACCAGCTAATTTGCTCATGTGCTTATTCAGTAAAGCAACAAAAGATAAACATTTGTATTCTGAAATTTAAAGGTACATCTCTTCAATGCCAAAGATTTACCAATACCTGAATTAAAGTATTTTTATTTACACTAATGATCATCTGCCTGTTCATGTTCATATTGCCATTCAGGAAAGGCAGGTTAAAGCTGAATTAATTTGGAAAAACCAACAGTTTGAAGTTCACTTTAAACGAATCAAGGGATATGCTCCATTAACAAATACCGAGTGCAACGATGTTGTTATCTTTGTAAGAAAGTACGAAAAGAAAATTAAAGAAAAATGGGACAAAATAATGTATTACAATCAGTCGGTAAAGGCCGAAGTAATCAACAAAAGGCTCTAAAAATTTGTGACGCCTCCCTGCTTGAACCATTTGTTCTTAAGGTTTTTTTTAATAATAATGAAAACAGAATTATTGACTTCAGGCCATTTTTCAATACATTAAAAGGGGATTTTAAAAAATACAATACGCCCTCTGCCTTTAAAAAGTTCAAAATAGAAAACTGTGAATTATGGTGGGGAAAAAATGCTGATGTTCAAATTCATCCAATTGATGTTTATTACAATTCTTTATTAAATCCACTTCATGATGAATTGAGTGAGGATTTAATTATTTTATAAGTTTTTATTTAAAAACGAACTCCTAAATACAATACAATAATTTTCGATCTCACTTTTCCTACTTCATAGGTTTTGAAAAATCTTCAACACAACCGCGTCACAAAATTGCTGAATGTAGAACTTCCTATCATCCAGGCAGGAATGGTTTGGGCAAGTGGCTGGCGTTTGTGCAGCGCGGTTAGCAACGCTGGCGCATTAGGAGTAATTGGATCCGGGAGTATGTATCCCGATATTTTGGAAGAAAATATTATCAAATGCAAAGCCGCTACCAATAAGCCTTTCGCCGTTAATCTTCCTATTTTATATTCAGACATTGAAAATCACCTTGAGGTCATTTTCAGGAATAAAATTGAGATTGTAATTACTTCTGCCGGAAATCCCGCAACTTTTACCTCTGTCTTAAAAGATCATGGAATAAAAGTTTTGCATGTGGTGAGCAGTAAGCGCTTCGCTGAAAAAGCCGAAAAAGCGGGTTGCGATGCTGTAATCGCCGAAGGCTTTGAAGCAGGGGGCCACAACGGAAGGGAGGAAACAACAACGATGGTTCTGACGCCACTGGTTGCTTCTTCAGTTTCTATCCCGGTTATTGCGGCAGGAGGAATTGCCACAGGAAGGCAAATGCTGGCAGCTATGATCCTTGGCGCAGAAGGTGTGCAAATCGGAAGCAGGTTTGTTGCCAGTGAAGAAGCTTCTTCCCATCTTAATTTTAAGATTGCCGTCGTCCATTCCCAGGAAGGCGATACAATTTTGACCTTAAAAGAACTGGCGCCTGTAAGGATGATGAAAAATAATTTTTACCAGGAAATATTGCAGGCCTATCAAAATAAGGCTTCAGTTGAAGAACTGAAAATTCTCCTTGGAAAAGGAAGAGCCAAAAAAGGAATGTTTGAAGGAAACCTGGATGAAGGAGAACTGGAAATCGGACAGGTGAGCGCTTTAATAAGAGAGATAAAACCGGCTTCTGAAATTGTCAAAGAAATCTGGCAACAATTCAATGAGGCATTGGAAAATCCGCTAAAATAAAAATGCTGATTAGGCGTTCTTGTTGGTAACGTACAAACATTGAACCCCTAATGAATCCCCTTACCAAAGGCATCGCCTTTAAAAAAATATTATTACCGTTATTTGGCTTCCTGCTGTTTGCGTTGGCTTCGGTCAAACTTGAGGCGCAACTACCTGGCACACAGGACGATTTACAAATAGATCCCAACTCACTGAAAAACGCTTCCCCGGCAGAATTAATGAATTACCTGCAGGATTTTAACCGGCAGCAACAAAAAGCCGGCGAAGATGTCCATAAATCAATATTGGAGCAATCTACCGGTGGTGGTTCAACCAATAACGTAATTGTGAAAGACAGTACGCAAATTGACAATTTAAAAAATTCCCTCGCCGGCCCAGAATCGGTTTATGGAAGTAATATTTTTAAAAACAGCCAGATTCTTCAACTATCAGAACTTTCTACTCCACCCCAGGATTATCCCATCGGCGTTGGCGATCACATCGTTGTTTCGCTTTGGGGCGGCGCTGATTTCGAACAAGACTATATCGTCGGCCGCGACGGTTCAATTTTTCCCCAAGGGTTGGGAAAGATCACTGTGCAAGGTTTGGCTTTTGCCAATGCGAAATCCATAATATATGATCGGTTCAGGAAGGTAATTCCGGCTTCTACACATATTTCAGTCACTCTTGGCCAGCCCCGTTCAATTGTAGTGCAGGTTTCAGGAAATGTGGCTGCGCCCGGACCGATGGTTGTTTCTGCTTTTACAAATGCATTGAATGTAGTTGCGCTTGCCGGTGGTGTTACTCAATATGGGAATATGCGTAAAATTCTGATATCCAGAAATGGCCAGATCATCGATTCAATTGACGTTTACAAATACCTGAGCAGCGGGGATTTCGGAAAACATCTTTACCTGGAAAATAATGATTTCGTGATCGTTCCTTTTTATGACAAAAAAGTCCTCGCCAGTGGTCAGTTCAAAAGACCAATGTATTACCAACTGAAACGAGGCGAAGGACTGGAAGATCTTTTGAAACTCGCGGGCGGTTTTACTCCGGACGCTTACGCTTCAGCGGCAACTATCATCAGGAATGTGAATGAAAAACAAACCATACAAACTATAAATCTTAACGCGCAAAATAACACTACAAATGAACCATTATCAGATGGGGACGTTGTGGTGGTGAACGCAATTAACCAGGGTGTAACGAACAAAGTGATTGTAAAAGGAGAAGTAGCTTATCCTAATGTTTATGAAGTGAAAAAAGGCGACCGCCTCTTTGATGTGATTAATCGCGCCGGCGGAGTTACACCTGATTCTTATTTAGAACGTGCTTATGTTTTCAAAGGCGCTGGTGATTCAACCAATTTAATGGCCGACAGGATTGATGTAAATCTTTCTGATCTGAATAAAAACGCCAACAGCAAATACAACATTCCGATTGAAGCGAATGATGTAATTGAGGTTTTTAATAAGAATCAATTTGAAGATAAGCAAATGATTTCAATTGAAGGGGAAGTGCGCAAACCAGGGAAGTACCAAAAATACGGCGGAATGACGCTTAAAGATCTTTTGTATTTCGCCCATGGATTGAAACCTTCTGCAGAATATGGAAGCATTGTGGTTTCAAGTATTGTTGATATCGATTCTTCCCGAAGAGGATTAAAACCAACCAGGACAATAGAAAGAACTTATTCCATCAATCAAAATCTTGATTTGGATTCAGTGACAGAAAATGTAAGGCTGCGTCCTTACGACCAGGTTTTTGTGAGAAAAAGTCCGCGCTTTCATTTACAACAAAATGTAAATATTGAAGGGCAGGTAGTTTATCCCGGAACTTACCCTAAGTTGAATGAAAATGAACGATTGTCTTCTTTCATTTCAAGATGCGGAGGATTAAAAGGCAATTCTAATGCAAATGGCGCCATGCTTTACCGCAAAAGAGTGGACGGGCATATCGCAGATAGTCTTCCATCATCGGAACCGGTTACCATCGACCTTCAAAAAGCGATCAATGAACCAAATTCAAAATACGATTTAGTGTTGCAGGATGGAGATGTAATTTATGTTCCTGAAAGCAACCCGGTAGTAGAAATTAAAGGTGCTGTTCAAAATCAACTAAAGATCTACTTCGATAAAGACCACAATAGGCTGAATTATTATATCGACCAGGCAGGAGGTTATGGAGTAAGGCCATGGAGAAAAAGAATTTATGTTACACGTGCGAATGGGAAAAGTGAGAAAACCCACAACTTCGGTTTCTTTCATTTTTATCCAAAAGTTACTCCCGGGAGTGTAGTGACAGTGCCTGTAAAACCGGAAGGGAAAGGGTTTTCATCAACCATTACACAAGGATTTATTAGTGCCATTCCAATCGCTTTGGTTTATTTAATTACAAAATTGTAAATGCGGATGTCGTCACAGGAATTAACGATAGAATTTATTACGCGCCTGAAAAAACACAAAATCTTCATACTGGCATTTGCAGTTTTTCTTGCCGCAGTACTTATCATTTTTGCGTTAAAAACTCCGGTTACCTACACTTCAACATCAACCATTTTTCCATTAACTTCCGGCAACGATAATAACTCGGCCACTTCCGCTCTAAGTGCGTTATTCAGCGGTGGTGACAATTCAACAAATTCCTTTACTGATGAGGCTTCTGTAAACATTATCGAACTGGCATTAAGCCGCACAACCCGTGACGAAGTTGCGTCCATGAAAGATTCAACAAGGGGAAATAAACTGATTGCAGAATTGTTGATTGAAGACATCAATAATCACCGCAGTTTCCTGGAACCAAAAATAAAAATGCCGGAAAACCACTTCAGCCTGATAGCAACAGCTGCAAAAATTCTGAAAGATAATATGACGGCAACGATCAATAAGAACAACAGTTTTGTGCTCACTTTTACCGGTCGCAGCCCTGAATTAGTGAGAACAATCAGCTATGGTTTTATTGATAATATCTCCAGGTTTTATATTGATCTGAAATGTGAAAAGGCAAAAAGAGATTTTGAATTTGCGACGGGAAAGGTTGATTCGCTTCGCTCTGTTATGCATTCAAAAGACAATCAATTGATCGCAATTGACAAAAGAACTTTGTTTACCAACACCGATAAAATGGAATTTAAGGTTCCAACCGAAAACCTGATCACTGAAAAGCAAATGCTCCGTGAACAATATGCAGTGGCCGTTGCTAACCAACAAAATGCAGCGTATAAATTGCAAAAAGCCACCCCGGTTATGAAAGTATTGGATTACCCGGAAGAGCCTTATGATGTTCACAAAAGATCGCCGATTCTTTATGGAATCATTGGCCTATTACTGGGATTGATCCTTTCCACAGGTTACTTTACTTTCAGGCTTTTTGTTCGTTACGGTATTGAAGAGTTTAACAGTGCTGTTTATGGCAGGCAATTTCATTCGGCAAAACGAAAAAGTGAAATTGCGGCTTAGTTTCGCTTATCCATTACCGTTACTGCAGAGTGAAACAACAAATTCGTTGAAACTTTTTCCTGCTTATAACCATTAAGATCATTTTCGTTTAACCATTAACGTAAGTCTGGTAGTAAACAAACAAATTGAGCAGATTTTATTTCGCGCTTACAAACTCAATTTGCCTTTCCCTATAAAAACATTTTGCATTAAAGCTCCGTTTGCATAAGGTGAAGGTGGCATTGGTGGTTGTTGGATTGTTTCTCCTGTGGTAATTTCAATCGTTTTCCCGCTTTGCTTTTGTTGCGTGTTTAACCAAACTTTTGCTTCTCCTTTCCAATCTTTCGCTTTGTCATTTCCCTTCACTTTTAATTCAAACGAATGATTGCCGGCGTCATTTACTTCATAAGAATAAGTTGCCCAACTTCCGTTTTGTTTCTGAACGGTTGGTGTTATATTTTTTCCATCCACACTGATCACAAAATCTGGAAAGTCTTTTGCTCTGAAAGAACTGTCGGGCTTCAGAAAAACTATGTAACGTGCTGAAACGATATTCGGTTTAAGATTCACACTGGTTTTAATTGCATCTCTATCAAAATCATTTTTTAAATCAGAATATCCTTCTTCAATTGAAGTCGCGGCAAGATGAATCTTGTTGATATTTGTTGCTGCATTATTCACTTTTATATTTGAAACAAAAGAGGGATTGAGCAATTTTACCTCATTTCCATTATCAAGCAGGTTTAAAGAATAATTATTGCCTTCACTTTTTGTTACTTCAAAATCTGCTCCAGCAAGCAAAGGCCTTTTTGCATCTTTTAAAGGATACACTTCATAAATCGCTGCT
Source organism: Hanamia sp. (assembly GCA_035765495.1). GTDB lineage: Bacteria > Bacteroidota > Bacteroidia > Chitinophagales > Chitinophagaceae > Ginsengibacter. The sequence goes on from DASTXM010000065.1 coordinate 67,296, forward strand.
TCATATCCCTGCAAGGGAATCGTGATCGTTGTTCCTGCAGCATATAAATTTGGAGAAATCCAGTGAGTGGGATAAGTTCTTTCCAAAACAAGTGAAGCGGCAGAATCTGCCATTCCTTTTGCAGGATCTAATTTTACTGTAATTGACTGAGGTTGCATGATCGGGTTTCTTGCGGCAATAATTCCACTGTCATTTTTAAAATGAACATAAGCATAAGTTTCGCCTTTTGTAGGATCGCCGCCTTCCATGTAAGTTTTGTTTAAAATCGGAAACCGGTTCTTTGCCCACGCAAGAGATTCGCTTAGCACTTCCCATTCCTGCGGATTTAAAAGGTCTGGAGAAATATACATTTCATACATACTCACGCCTCTTCCAAAATAAAACACCGCATCGTTCGCAAATTTTTCCAACGGATCATCCTTTCCACCCAATCTTTCCAAATTGCCTTTAATCACTCCGTGCGTCATTAAATTGCTGACCGGAAACCACAAATCCTGGTTATGAAAATCATCGTACAAAACAAAATCTTTGTAAGTGATTGCACCATCTCTTTCGTTTACGGAAGGAACGTCGGCATATCCATAATCCTGGCCTTGCATCCAAATTTGATTGGCATATTTCAACCACCATGGACTCATCCACGTTCCGGAAGTAATGTTCAAATATTCATTCGGATTTATTGCTCTAACGGCTTTACATTTTGCAATCACACTTTCCATTGCAGCGCGGCGGGAAAGATAACCCACTGCATGGCCACTGTTTGGCTCGCTTGAAGAAAACTGTATACCATCCCATTTAAAATAACCAACTCCCTTTTTGGCAAGATCAGTTGTCCTTTTTTCAAAAAGGTTGCTGTATTTCGGTCCGGCAATGTCCATCATTTCATCATTTGGTGTGCTGCCAACTGTTTCATAACCGTGTTCTTTCATCCAGTTGATCCTTTTCATACGGTATGAATAACCGCCTGTCGGACCAAACCAAATGCCCAAAGTGGTTCCTAAAGGTTTTAATGCATCCACGATCGGTTTTACACCATGAGGAAAAGTTTTTGGATTCATTTTCCAGTCACTTTCATAAACATCCCATCCATCATCAAGCACAAAAGCATCCAAATTAATTCCGTATTTATCGATCATATTCTTTTTGAAAAGATCAATAATGTTGAGAATATTTTTTTCATTCATCACGTGGCTTGCTTCTACATTTGGAAATGCAGGTGAACGTAAATCATACCAACTGTTGTAAAGTGTGTAAGGACGATTGGCCGCCACACGAACATCCGGCACATAATTAAAAAACCAGTCTTTTACGAAATGATCCGGCGCCAATCCTTCAACCACCCAATCACTTTCAACCCAATCTTTGCGCACCACTTTTCCAATCAACTCATGGCATGCGAGTTTTAATTTGTTGTCGTCATTTTTTATTTTATTCGTCGCTGTCGGATATTCAATTCCAAAGAAAACCCCACCATTTTGGAAATCAATTGCACAAGGTTGACCAAACTCTCCTTTCTTGATTATTTCAAAATTTGGTCTTTGCGAATTGCCGGTGCTGTTTACCTGTTCATAATTGCTGCTGCTTTCAGTGCGGATCATGGTGTTACTTGCAGCAGACGAAGAAATATTGCCAATTTTTCCTTTGCGTGAAACGAAACCCTGCAACCAGTTTTTCTGCAACAAAGTATCCTCCAATGCTAACTTTCTCTTACTGTAAAATTTACCCGGAAGAAGTTGATAAGTAATTCTTAACTGAACAGTATTGCTGTGATCGAAGGGCGTAAAATACAAATTGAGTTCTTTGCCGCCATCTTTTGCATTAGTGAAATTGTAATTGACATATTTATAATCCTTCTTAGTAAAATTTTCTTCAAGGTCGGCATTGTATTGTTTACCCGGCGCACTCCAATCAGTCCACATCATTTGCAACACAAAATTCCCATCAGTATAAACTCCATGATCTTTGTTGTGATATTGCGCCAGCCAATCCTCATTTCCAATCAATTCATCTGCTTTCAAAATATCGTTTTGCACAATAACTTTTTGAGTTACTTTATCATTTGAAAGAATAAAAACTTTTTCTTTTCCATTAGAAGTATAATTGCTTTCGACTTTTTGGGCAAACAAAGAAAGCGGTAAATCGAAAGCTAACAAGATAAAATAGAGAGACTTCAACTTTTTCATTTTTAGGATTTAAACAAATTCGAACGACGCTAAAATACAGATCAAAGCTTAAAAAATATTTTTTTCTTATAAAGCCAATAACACAAGCTCCATTCAACAGCAAAGATGACAAGTGCAGAAACTATGTTTATAAAATTTTGAGAAAAACCTGTGGGAGAAATTAAACCATTGACAATCGTGTTCAAATATTCACCTAACCATCTGCTCACAACAATTTCAAAAAACAGGTAAATGAAGATTGAATTCATTCCTACGATCACAAAAAACTTCAGCCACTTTTTATGGTCCTTTAAATCGATCCACCAAAAAAGTAAACCAAGAGCCAGCAAACACAAGCCACCTGATGCAAGCGTAAATGAAGAGGTAGCAATGCGTTTAATGATCGGCGTAATTCCAGCAGCATCAAGACCAAAACCAAGCACAAGTGTGATGATTGCCAAAATGAAAATATTCCTCAACTTCTTTTTATTGTCGCCCAAAGTGAGCAGCCATTTACCTGCAACTGCACCCCAAATTGTGTGTGCTGCAGTTGGAATACAATTGATAGCCACCCAACCATCCGGATTTATTTTATTCATTAATATCACATCAATGTAATTACCAAAATTATGTTGATCAGTAAAAGGTTGGGTAAATCCCGGGACGTTCGAATAGCGATAAAGAATTTCTGCAAGGATTAATAATCCGGCGCTAAAAAGCAGTTGGTAAGCGGGTTTCCACCTGAAAATTAAAAAAGCAACTAACAATGTAAATGACAATTGCGTCAATACATCCCACAGTTCAAAAGACAAATGATCGCCCCTGACTGCATAATCCAAAACGCCCCAGAAAAATAACCATCCGCTACGTTTTAAAGCTTTTGAAAATTGGCGGCTCCATGGAACACCATTGGCAGTTTGTTTGTACAATGAAAAAGCCATCGCCACGCCGGCAATGAACATGAAACCGGGTTGTATCAAATCCCAAAAATGCAAGCCGTGCCAGGGATAATGTGTAAACTGGATGGCTATCGAATGTAAAAAAGACCCCTTCGAAGACATGTGCAAAAGATGCTCATACATTTTGGTGCTTTCAAGCATCAGCAGGACCATGATCATTCCGCGATAAAAATCAAGCGAAGCAAGTCTTTGGCCTTTAGCAGAAGCCTTCGCTAATTCAGTTGGAGCCGCTGCTGTAATCGCTCCTGAAAGAACGCGATCGTTCTTCTCATTAATTACTTCGATGTTTGTGTCAGGCATGGCAAATGGATTTTAAAGTGTTTCAATAAAAGCAATATGTTTGAAGAAAAAAGAGGAAGCTAAAGTTAGTGGAATTTGGATTTCTCTTTCGTAAAAATTTTTGATGTTACTTTTATAAAAAAAGAAGTGGAATTACTCGTTTTTGAAACATATCAAAAGATGTCAGAAAAAGCGACAGATGCTCTGATAAAGCTTATCAAGGAAAAGCCAAACGCTGTCGTCAGTCCTGCTTCCGGAAATTCACCGGAAGGTTTGTACAGGAATTTTGTTGAAAGAGTAAAACAAGAAAATATCGAAGTTTCTGAATTATTTTTTGTTGGCCTCGATGAATGGATGGGAATGAACGGAAGCGATGAAGGAAGTTGCCGTTATTATTTAAACGAACAATTGTTTTTCCCTTTAAAAATAAATGAAGAAAGGATCGCATTTTTTGATGGAAGAGCACAAGATCCGGAAGCCGAATGCGACCGAATTGATAATGCAATTTTCGAACACAACGGAATAGACCTGGCAATCGTAGGGCTTGGAATGAATGGCCATGTTGGAATGAATGAACCTGGAACTCCACCTGACTTACACGCTCATATTTCTCAAATAGATCCGGTGACGGCAGCCGTTGGACAAAAATATTTTAAAGAGAAAACAAATCTTTCAAGCGGACTTACTTTAGGAATTGCCAACCTGATGGAAGCAAAAAATATTATGCTGGTGGTGAATGGAGAGAAGAAAGCAGGAATTTTGAAAAAGGTTTTGCAAGAGGAAATTTCGACAGAAATTCCTGCAAGTCTTTTGCGAAACCATTCCAACTTTTCAGTTTATGCAGATGCTGAAGCAGCAAGTCTTTTAAAAAAATAAAATAGAAAATACAATATGATTATTGGTATTGACCTGGGCGGAACAAAAATTTCTGCCGGAATAGTAAACGAAGAAAAAGTAGAAAATATTTTTTCAACAAAAATCAATGCAGAGGGATCAGTTGAAGAAGTATTAGCGCATATTTTTGAAGTAACCGATCAATTGATCAACAAAGACGTAACTGCCATTGGGATTGGCGTTCCCGGTCTTGTTGATCCTGAAAAGGGAGTAGTTTATGACATGGTGAACATTCCTTCGTGGAAGGAAGTGGCTTTGCAAAAGTTTATGAAGGAGCGGTATCATTTGCCAGTTTACGTAAACAACGATGCAAATTGTTTTGCCCTTGGCGAATTTTATTTTGGAAAAGGAAAAGGATTTAATTCCGTTGTCGGGCTCACGGTTGGCACCGGCATCGGTGGGGGTTTGATCCTGAATAAAAAATTATTTGTAGGGAAAAATTTTGGTGCAGGTGAATTCGGCATGATCGATTATAAAGAGCACATTTATGAATATTATGCCAGCGGACAATTTTTTGATAATGTTTATCATACTAACGGTGAGGCCGTATACGAAAATGCGAAAAAAGGAGACGCAGTAGCGTTGAGAATGTATGCAGAAATGGGAATGCATTTGGGCAACGTGATCAAAACAATAATCTATGCACTGAATCCTGAATTAATTATCCTCGGGGGATCTGTTCGTCACGCTTTTCCGTTTTTCTCAAAAACAATGTGGCAACAAATTATGACCTGTGGCTTTCAGCGATCAGCGGAAGAATTAAAAATAGAGATTTCAGAACTAAACAACAGCGGCATTCTTGGCGCTGCGGCATTGGTATTTGATCAACAATAATTTTAAACTTTTCAGACAAGAATATGTTTCCCGAGGAAATTTTTAAAGCTTATGATTTAGATAAAGATGCAGTTAAGGTTGAAGTTTTACAAAATGGCCTTATCAATGCAACATGGAAAATAATTTCAACGGAAGCCACTTTTATTCTCCAAAAAATAAATACAGAAGTCTTTAAAAACCCTGGTGCGATCGCCGCAAATGTTCGCTTGATTTCGGATTATCTCTCGCAGACAAATCCCGGTTATTTATTCGCGGCACAAATACCTACGGTGAACGGAGAAGAACTATTAAAAATCAATGCCGATTATTACCGGCTCATTCCGTTTGTTTCTGATTCCCATACGATCTCTACTGTTGAAAAGCCGGAACAAGCTTATGAAGCAGCAAAAAAATTTGGAGAATTTACTCGTTTACTATCCGGTTTTGCCGTTGAAAAATTGCAAGTAACAATACCTGATTTTCATAACCTTTCTCTCCGATTTCAGCAATTTGAAAATGCATTAAAATATGGAAATAAACAGCGTTTAAAAGAATCAAAAGATTTGATAGGTGCAATAGAATCAGAGAAAAATATTGTTTATACTTATGAAAATATTTTGTACAATCCTTCCTTTAAACTGCGGGTAACACACCACGACACAAAGATCAGTAATGTGCTTTTTGATTCGAATGACAAAGGTTTGTGCGTAATTGATTTGGACACAGTAATGCCGGGTTATTTTATCAGCGACATTGGCGATATGATGCGCACTTATCTTTCGCCAGCAAACGAAGAAGAAAAAGATTTTTCGAAAATCGAAATTCGCGATGATTTTTTTAAAGCGATATATGATGGTTACATGTCGCAAATGAAAGATGAATTGAATCCGGAAGAAAAGAAACAATTTATTTATTCAGGAAAATTCATGATCTATATGCAGGCGCTTCGTTTCCTGGTGGACCATTTGAATAATGATATTTATTACGGAGCCAGGTATGAAGGACAAAATTTTATCCGCGCCGGAAACCAAATGGTTTTATTACAAAGGTTGATTGAAAAGGAGAAAGAATTGGATAAAATTATCAGCGGATAGCCATCACAGTTAGTGCAAAAAAATAACTTCATTTTTCTTCGTTTACTGAAAACTTTTTAAATTAATTCAAAACAAACCAGATGCAAAAAATAAAATGGGGAATGATCGGATGCGGAGATGTAACTGAAGTAAAGAGTGGGCCGGCATTTAATAAAGTTGACAACTCTTCACTTGTGGCAGTGATGCGGCGCGACGCAGAAAAAGCAAAGGATTATGCTCAACGTCATGGAGTTGCAAAATGGTACAGTGATGCGAATGAACTGATCAACGACAAGGAAGTAAATGCGATTTACATTGCTACGCCACCCTCTTCCCATGAAGAATATGCGATAGCTGCAATCAATACCGGAAAGCCGGTTTATATTGAAAAACCAATGACGCTGAATTATGCATCCGCCAACATGATCACAAAATTGGCGAAAGAAAAAAACATAAAATTATCAGTGGCACATTATCGCCGAGGTCAACCACTTTTTAATGAAGTTAAAAGATTGATCAATGAAGGAGAAATCGGGACTGTTCGTTTTGTGAAACTTGAATTTTTTCAACCGCAATTGAGCAAAGAAAAACTTTCTGTTCCAAAAGTTGCCTGGCGGGTTGATCCTGAAATTTCAGGTGGTGGCTTGTTTCATGATTTAGCACCACATCAGTTGGACCTGATGTATTGGTTTTTCGGAGAAGTTGAAAAAGCAAGTGGTTATTCAATAAACCAGGCAAAACTTTATAACGCAGATGATCTTGTGGCAGGAAATATTTTATTCAAATCAGGCGTTCTCTTTAACGGCATTTGGAGTTTCAATGTGGCGCGTGGAGAAGAAAAAGACCTTTGTGAAATTTATGGTTCTGAAGGAAAATTATCTTTCCCGATTTTCGAACATAAGAAAATCGAACTTTTTAAAAACGGTGAAAAAGACATCATTCCCTTTGTGCCGCTGGAGCATGTGCAACAACCATTGATACAAAAAGTAGTAAATTATTTTTTAGATAAAGCTCCTAATCCGTCAAGCGGAGAGGAAGCCGCTGTGGTAATGAAATTAATGGATCAGTTTACGGTAAAATAAAATCAAATTTGAGGTAATCCTTAATCGCTGGCTAAAATTTTATTAAAGGCTTTTGCATTGATCACCGGCAGCATACTGTTTTGAATGTTTTTGAAGTCTTTTGTATTAGATGTAATAAAGTAATCGAGTTCATGCTGTAGCGCTATTTCATAAAGCAAAGCGTCTTCGAAATCAGGCGGTAATTTGCCACAAGCTTCATTTACATTTTCAGAAGTACAGGGTAATAAAATAATTCTTTTGTTTAGGCTATCCACAATCTCACAAATCCTATTCCTGGAATAATCTTTTCTGATAACGTAGGCGGTTGTTGTAATAACACTTTCCGAATAAAAGGCAGTAAATTTCCCCTGGTCCAATAAGTTGAAAAGACTGGTTGCCTCGAGATGAAAAGGCCTGAGCGGATCCAGGAGGTCAACTATAATATTAGTGTCTAGAAAAGCATTAAAAGCCATACTTTTCCTTTAAATAGTTATCTCTTTCTTCATCTATATTTAAAGGTTTGTCCCTTTTAATCGATCCCGCATATTTGTCCAAAAATTTCCTGAAAGAGTCATCTTTTTTTTCTGTTTTAAGAACCTGCTCCAGTTGCTTTTCAACAATTTTTGATACAGAAGTCTTTTTACGCGCCGCGTAGGATTTTATGCGCCGGGCGACTGATTCATCTATAGTAAGGTTAAGTTTGACTGTCATATCAATTTCTTTCTTACCAAATATACGCCTAAATTAAAAATATACGTATAAACTGGTATTTCAGCCATAAATTTAAGAAAGGCTTCAACTGCAATAGAAGATTTTAAAATCGCCTGCTTCCCTGCCAAAACAGAATTTCTCACTATTTCTTTATTTACTGCAACCGAGAAATTCAATTCTTATCTTCGCGGGCAAAATGTACCAACTCATTCGCAGCATATTATTTTGGTTTGATGCAGAACAAGTGCATTATTTCGCGATGAACATGCTGGCATTTTTTTGCCGGGTTGCTTTTGCGAGAAATGTTTTGAAAACAATTTTCACTCCCAAAAATTCTCATCTTTCAAAAGAAGTTTTTGGTTTGAATTTTTCCAATCCAGTTGGCCTTGCTGCAGGTTTTGACAAAAACGCCAAATATCTTTATGAGCTTGATACACTAGGATTTGGATTTGTTGAGATCGGAACAGTAACACCCCTTACGCAAGAAGGGAATCCAAAACCGCGACTCTTTCGTTTGCCAAAAGACAAAGCTTTGATCAACCGTATGGGTTTTAATAATGAAGGAGCAAAAGCTGCAGCCGATAGAGTGAAAGAATTCAGATTAAAATATAAAAGCAGCAAATTGATCATTGGTGGAAATATCGGGAAAAACAAAATAACGCCGAATGAAAATGCCTGGAATGATTATGAAATTTGCTTCAATGAATTATTTGATGCAGTTGACTATTTTGTGGTAAATGTGAGTTCGCCCAACACACCCGGTTTAAGAGATTTGCAGCAAAAAGACTCGTTGAAAAAAATTTTGACTCACCTGCAAAGCATCAATAATTCAAGGTCGTATCCAAAACCTTTACTTTTAAAAATTTCTCCGGATCTGAATCAAAATGACCTCGACGATATTATTGATCTTGCATTGGAAATAAAGCTTGACGGACTAGTGGCAGCAAACACAACTATCTCCCGCAAAAATTTAATTACTTCTCAAAAAGAAATTGAAAAGATGGGTGCAGGAGGTTTAAGCGGAAAACCTTTAGCCGAAGAATCCACAAAAATCACTGAATACATTTATAAAAGATCAGGCGGAAAAATTCCCATCATCAGTAGCGGAGGAATTTTTACTGCAACAGATGCCAAAGAAAAATTTGATAAAGGCGCTTCACTTGTACAGGTTTGGACGGGTTTTATTTATGAAGGCCCTGCAATCGTAAAGAAAATTTTATCCTGATTATTTACCTAGCCTGGTCGCCAAGATTTACTTCATCCACAGGATAATCCGGCTCGTCCAATTGAACCACCCGCCGGTTTTGTTTTTTCATCATCGCCATATTCAGCACTTCAACAACAAACGAAAATGCCATTCCGAAATAAATATAATTTTTCAAATGAAGATCTTCTGCTTTTTCCGAATCCCAGCCTTCGATCAAAAGACTTAAACCAATCATCACCAAAAAAGAAAGAGCCAGCATTTTAAAGGTCGGATGCTTATGAATAAACCCGGCAATGTAAGGGCTAAATGAAAACATAATGATCATCGCGATTACAACAGCAGCAATCATAATTTCCACGTGTTTTGCTGTTCCGCCGGCAGTAATCACACTATCAAACGAAAAAACCATATCAATTAAAACGATCTGGAAAATCGCATTTGAAAAATTCAACGGTTTTGCTTTTGGTTTTAATGCATTCGGATCTTCACCTTCCAGTTTTTCATGAATCTCGCGTACCGATTTATAAATAAGGAAAATACCACCGGCAAGCATTACAATACTTGCCAAATCAAATCCCTTATCGAAAACCGTAAACACAGCCTTTCCTTTTTGCGACAGCAACCAACCCAAAGCAAGCAATAATCCACTCCTTACAATTGAACCTAATATAACCCACGCAAGCCGCGCTTTCTTATGTTGATCTTCAGGAAGCCGGTTGATAATTATACTGACAAAGATCACATTATCAACCCCAAGAATGATCTCGAGAATGACAAGAATAAAAAAACTGATAATGCTATCGGTGGTGAATAAATGGCTCATACATTCTAATTTTTTTCTCCGGTTTTCACCGAAACCTTTTCTTCGTTTACAAACATAATCATTCCAAAAATCAAATTATTGACTAATCGCTTATAATACAGCCTGAAAGAAGTTGTAAATTGCATAGGTTTCTAAACCTTTACAATATGAATATAGGCATTGTCTGTTACCCTACCTTTGGAGGCAGTGGTGTTTTGGCAACCGAATTGGGAAAAGCTTTGGCAGAGAAAGGACACAATATCCATTTTATTTCGTACCAGCAGCCCGTGAGGCTTGGCAGTTTTCATACGAATATTTTTTACCACGAAGTGAGCGTTCCAACCTATCCGCTTTTTGATTATCCTCCTTACGAAACAGCATTGGCAAGTACCATGGTAGATGTGATCATCAACCAGAAAATTGATCTGTTACATGTTCATTACGCCATTCCACACGCTTCTGCAGCCTACATGGCAAGGCAAATACTTTTGAAAGAAGGTTTGGATATCCCTGTTATTACTACCCTTCACGGAACCGATATTACTTTGGTTGGAAGAGACAAAACTTATTCGCCGGTGGTGACTTTTTCGATGAACGAAAGTACCGCCGTTACTGCAGTTTCTAAAAACCTGCGCGATGAAACCTACAGCAATTTTAAAGTAGAAAAAGAAATTGAGGTGATCTATAATTTTGTTGATGCGAAACGTTTTAATAAAAAACCGATCACTCCTTTTAAACAGGTAATTGCTCCCAACAATGAAAAAATATTGTTGCATGCATCCAACTTCAGGAAAATAAAACGAGTACAAGATGTTGTTCATATTTTTGAAAAAGTAAACAAGATCGTGCCTTCAAAATTGTTGTTTGTTGGCGACGGACCCGAACGTTCTTTCATTGAAGATCTCTGCCGCAAAACGTGCGCAAGAACTGACATTCGTTTCATGGGGAGACAGGAACAAATGGAAGAGATCCTCGCTATTTCTGACCTTTTTATATTACCAAGTGAATATGAAAGTTTCGGTCTCGTGGCGCTGGAAGCAATGGCGGCACAGGTTCCCGTTATCTCAACCAACGCAGGTGGCCTGCCCGAGATAAACATCAATGGAGTAACAGGTTACACGAGCAATGTAGGGGATGTTGAAGACATGAGCAAGAATATAATTCACATACTTTCTGACGAGAAAGCCTTGGCGAAAATGAGAAAGCATGCATTAGCGCAAGCAATGAAATTCGATATTCATACCATCGTCCCACAGTATGAAGATCTCTACCGCAAAGTATTTGAAAAAGTGAATGCCCAACCAATCGGTTGAGCTGAAAATTTTTTTAAATAATGACCAACAGGCAATTATTTTTAAATCATATTGGCCAAACATCTCCTGATCCGATTGGATTGGAAATTGTAAAAGCCAGTAGTAGCAAGCTTTACGACGTAAATGGAAAAGAATACATCGACCTGATCGGTGGCATAAGCGTTTGCAATATCGGGCACGCTAATAAAAAAGTAATTGAGGCGATTTGGCGGCAGGCAGAAAACTTTATGCACGTGATGGTGAATGGCGAACTGGTCTTGTCTCCGCAAACCGCCTATGCAAAAGCACTGTCGGATCATTTGCCTTCTTCACTTAATTCTGTTTTTTTTACTGCTTCCGGAACGGAAGCTACTGAAGGTGCCATGAAGCTTGCCAAACGTTTTACGGGAAGAACGAACATAGCTGCTTTCAAAAATTCTTATCATGGAAGTACACAAGGTTCATTGAGTATCATGGGTGATGAATATTGGAGAAATGCATTCAGACCTTTGCTGCCAGGAATTTCTCACCTTGAATATAATTCTTTTGAGTCTTTGGATGCAATAAATAATGAAACCGCATGTGTGGTTGCAGAAACGATACAAGCCGAAGCAGGTGTAATTGTTTCTGAAAGAAATTGGTTGCAGGCGCTTCGCAAAAAATGTGATGAAACTGGAGCATTACTCGTTTTCGATGAAATACAATGCGGCTTTGGAAGAAACGGAAGCCTCTGGGCGTTTGAGCAATTTGATGTGATCCCCGACATACTTCTATTGGGTAAAGCATTAGGTGGCGGAATGCCACTCGGCGGTTTCATCAGCGACAAAAAAATCATGGATTCTTTTACAGAAAATCCCGTGCTCGGCCATATAAATACTTTTGGAGGACATCCTGTTTGTTGTGCTGCGGGCCTTGCTTCATTTGAAGTTTTGCTGGAAGAAAAATTGATTGATAAAGTCTTTGAAAAAGAAAAGCTGTTTCTTCAACATCTTCAGCAGTTACCACAAATAAAAAAAATCAGGAGTCGTGGACTGATGATGGCACTTCAGTTTGACTCTTATTCACAAAATAAAAAAGTAATTGATGGTTTATTAGCAGAAGGTGTATTTACTGATTGGTTTTTATTTGCATCTGAATGTTTAAGGATCGTTCCTCCATTAATTATTACTGAAAACGAGATTGTAAAAGCTTGTGGTGCTATCCGAAAAGTATTGTCACATTTTTAATCACCAAAATATCAAAACAAACTATGCGCGTAATAAAATCTTTTGGTTGGGCCTTCAATGGTTTAAAAGACTGCATCCTTCATGAAAAAAATTTCCGCATTCAGTATGTGCTGGCCATTATTGTAATTATCGTGGGAATTTTTCTTGGGCTTTCAGCAATTGAATGGGCGATCATCTTACTATGCTTTGCTGTTGTTTTGAGCTTTGAAATAATTAACTCGGCCATTGAAAAGCTTTGCGATCTCGTTTGTCCTGATTTTAATCTTACCATAAAAAAAGTGAAAGACATGTCTGCTTCCGCAGTTTTGCTTTCAGCTATCATTACTTTTATTATTGGTTGTATTATTTTTCTTCCAAAAATTTTTGCTTTGTTCTTTTGAAAAATATTCGAACGAAATACGCTTCAGTTTGAAAATAAAATCCCCTAAGCTTTGTTTGTTTACTGCTTCTTTTCTTTAAAATAAATCTTTAACTGGGGCGAAAAAAAGTTCAAATATTTCCTTGTTTACTATCTTTTATTTTTCAATCAGCACTTTGCGCACAGTTGAAATATTACCACCAATGATCTTTAAATAATAAACGCCGGAAGGAATTGCGTGTATGGGAATACTGTTATATTCATTCGTCATTACAGAAGTTGAAAGTACTTGTCCCATTGAATTTACTAGCGAAAGATGTAAAGTTTGTTGGTTGTCAGCCACAGAAATATTCAGATGATCTTTTGCCGGGTTGGGCGATACAATTATTGTTGAAGCGGGGAAATCGAAAGAAACCATTTTCACTTCTGAATAAAGAACTTTTCCATCTTTGTTCACTTCGCTTATGCGATAGAAGTCATTGCCTTCCATAGGTGCACCATCAGACAGGTGATAAAAAGTAATACCGGAAGTATTTCCCGCTGCATCTATCGTTCCAATCTGGTTAAAATGCACTCCATCACTGCTTCTTTCAATAATAAAATTAGCAGTATTAATCTCTTGCAAAGTTGACCACTTCAACAGAGCACTATTTCCTGATTTTTCTGCCGTGAAAGTTCCCCAGGCCAAAGGAAGAACTTCTGTTGTGATGCTCGTAACAGTGTCTGATATACTTCGCAGTGTTCCACTATTGTCCAATAATTGGGCAAGATTATAAGCTGCGGGGGTCTCCTCAATCGAGATATCATCCACAAACCATCCGGTTCCGCTTTGGGTGTCATCTGTAACAAACCTGAAGCGGAATTTTACAGATTTTCCTTCAAAATAAGAAAGGTTTACAATCGTTTTAATAAAACCGTTGCTGCTTCCGCTGAATGCTCTTTTATTCGTGAGATTGCTATTTGTATTGATCGTTGAATTGTATCCGTTTTGACTCATATAAGGACCTGCATCAAACCAGGTAGATCCATTATTGATTGACAATTCCACGACTCCTCCATCGTGCTCAGCTTCGGTGTTATATTCTTGCCAGAAGCTTAATTGTGTATTTCCATTTACTGCATATGAAGAACTGCTTGTCAATATTTCCTCGGCTGCAGATGTAGGATCATTTGCCTTTAATGAATAAGATGCACTATGATATTCGGTACTGGTGGTCCACTTCACAGAAGAAGGTGATGAAGTAGCGGTAAATGTTGCCGGAATCGAATTAGAAGCGACAGTTTCGTTTAAAAGATTTTGAGGAACGAAATAACTGTTCACATTAATTCTAACCCTGAAACTGTATGTAGCCGTTGAAGATGAGGACAAAGAAGGAACGGTAAAAGTTACTGTTCTGTCAGAAGCATTGTAACTACCTCCACTGACATAGGTAACATTTGGCAAAAGTGTATCCACAATCTTGTAGTTGGAAACATCTGCACATTGTGCACTTACTTTTAAAGTGTAAGTCAGAAAATCATTCTGAGCAGCTTGTGATTTGTCAACACTTTTTGAAATAACAGCGCTTGCAGGAATTGAATAATCTGCAACCTGGTCGGTTGTATTATTTGAACTTCCCTGTTGTGCGAGTACACCCATTCCTCTTCTTGCAAACGCATTCCAAATGGCACAACTGTATTTCCCGTTGTAAAGAATAGTATCTGCTTTCAAGATGGCATCTCTTGCGTCGAGGAAACCAGGTTGGCAAGGCTGCAACTTCATACCGAGCATAACAAGTTTCAAAGCAACAGAATTCCCTCCTGTCGCATTCGCATCATATAAGTTTTTATTAATGCCATCCTGTTGAATAATATTCCAGGTCATATCCCAAAGTGTAGCTGCCCATATCTCACCAATGGTATGCACTTCGCCCCCGGATGCACTCATGTCCGCATAACTCCATGGGTTGATGCTCAAATCAGTAGAATAAGGATAAGTTCTTATGCCCGGATCGGTAGGTTGTTCGGCAATAACGTAAGTTCCGAGCGATCTTGCTTTTGTTCCGTCAGAAATGGAAGCTGTATTCCAGTTGGTGGTCATCATCAACGCCATATAATCACTCCAGCCTTCACCTCCCTGTTCATTGTTCGTAAGACAGGTTGCAGTGGAAGGGCCTCCGGTAAGTCTTGTGGAAATGCCATGGGTATATTCATGCGACATAATTCCATTGTCCAGGTCTCCATCCAGTTCCACGCCATTTGCACTTAAAGTTGCGTTCACCACTGTATTTTCTGCAAGGATGGTTTTGATAGCATTTCCATTATTTTGGGAAATCATAACTGCAGGAATAGTGATGGTGTTGTCAAGAGGATTTGCCCCCATAACAATTATGGAATCGCCACCCACATTATTTACCATAATAACAGCAATTGCTCCGGCATTTTGTGCTGTTTTAATTTTAATGGAAAAATTACAATTTCCCCTGTCTATCATCGCGATCTTTCCAACCAATGCACTTGCATTCGCTGCTGAACCACAAGCCTGATGAGTTGTTCCTGAAACATCATCATTGAATAAAACGATATCCCCGGTTACCGGGCCAACATTTTGTAATAAGTTATTGTTACTAACAGAGCCTTCTAATGAAGGCATCGGCCCGGCAATAGATGCAGGAGAATTAATATTTAAATCCTTTGATTGATCGGGGGACCAAAGAAACATTTGCATTCTTGGATTCGATCCGTCAGCAGGTGTCGAAAAATTAGCATTGTTTGAACCGCTGCCGTCTTGTGCATCTGCGTCCACAAAATCATTGCCTGCTCCTCCACGGCCCTGGTTATTATTCTGAAAATTTCCTGATGCTTCATCAAAACCATATTGATAGCTAATATCATGCATTATGTTGTTCCAATAAAATAATTGTGTAATCGCAAAATTCATATTGGTTCCCGTGTCCGGTTGCCCTGTAGAATTGAATGGAAAATCAAAAGTGAGATATGGAGATGTAGTGGAAGAATTGGCAACGGCCCCACTGTTGCTGTTACTGCCTGCATGATCTTCCTTTGCCCATACATTATTTCCGCGCGTGTATGCATAATCGTTAGTACCATCATTGTGCCAGCCTAAAGAAATCGCATTGTTACCTGTTCCGCTTTCAGACCATGGATTGGTTACCAATGCTGGTGTTCCGCCCGTGAAAGTCATTGCTTCGGCTGGAAAAGGAATTACCCGGTAATCAGAAGATTGAATCAATTTGGAAGAGGACAAAGATTTTAAAAACGCGTTTTGTTCTTTCTTAATTAAAAATCTTTCTTTTGGGGTATGAACAGGATTTTGCCAATCATCACTTAACGTAAGATTATCTTTTCCCAACAGTGTTTCATCATTGGCATTAACGCGCAATAACCAATAGGCATTGGAATTGTGTGGAACAATTTTTACCTGCCAGGCCATTCTCACACTTCCATCTTCGCCCTGTACCCACATCAAATCAGAAGTAATATTCTCACGCGAAATAGTAGATGAAGAAAATTCAACCCGGTGATTTTTAGCATCGCTTCTCAGCATTACCAGTGACGCTGGTTCCCCAAGCTTTAATATACGCGCAGCGACAGAGACTGAACGCCTTGCAGCAACAGGAGGCTCTTCTTTTGCACCTGTTATTTTTTGTTCAATCTTGGCTATTCTTTTCCCGCTAACAAAAATTGCTTTTTCTTTTTTTAATGCAATAACCTGGATGGCATGATAAACCGGGATGCCATTATATGTCTGTTGTAAATAGATTAAAGATGTATTGGAAGTACGGTCAAAATAAGCATCGGATATAACGGAGTTTTCAATATCTTCTGTTGACAAATTAAGAAAGGAAGAATTTTGTTTTATGAGGAAAAGCGCCTGTTTTGTTGACATCTGTTGTCCCTTCAATTGCGGACAAATGGCCGGCATCACAAATAGGAACAGTAAGAAGGTACGGCGTAAAATTATATTCATTAAGGATAGCTTATTAAAACTAAAATTAAGCTTTCCCAATAAGAATTGGAAGAATATATCGGTTTACTATAAAAATAAAAACCCAGGAAATATACTTCCCGGGCAATAGTATCTAATTCAAAAATAAATTTAGAAATCGAGCCCCATGCTAAAGTAATAGATGGGCTTCCCCCTGAAGAATCCATTCATTGGCCAGCCGGCATCAAGCTTCATGAAGTAACCAAGAAGTGTGCTTCGAACACCAAAGCCGTAACCTCCAAGAAATGGACCAATTCCCGGGGCTTTCAGCCTTACAGTAACAGGAGGCTCTCCGTAAGTTATTGAAGGTCGTCCTATCTTGTTATAAGCTCCGTTCCACGCTGTTCCAAGATCAATAAATTGTATCAGCTGAAAATTCCTAACGAAGGCATTATTGATCGGCTTATCAAGAAAAGTTGTAAATACAGGCAGCCTGAATTCACTATTGATAACTGTTGCATTGTTGCCATTGGCTGCATTTTGAATAAAACCGCGCATGTTAACAGCCAATGATTGGAAAGCATAATTTTGATCAGGTGCGGGCGAATTGGCCGGGTTAAAATAGCGATACTTAACATTTCCGTCTTTGTCGATCTTTCGATTGCTACCGAACATCAACCAGTTATCAATGCCACCCAGATAATAAATAAATTTTTGATTGCCCCAACTGAAATCTCCTGCAACTCTTCCTGCCCAGATAAAATTGCGATAAATCGGAAAGTAAGCTCTTGCATCAAATCCAAAATTAAAAGTGTTGCGACCAACGGTTCCTAATGGAGTATTCAACTGTGTATTGAAATCCATGTAAGCCTTGTAGCGGACGCCATCCCAGATATTTTGAACAGGATTTATCGTGTTGTCATAAACGTATTCAAGATGTAATAATCCGTAAGTGGTGGGAGAAGGCACTTCAGTAAGAGATGTTGCATCAACACTTGTTCCAAGTAAATTGTCCTTTCTTAGGCCTACATTTAAACGCAAACTCCTGGTTTCATCAAATGGATAGGAAATACTTGCCTGGTATAAATTTGAAATAAGTTTTTTAGGATAAATGCTTCCGGAGGTATCTACATATGTAATTTCCTGTACATTCCTGTAATACATCAATCCCCAATCCAGTCTCCTTCTAAGATTCGAAAACCGGAAGATCCAGTCATTGTCTTTCAAATTTGTTGATAGCCTGAAACCTCCTGAAATTTTGATATCTTCCATTATATCGGCTGTCCCCAAATTTATTATGCCGTTTAAGCCGTTGTTGCTCGATAAAGTTACAGGTCCTGCTCCTGTATACCGCTGGTACCTCGTTCCCAGTACATTATTATTAAAGCCGGCAACAACATAATCAGCCTCAAACTTTAAAGGCTTATAAGGATATAATCTTGCAGTTGCTAACACAAGTGATTGATTAGGCTGTGCCTGGTTCTTCAACTCTTCTATTCTTGCACTATCCTTCTTCTCGGGTTTAAATTCATGTTGGAAAACATCTTCCTGTGGCGATACAACCTCTGGTGCTTCGATGGTTTCGCCTGTTCCAAGCCGGTTCTTTGCCATCACTTCCTTCATATAAGTCGTTGCACGTGCAGTGACATTTCTCCGTTTCAATGTGTTTTCATCAATCCTTAACTTATACAATATTTTATCATCGCTCTGTTGCGTCACTTCACTCACCACGTTGTCCTCCCCTGCTGACCTTGTTTCAAGAATACTGCTTGCATAATTGCTCAATGGGAAAACATAAGCAGAATCTTTCGAAATAGCCACAACAGCTACAGAATCAACGTCCAGTTGGTGATGAACTTTTAAAGTAGAATCGATTTCAGGTATATCAGGATTTCTCAAAATTTCATCACCGATCAAAACCAATGTATCAACGCCGGTGGTACGTGTAGTGAAAAAGCCCGCATACCGGTTGTTAATTCCACTCATGTCGCTAAGGAAAGTAAAATAAGCATCACTGTAGGGTGCAGGATAGCGCGCGTTACCGAAGTTTAGTTTGGTCAGTTGTGTAATTTGCGCAATGCCGGGCCTGCCGGTTTCAAAATTTGTAACCAGGAAAATATTATACCGGTTGTTCATTACCGCAGTATCGCCTCCTTTTGCATCTGCTGAAGGTCTGTTGCTGGAAAAGATGATTCCGCTCTTGTTTGGAAGATTGATATAAGTAGGATCCAGGTCGTCGTACACATCATCAGTCACTTGCTTTACATTCCCATGAGCCACATCATAAGTATAAATATCCGAATGACCGTTTTTTACTGCACTAAAAAGTAGAGTTTGACTAGTGACCATGTATTTCATATCCTGTACCTGGTCGAAAACATCAGTAATATCCCTGTTGATCGTCTTTTGTTTAGAAAGAACATCATAAACAAAAAGCATGAGTCTTCCGTCTTTTTCATACAGAACTGAAAGGCGTTGTCCTTTTGGATCCCAGGCCATCATCGGGTAGTTTGGATTGGCTTCGTTTTGCTGCATCTTCACACCAAATTTCAACAAAGTCTTTTCATCTCCTTCTTCGTCAAGTATCAAACTGTATTTTCCTTTTTTGTATTGAACCACGGCAAATGAACCGTTCCTTTTATTTGGATTTACATTGAAGTGAAAATAATTCACTTTCTTTCCGACGGTGTAACTGGTGATCTCATTTCCTTTCGGATAATTTCTACGCCTTGAAATATCGTTATCATATTTATCCTCCTCATATTGCATGAAGTTGGCCAGCAGGTCTTTGAATTTCCTCACTTTTGTAACCTGCTGGGTAGCGCGTTTCAAACTTTTATAAACCCGGGCCAGGTACAATAAATAGGAAGTATTTTCTTTCTTGTACTTTTCTTCAATATAATACCAAAAGGCATGACCAGCCAATGTGGGATGGTCAAAGGCAAGTTGATAAAAAGTATTATACTTCCCGCTTAAAATTTCATTTTTAAGCTCGTCGTCAAGTTGGGTACTCCAGTTTTCGCCTACGTATTCAATATATCCATCAACGAGCCATTGTGGCAAATCAAGCAACGCCGCATTTCCGGCCACCTCGCCAAGATCTTCACCAAATAAAATATTCTGAACAAGGATAGAGGCAATTCCCTGCCTTATTTGCCTTCGAAGGTCAGCATGATTTCCATTGTAATAAACTACCACCTTATTGTTAACCAACTTTGTAACACCACCTGTATTTTGCCAGTCCTGTCCCAGGCCAATGTTGCTCTGCTTCATCTCATCGAAAGTGTTATAAACAATGATGTTGGCCCGGCGTTGTAAATTGTATTCAACAAATTTTTCAATACCAGGAAGTTCCTGTTCGGCGACCTGCGCCACAAACTTGCCCAGCTCCTGGCCGTTTTGATGGAAATAAGCATTGAAATTTTGTGTCTGGTAATATTGCCATTTGAACTTATTGAACTGCAAACGATTCTTCCCAAATTCAACTGAGCTGACCTGCGCACTCACCAAACCCGTGGCAAATAAAAAAAAGGAAAAGAGGAATAATTTGTATTTTAGATTCTTATGATCGTGCATTTGCTTTACATTATAACGGTCTAAAATTAAACGTTTCGACTTAATCAATAAAATGAATTTGCTGTTTCAATCGTACTCTTATGTTTCAAATAAAGACTTTTACTTTTAATCCTGTACAGGAAAACACTTATGTCTTGTACAATGAACAGAATGAATGTATCATAATCGATCCCGGCTGTTATTTTGATGCTGAAAAGGAAGAACTCAAATCTTTTATAAGCAGGCACAAATTAAAGCCCAAACTTTTATTGAACACACATTGCCACCTTGATCATGTATTTGGCAATAAATTTATTGCAGAAGAATTTAAATTAACGTTAAATACACATGCAAAAGAAAAGGACATGCTGGAAATGGCACCTGCTTCCGGATTAATGTTAAATCTGCCTTTTGACAATTATATTGGTGAAGTAAATTATTTGAAGGAAGGCGATGTAGTTAAATTAGGTGATGATGAACTTAAAGTAATTCACGCTCCGGGACATTCTCCGGGAAGTGTTTGTTTTTATTGTGAAAAACAACAATTCATAATTGGAGGTGACGTTCTTTTTCAAAATAGCATTGGCCGCACTGATCTTCCGGGAGGAAGCCAGAAGGAATTGCTTAAAAGTATAAATGAAAAGCTTTTTAAACTGCCCGAAAACGTGACCGTTTATCCGGGCCACGGCGCAGCCACAACAATTGGCCAGGAAATAAAAGAAAATCCTTTCCTCAGGTAATTTTTATTTAATTGCTAAAGTAAAGCAACAAACGCGGCTCTTTTTTATTTTGTCAAAAAAAATTCCGCTCCCATTATTTGGCGGCTGCAGTGAACCAATAAAAAAAGATTTTTTTTATCCCGGTTTAATCCTTTCCTCCTGCCTCAGCAAAGTATTTATGAAAATAGGGAATAGTTTCGATGCCTTTATTGAAATTGGCAATACCATATTTTTCATTTGGTGAATGAAGATTGTCGCTGTCGAGCCCGAAACCCATGAAAATTATTTTCAATCCTAATTCCTTTTCGAAAATTGAACAGATGGGAATACTTCCGCCCCCGCGAACCGGAATCGGCGTTTTTCCAAAAGTTGTTTCTATGGCACGTGCCGCTGCTTTATAACCATTACTGTTAATCGGTGTCAGGTATGGCTCTCCCCCATGATGCGCAAATGCTTTTACAGTAACAGAGGAAGGCGCAACTGATTTGAAATAATCCAACAAAAGTTTGGTCATCTTTTCCGAGTTCTGGTTGGGAACCAGCCTTGCAGAAATCTTAGCTGTTGCTTTCGAGGGTAAAACGGTTTTGGCGCCTTCGCCCTGGTAGCCACCCCAAATTCCATTAATTTCCAACGTCGGGCGAATTCCTGTTCTTTCAATTGTTGTAAAGCCTTTTTCGCCGAATAATTCTTTTGCCCCGGTTTCTTCTTTATAATCTTTTTCGTTGAAAGGTGTTTTATTCATCAATGCTCTTTCTTCAGCAGACACTTCCTGCAAATCATCATAAAAACCCGGAATGGTAATATGATTATTTTCATCAAAGCAGCCGGCAATCATTTTTGATAAAATCGTAATCGGGTTGGCCACGGCTCCACCATAAGTTCCGCTATGAAGATCACGTCCAGGGCCGGTTACTTCCACTTCTATATAAGACAATCCCCTAACTCCAACATCCAATGATGGTGTTTCAAGGCTAAGCATCGAGCTGTCACTAATTAATATGACATCAGCTGCAAGCAGCTCTTTATTTTGGGCAACAAATTTGGCGAGGTTTGGTGAGCCAACTTCTTCTTCTCCTTCAATGATAAATTTTACATTGGTAGGAAGTGAATTTGTTTTAGCCATCACTTCCAGGGCTTTCACATGCATAAAAAACTGACCCTTGTCGTCAGCAGAACCACGCGCAAAAACTTTTCCGTTCTTAATTACAGGATCAAATGGGTCAGAATCCCACAACTCCAATGAATCTGCAGGCTGCACATCGTAATGACCATAAATCAAAACGGTTGGTTTATCATTCCCAATTATCTTTTCACCATAGACCACGGGAAATCCATTGGTCTCCATCACTTCAGCTTTATCAGCACCTGACTCCAGTAAGCATTTCTTAACCGCTTCCGCACAACGAACCATGTCATCCTTATTCTCGCTTCTTGCGCTCACAGACGGAATACGCAGCAATTCCATCATTTCTTCTAAGAACCGGTCCTTATTCTTCTCCTGGTATTCTTTCCATTCTTCCATGATAATTTTTTATTTTTTGATTGAAACTGAGCGAATATAAACCATTTTGTCGCGTGTTTTTTTTGCACGGATATTTGAAAAAAAAATTACAAAAATTCTTTATTAATTTTTTGGAATTCTGTAAAAGGATTCTTTACATTTGCACCAGATTGCTTTTCAATTTATCAGCCTTTGTTTTAGTTGCTTCCATATGAGGTCGCTTCTATGCAAAGGCTGAGACAATTATAGGAGAAGCTGTTCAAAAATTTCCTTCAATTTTTATCATCCCACACTTTTTCCGGTAAAAACTGCTGTCACCCGGCTAATTGCCCAGTGCATATTTTTAAATAAGCGGTAATAGTATTCTTTATTGAACAACTGCGAATCATGCATTGCCTTATAGGTTAGAAAAAATCCTACCGGCGTCAGCACAATTACCGGCAACCACATGCCAACGATCGGCACAAGCACGTGATCTTTAGTAAACTTTTCACCAAAAATATTTAATAAATAAAAGATCATAAAAAACATCAAGGCCATCACCAAAGGCATGCCCAAACCGCCTTTCCGAATAATGGAACCAAGAGGAGCGCCTATAAAAAACAAAACAAGACAAGCAATAGAAACAGACAATTTTTTATGCCATTCGATTTGGTGAAGTGTCACGTCATCTTTTTGTGCTTTGTCATCTGCAACAATCACCTGCAACAAATTTCGGGCATTGCTCACCTGGCTCAGTGTTTGATCAAATACAGTTGACCGCAGGCTGTCTGGTATCAAAGCATCAAAAGTATTTGCATTTTTCCCGGATACTTTTTCAATTGTGGCCTCTTCTTTTTTTGGTGGTGCGGTGCTGTCTTTAAATTTTGAATATCGAATGTAAGAAGCCATTTCGCTGTGGTTTCTTTTATAAAGAGAGTCAGGTGCATGCTTGAGCGAATCAAGATCCACATTCAATTGCCGCATCGTTTTCATGCGAATATTGTTCATATAAAGGCTGTCTGAAGTTTTTTGGAGATTGAGCTGGCTCAGGTCAAAAAGCTTGTTGTATTCTTTAAAACGCAGATCGACGAATTCGTTATTCTTATAATTGAAATTTCCTGTTTCCTGGTAGCGGTTTCCATTCTCCAACTTGAATTGAAGAAATTTTTTGTCTTGACTCATCGACATTTTACCACTTTCAGAAATGATCGTGTTGTCCTGCACACCATTATTTTGTTCATAGATCAGTACTTTATGAAGCGTGCTCCTGTCTTTGTCTTTTTTATCTACTTTGATTGAAAATCCGCGAAAGCCATTGTAAAAAACTCCATCTTTCAAATCAAAAGCGGGGCTCTTTTCATAAATATCATGATAGATCACAGCAAACTTAAGGTTGGCTACAGGCGCGATGTAATTGGCAAATAAAAAAGCAACTCCTGAAAGCAGGATTGACACAAATAACAGCGGGCGCATAAAACGCAACAAAGAAATTCCTGAAGACTTGATTGCCACGAGTTCAAAGTTTTCACCCAATTTTCCGAAAGTCATAATGGACGAAAGCAGGATCGAAATGGGCATTGCTAATGTTACAAGAGTGGCGCTCGCATAGATTAAAAACCGCGTGAGCGTGAGCATATCTAAACCTTTGCCCACAAGATCATCAATGTACTTCCACAATATCTGCATCATGAAAACGAAAAGCGTGATGAAAAATGTGGCGATGAATGGCCCCGCAAAAGCTTTTAAAATTAATTTATCAAGTTTTTTGAACATGCAAAAACAGTGGCGTTATCTCTTTTGTTGTAAATTTCAAAAATGAATGAAGAAGCAAAAATACAGCTTTCGGAGCGCGAAATGGAATTGGTAACCAATAGTGAATGGATTTTCACAAAACAATCGATCATTCAAAAAGTTTATCATCTTTTCGGCAGGTTGCATGAGGATTTTAAAGAAATTATTTCCAAGCAAAAACCGCTCCTGCCGGCAGAAATGTATGAGCGAAGTGGAAAAATTTCTAAAGGTGAAAATTATAAGGGCCTTCCTTATGTGATCCTTGACTATCCTGCAACTTTTAGTAAAGAAAAAATACTTGCGGTGAGGACTTTCTTTTGGTGGGGCAATTTTTTCAGTATCACGCTTCATGTTTCGGGGAAATATTTCACGAAAAAAATGTTATCGAAGGAAGCAATTGATTTTTTGAAAGAGAAGAATTTTTCCGTTTGCCTTAACGACAACCAATGGCAACACCATTTTCATTCTTCCAATTTCGTTTCTATTAACGAGATAAATGAAGGAGTAATAAACGACCTTGAACAGAAAAACTTTTTGAAAATTGCCAGGAAAACCGGGCTGGCTGATTGGAATTCAGCACACAAAAATTTAAAAGAAGCTTTTGAAGAAATTATTGAATTTGTAAAACTTAGCTTCCCAGCCGGTGAAACAGGTCTTTGACCTGTGTTTCCCAAAGCTGGCTTTGATCCTTCACTTCCTTCTTGTCAGCAAAATCCTGGATCACCAAAATTGTTTGGTTAGTGACTTCAGATTTCTCAATACTAAACTGGAAATATTCGTCTGCAGGTGCGTCCAACCAATGAAACTTTATAAACCTGTTTTCTTCACTTTCCACAACTTCTGCTTCTTCGGCGGCACCGCCCGACCATGAAAAACTGAAAACCCCATCTTCGTCTTCCACTTTATCTGCAAACCACTCCTGCAAACCTGAAGAAGTTGAAAGAAATTCATACAGGATTGCGGGCGAACATCTTACCGGGTACTCAACTGTGTATTGTATTTTTTTACTCATCTTAATATTAATAAACACATTATCTGCAATAATAGAAAATAAATTAACTAACAAGCCAGATTTATCATTTTTTTTAGTAATTTATTTGAAAATAAAAATTATTTTATACTGTAAATACAATTATATCCTTTTTTCACATACTTAAACCGTCATTCCTAACGTTTACTACAGCGTAAATTATTCAGAAGACTGGAACTACCTCTTTGTCCACAATAAAAAAACCGGTATGAGTATGCGTCAATTAAGGATTTCCAAATCCATTACCAACCGAGAAAGTGAAAGCCTGGAAAAATATCTCCAGGAAATCGGAAGGGTTGAAATGATCAGTCCTGAAGAAGAAGTGAGGCTTGCAAGGTTGATAAGACAAGGCGATCAGGAAGCACTTGACAAACTGACCAAAGCCAATTTACGTTTCGTGGTTTCGGTGGCCAAGCAATACCAAAACCAGGGCTTAACGCTTCCCGACCTTATCAACGAAGGAAACCTTGGATTAATAAAAGCAGCACAACGATTCGATGAAACACGTGGTTTTAAATTTATTTCTTACGGCGTTTGGTGGATTCGCCAAAGTATCATGCAGGCATTGGCAGAACAGGCACGTATTGTTCGGTTACCGTTGAATAAAGTTGGATTAACCAAACGGATCAGTCATGCTTATTCACAACTTGAGCAGGAGTTTGAACGTCCGCCAAGTGTGGAAGAAGTAGCCAATTACCTGAATGTTGACATTGAAGAAGTGGCCGCTACAATGAATGTGGCAGCAAGACATGTGAGTATGGATTCGCCGTTAAGTGATGGAGAAGAAAATACTTTGATGGACGTTCTTGAAAACAGCAATGCCGACAGCGCCGACAAGCAAATAATGTTTAATGATTCTTTGCGGTTAGAAATTCAACGCTCATTATCCTTGCTTACTCCGCGCCAGAAAGAAGTGATCTGCAGTTTTTATGGGATCGGCGTTGATGAACCGGTGAGCCTGGAAGATCTTGGTGCCAGGTACGGACTCACCCGCGAAAGAGTAAGGCAAATTAAAGACAAAGCATTAAAGAAATTACAAACCTATTCAGGATCAAACCTGTTAAGAGATTATATGGGTGTGTAAAAGTTTTTCATAATTGAAAGTTTAAGTTGGAGTGAACGTCTTATTGGATGTTCACTTTTTTTATAGAAGCAATTCTTGTCTACAAAATAATTCTCTATTATTTATTTGTTCACTCTGCTCAAACTTCAAAAGCATTTTTACTTTTGCAGCAATGAACGAATATTTCAAAATAGGAAAACTGGCCGCCACTTTTGGTGTGAATGGAGAAATGATACTGCAACATAATCTTGGGAAAAAAACAGTTTTAAAAGGACTTGAAAATCTCTTTATCGAGGAATCGCCTAATTCTTTTATTCCCTACTTCATCACCGGAAGTAAGTTGAAAAGCGATGACCAGATTTATATTTCTCTTGACGGAATTAATTCAAAAGAAGAAGCGCAATTGCTTACCCGGAAAGAAGTGTGGCTCAGCGCAGAAGATTTCAAAAAATATGCATCTACTTCCGCACCTATCTCTTTCCTCGGTTTTATGATTGTTGATAAAAAAGAAGAGCTTGGTGAAGTGCTTGAAGTGATAGAACAACCGCAGCAAATCCTTTGCAGGATCATGATTGGCGGGAAAGAAGTGTTGATTCCCATTCATGAAAACACTTTGGAAAAGGTAGATAAAAAAAACCGTCGCTTATATGTAAATCTTCCGGAAGGTTTGGTGGATATTTATAAAAACTCCTGATAAGGCGGAAGTTGTAATTTTATCTCATGATCGCGCATCTCGACCTTGATTCCTTTTTTGTTTCTGTGGAAATACTGAAAGATCCTTCTTTAAAAGGAAAGCCTGTGATCGTTGGCGGTCAAAATGAGCGCGGTATAGTAACTACCTGCACCTACGAAGCGAGAAAGTTTGGAATTCACTCCGCAATGCCAATGAAATCCGCCATGCACCTATGTCCTCAGGCAATTGTTATTCCCGGAAATTATAGTGAATATTCCCGTTATTCAAAATGGGTAACGGATATCATCGCTTCAAAAGCGCCGGCTTTTGAAAAAGCTTCTGTTGATGAGTTTTATATTGACCTGCACGGAATGGACAAATTTTTCGATCCGCTTAAATGGACGATTGAATTGCGCAAACAGATCATGGACCAAACCGGTTTGCCCATTTCTTTTGGAATTGCCAAAAACAAAATGGTTGCCAAAATGGCCACCAATGAAGCAAAGCCAAATGGGTTTTTACAAGTTCCTTTAGGAAAAGAAAAAGAATTCCTTGCACCACTCGAAGTAAATAAAATCCCTGGTGTGGGCGAACAAACCAATAAGATTTTAGAATACCATAAAATAAAATTTATACGCGATCTGCAAAATACTTCTGTTGAAAAACTTGAGAAATTACTGGGCAAATGGGGATATGAGTTGTGGCATAAAGTGCAAGGAACGCACACTTCAGTCATAACGCCTTACCGGGAATCAAAATCCATTTCGAAGGAAAATACCTTTTTTGAAAATGTTACCGATGTTGACTTTTTAATGAGCGAGATCGTAAGAATGACAGAAGTGATTTGTTTCAAATTGAGGCAGGAAGAAAAATCTGCAGCCTGCGTCACCATCAAAATAAGATATCCCGATTTTGAAACTACTTCCCAACAAATTACTATTCCTTACACCTCTGCTGACGACGAAATTATTCCTGTCGCAAAAGCCCTTTTCAATAAGTTGTATCGAAAAGGAAAGCCCGTCCGATTATTAGGCGTTCGCCTCAGCGATTTCAGTAGTGAATCCTTGCAAGCTAATCTATTCAGTGATGCCGAAAGAAAAAAGACCTTGTATAAAGCAGTTGATGAAGTAAAGAACCGTTTTGGCAGAAGCAGTGTAACAAGAGCGTCAGGAAAATAGAAACTTACATTTTTTATTTGTTCACTACATTTTCACCCTTTTGAAATGCTCATATCTTCTCATGATGCTCACACATCATATCAGCTAATGTTTTGCGCTCCAAAACTTTCAAGGTAGCATCTCGTGCAATGAGCATCATTTTCCTCATTCCGCACGTTTCTTCATCGCAATCCATACATTTCTCATAAAAATTCAAGCTCACACATGGCAACAGTGCAATCGGGCCATTGATAATGCGGATTACTGTAGCGAGATTCAGTTTTTTTGGAGAAACCTTTAACGTATAACCACCACCTTTACCCTTTTTGCTTTCAAGCATGTCAGCCTTCTTCAGATCATTAAGAATATGTTCCAAAAATTTTAAAGGAATTTTTTGTTGAATGGAAATCGACGAAATTTTCACAGGATCCTTTCCATAATTTTCCGCAAGGTGCACTAGCGCCTTGAAAGCATACTGAGTTTTTTTTGAAAGCATTTGGCAATTATTTTGATGCAGGTAAAGATAACTGAACAGTTTGCAAAAGTAAAAAATATATCCTACTATTTTAGTAGGATAACATATATTTGCAATTCATTTTTAAAAATAAAAATATAAAATCATGAGTTTACAATTAGGCGATACTGCTCCAGATTTTACAGCAGAAACCACCGAGGGAAAAATTAATTTTTATGACTTCCTGGGCGATGGATGGGGAATTTTATTTTCACATCCGGCTGACTTTACACCAGTATGCACCACCGAACTTGGCAGAACTGCCGCTTTGAAAAAAGAATTTGAAAAGCGAAATACTAAAGTGCTT
Organism: Hanamia sp.; assembly: GCA_035765495.1. GTDB lineage: Bacteria > Bacteroidota > Bacteroidia > Chitinophagales > Chitinophagaceae > Ginsengibacter. The sequence continues at coordinate 96,353 of DASTXM010000065.1, forward strand.
GCCGTAAGTGTTGATCCATTGAACCAACACAAAGGGTGGACCAAAGACATTAATGAAACCCAAAATTGTAATGTAGATTTTCCCATCATTGCTGACGAAGATAAAACAGTAGCTAACCTGTATGGAATGATCCATCCCAATGCATCAACAACAGCTACCGTGCGTTCATTGTTCATCATCGGGCCGGATAAAAAAATTAAACTGATGATCGTTTATCCTGCATCAACAGGAAGAAACTTTAATGAAGTTTTGAGAGTGCTGGATTCATTACAATTGACTTCAAATTACTCTGTTTCTACACCCGCAGACTGGAATCCTGGTGAAGAGGTGATCGTGGGTACTTCTATCAGCACGGAAGATGCAAAGAAAAAATTTCCTAAAGGCGTAAGGGAAGTGAAGCCTTATTTGCGCTATACTCCACAACCCAATTTGTAATTTACCTGGTTGATATGAATTATAAGGGATACGCTCTTCTGATCGTATCCTTTTTTGTTACAATAAATTTTTTTTGATAAGAATTTCCTGTTATCCCGTGTTCTTTCTCAGCTGCTGCAAAAGTGCTTTCATGTCTTTGGGTAACGGCGCTTCCAGATGAAATTTGTCTCCATTCACATCTTCAAAATCAAGCGTGGAAGAATGCAAACCCGGCCTACTCATAATTGGCCGTTCTTCAAGCTGGTCCTGGCTGAGCCGGTATTTCTTTTTAAAAGAAGATAAAAAAACCGGTTTCCCATCACCATATAATGGATCACAAATTATAGGATGACCTAATGTTTTTGCATGAAGCCTGATCTGGTGGGTGCGGCCACTTTCAATCACAAACTCGACTAAAGAATAAATCCCATAATCTTCCAAAACTTTGTAATTCGTTACCGAAGGTTTTCCTTTTTTTTGAACGATCATCAAGCCTCTTTTTACCGGGTGTTCAGCGATCGGTTCATTGATGGTTCCCTGTTTTTCGTGTAGGCTTCCCCGTACGATTCCAAGGTATTTTTTTTGGATATTTCGCTTTTCAAATAATTGGGAAAAATATTTATGCGAAGCTTCATTTTTTGTGAAAAGAATCAAGCCG
>DASTXM010000066.1:0-43289 GCA_035765495.1 Hanamia sp.
ATATCCCCGTAGTTGATCAAACTGAAGCAGAAGGACATGCCGTGCGTGCCGGATATTTGTATTCTGCAATGGCAGATGTAGCTGCATTAACCGGTGACGAAAAATTGCTTCATGCCGTTGATACAATTTGGGACAACCTCGTTGCAAAAAAATTATATGTGCAAGGCGGTGCCGGTGCTGTTGGAGATGGGGAACGTTATGGCGATGATTATCAGTTGCCCAACAGTACTGCTTACAACGAAACCTGTGCGGCCGTTGCCAATGTTTTCTGGAACGAAAGAATGTTTTTGTTGCACGGAGATTCAAAGTACATTGATGTGTTGGAAAAGATTCTTTACAACGGTTTGATATCCGGTATTGGCCTCGACGGCAAAACATTTTTTTATACCAATGCTATGCAGGTAACTAATAATTTTACGCATCCTGACCTGGAACCGGAGCGGTCCGGATGGTTTCCTTGTTCATGTTGCCCCACCAATTTGGTAAGGTTGCTGCCATCTGTTCCCGGCTACATTTATGCGCAAAAGGATGACCAGATTTATGCGAATCTTTTTATCAGCAGTAATGTGGATCTGAAGATAAAAAACAAGGATGTTGCCATTACCCAACAAAATAATTATCCATGGAATGGTGATCTGAAATTCATCATAAATCCAAAATCGTCTTTCGATTTTTCAATGCTCATTCGCATTCCCGGATGGGCGCAAAACCAGGCGATTCCTTCCGACTTGTATTCCTTTGAAAACAATGCTGACCAAAAAGTGAGCATTACCATCAATGGCAAAGAAGTCACTTATCAAATGCAAAAAGGTTATGCAGTCTTAAACAGGAAATGGAAAAAGAATGATGTGATCGAAGTAAAATTGCCCATGCAGGTGAGAAGGGTGGTTGCGAATTCCAAAGTAAAAAATGACATTGGCAAAGTGGCTTTGCAACGTGGACCAATAATGTATTGCGCCGAATGGATCGACAATAATGGTAAAGCTTCCAATATTGTTATACCCGCCAACACTCAGTTTCATGCAAGTTTTAATCCCGGGTTATTAAACGGAGTTGAAACTATTGAAGCGGAAGTTCCGGCGGTGGTTATTAAAGATGATGGCGAAAGTATCGTTACGCAAAAACAAAAATTTACGGCGATCCCTTATTACGCCTGGGCCAACAGGGGCAAAGGTGAAATGATGTTGTGGTTTCCTGAAAAGGTGAAAGATATTGAACTGGTTTCGAATGAATAATTTTTAATTAAACAAATAAGTAAACATTTATTAATGATCGATCTCAAGAAACTGGAAGTCTGGTTTGTAACAGGTAGCCAGCATTTGTATGGAGAAGAAACGCTCAAAAAGGTGGCTGAACATTCGCAGGTAATCGCCCAATCATTCAATGACAATTCGCGTATACCGGTTACCGTTATCTGGAAGCCAACGGTAAAGTCGCCGGAAGAAATCTATAATATTTGTCTTGAAGCCAATAGCGCAAAAAATTGTATCGGCATCATTGCATGGATGCATACCTTTTCCCCGGCAAAGATGTGGATCGGTGGATTGAAGATCCTTCAAAAGCCGCTGTGTCATTTGCATACCCAATACAATAGCGATATTCCATGGGGCGATATTGACATGGATTTTATGAACCTGAACCAAAGTGCACATGGCGATCGTGAATTCGGATTCATTATGACGCGTATGCGTATACGCAGGAAAGTGATTGTTGGATTTTGGCAAAATGAAAAAGTGCTTGATCAGATCAACGCCTGGACACGCGCTGCTGCTGCATGGAACGATTGGCAGGGAGCAAAGTTTGTGCGCTTTGGCGATAACATGCGCTACGTGGCTGTAACGGACGGTGACAAAGTAGAAGCAGAAATTAAATTCGGATACTCCGTAAATACCCATGGCATCGGGGATCTCGCAAAAACCATAAACGATGTTGCCGATAATGATGTTGAAAAATTGTTACAGGAATACCAGGATACTTACCAGCTGGCCGATAGCCTGAAAGGAGGTAATGAAAAACACCAATCTTTAATCGATGCTGCGCGTATAGAACTCGGACTGAAATATTTTTTGGAGCAGGGAAATTTTAAAGGGTTTACAGATACTTTTGAAGACCTTCATGGTTTGAAGCAATTGCCGGGGATTGGCGCTCAACGAATGATGGCCGCGGGCTATGGCTTTGCTGCTGAAGGTGATTGGAAAACGGCTGCATTGGTACGTGCAATGAAGGTGATGGGCAGCGGCTTGAAAGGCGGTAATTCTTTTATGGAAGATTACACTTATCACTTTAACCCCGATAATGAAATGGTGCTTGGTTCGCACATGCTTGAAATTTGTCCGTCCATTGCTCATGGAAAACCTAAATGTGAAATTCATCCTTTGGGAATCGGTGGAAAAGAAGATCCGGTGCGCCTGGTGTTTAATGTGAACGGCGGTGATGCTTTGAATGCTTCGATCATTGATATGGGAAACCGTTTTCGTCTGTTGGTTAACGAAGTGGAAGCGATTGCACCTGTGCACGATCTGCCTAAGTTGCCGGTTGCAAGGGTTTTGTGGAAACCAAAACCAGATATGACTACAGGTTGTGCCGCATGGATCCTTGCAGGAGGTGCGCATCACACCTGCTTTAGCCAAAACCTTACTGCTGAGCATTTGGAGGATTTTGCAGATATGGCGGACATTGAAAGTGTGCTGATCAGTGAACGAACAAATATTCATGATTTTAAAAATGAGCTGAGGTGGAATGACTCAATCCGATAAAATTTCTATTACTAATTACTAACAAAAAATAAAATAATTGCCATGCACATTCTCTTCAACCAGTTCCTGCTCGACGGCGGATTAATCTCGCTCAATTGGGCCGACCTGCTCATCATCATCATTTATTTTTTGATGGTTTTGGGCATCGGTTACTACCTCGTCAAATACACCAAAACCGGCGATGACTTTTTTCTTGCGGGAAGAAAGATGACGATGTGGATTGCCGGGCTCGCTTTTATATCTGCCAACCTCGGTTCACTCGAACTGATGGGCTGGGCGGCGTCTGCCTATCAATATGGAATTCTGGCTGCGCACTGGTATTGGATCGGTGCTATTCCCGCGATGCTCTTTTTAGGAATCATCATGATGCCTTTCTATTACATTTCCAAAACGCACTCTGTTCCCGGATATTTAAAATTGAGATTTGGCAAAAGTTCCAGCATGTTATCTGCCATTTCATTTGCTTTTATGACCGTGCTGATGAGTGGGGTAAATATGTTTGCCATGGCATTGGTAATGAAAGTGATCCTCGGCTGGAATCTGAACTTCAGCATCTGGGTTTCTTCAATTACGGTAATGGTCTATGTGGTGTTGGGAGGTTTGCTTTCTGCAATTTTCAATGAAGTGTTACAGTTTGTATTGATCTGGGCAGGTGCTTTGCTCGTGCCTATTCTCGGGCTTGTGGAAGTTGGTGGCTGGAAAGGAATGGTGAACCGTATTCACCAAAATCTACCCCACGGCGATTATACACACATGTGGAGATCGCTGGGGCATTTTAATGATAACCCAATGGGGATTCAATGGATCGGTATTGTGTTTGGGTTAGGTTTTGTTATCTCATTTGGATACTGGACAACTGACTTTTTGGTGGTGCAGCGCGTGTTATCGGCGAGAGACCTTCGATCGGCAAAGATGGCGCCGATCATTGGTTCGGGCTTTAAGATGCTCGTTCCTTTGATCGTGATCTTACCCGGTTTGATTGGGTTGGCAGTGATGCCGGGCTTAGTAGGACAGGCACAGGCTGCAGCAACAGGAGCGCAAAGTTATAATGAAATTCTTCCCCTGATGATGGCGCGCTATTTAGGACCGGGATTGTTGGGATTGGGTGTCACGGCACTTATCGCGGGTTTTATGTCGGGAATGGCAGGGAATGTCACGGCCTTTTCAACCGTCTGGACATATGATATTTACAAGCCGCTCCATTTCAGCATTACTAAGAAGAATGCTACAGACAAACATTATGTAAGCATGGGCCGCTGGGCCACTTTCGTGGGTGTGCTTATCAGCATTGGTACCGCTTATTTGGTGGAAAATGCTGCGAGCATCATGGATTACGTGCAGGCATTGTTCAGCTTTTTCATTGCGCCGTTATTTGGTACGGTTATTTTGGGTATGTTGTGGAAACGGGCAACTGCGGCAGGTGGTTTTTGGGGATTGCTGGCAGGTACAGTTGCTTCAATAGGGATGTGGGCATGGGTAAGAATAGATCCCCGTGCACTTTCGGTGATCACAGGTTCGGCGGATGCAAAAGCCATGGCAGAAGATATGTACCGTGCCCTGTGGTCGTGGATCATCTGCGTGCTGGTAACGGTGTTCGTGAGCCTGGCTACGAAACCGAAGCCCGAAGCACAGTTAGTGGGACTCGTAAGAGGTTGCACGGAATTGCCTACCGAGCGGCATCTTCCGCTGATGAAAAGGCCAATCTTCTGGGCTGGGGTTGTGCTCGTTGCTTTTCTTATTTTACAAATTATTTTCTGGTAAAAACTATTTTTTATGCACGAAGAACACGGATTGTCGATATGGTTTTTTGTTGGCGTGATGCTAACCATATACGGCATTATCATTTTGATCGCCAACATTCCCGCATTTGCACCTGCCGCTTCTGCGCAGCATGTAGTGTTAGAGAATTTGCGCTCAGGCTTATGGTGGAGTATTATATTGCTTTTGCTCGGACTACTTTTTCTGAAGCTTCATTGGCCCGGCAAGCACACAACACTTGATGACCAGGACAACCCGGTTTTGGAAGAGGAAGAAGGGAGAGAATAATGAAAGGGGTTGATGTGTGGAATAAATGACTTTGGAAATGACGTAAGCAAGCCAAACGACTTGGTTCGTGTCCTCACGAACCACTTCACGCGTTTATGGTGCGGAGACTAAGGGATTCGAACCCTTGATACCCTTGCAGGTATACACACTTTCCAGGCGTGCTCCTTCAACCACTCGGACAAGTCTCCATTTTTTGAAAGGAGTGCAAATTTACAAAGCTTGGAATTAAGTTTTGAAGTTAATTCATAATGAACCAATAAATCTTACTCGCCATGTCTATCTCAAGAAGATCTGTTTTAAAAGGCTTTGCCCTCGGTGTTCCTTCGTTGTACCTAAATCCTTCAGGGGTTGCAGCTAAGGCCGGTTCGGGTGGAGGGTTACTAACAATTGAAAAAGGCCCTTTTGAAGGAACGCGCGCTTCGCTACAATCTTATGAAATACCTGAATGGTTTCGCGATGCAAAATTTGGTATCTGGGCACATTGGGGACCTCAATCTGCAGTGGAATATGGCGATTGGTACGCGCGCAATATGTACATCCAGGGATACAAACAAAACGAATACCACCTCAAGACCTACGGCCATCCCTCCAAGGTTGGTTTTAAGGATACGATCCCTGCCTGGAAAGCTGAAAAATTTGATCCTGAATATTTGATCGGGTTATACAAGAAAGCAGGAGCGAAATATTTTATGAGCATGGGTGTTCATCATGATAATTTTGATTTGTGGAATTCAAAATACAACCGCTGGAATTCTGTAAAAATGGGTCCGGGAAAAGATATCGTCGGCATGTTCCGCGATGCAGCCCGTAAACATGGGTTAAAATTTGGCATCAGCGATCATCTCTGGATCAGCTACAAATGGTTTTCGTCCAGCAAAGGCAGCGACAAGGATGGCGCAATGGCCGGCATTCGGTATGATGGGGCCAACCCAAAGAATTTTGAATATTATGGACGCTGTGATGAAGTGCTGGCGCCCGACCTGGACTGGAATGAAGATGGGATTCCGGAAAGCTGGAAAAAGCATTGGTTCGACCGGATCAAAGACCTGGTAGATAATTACCAGCCTGATCTTCTTTATTGTGATGGCCATGTGCCTTTTGAAGAATATGGTCTTAACATACTGGCTCATTTGTACAATCAAAATGCAGCAAAACATGGCGGTAAAACCCAGGCGGTTTATACCAGTAAGCGCTTGCGTGACTCCGCGCAGGGAACCGGCATTTGTGTTTTGGATGTTGAAAGAGGTGTGGTAGATAAGATATGGCCTTTGCCCTGGCAGACCGACACGTGCATTGGCGACTGGCATTACAACCGCGAACGGGTTGGCCATTATAAATCAGTAAAGACCGTAATCGACATGCTCGTGGACATTGTGAGCCGTAACGGCAACCTGATGTTGAACTTTCCGTTACCCGCCAGTGGTATGCTTGATCCCGATGAACTCAATGTGCTCGACGGCATTACCAAATGGATGGCCGTGAACAGCGAAGGTATTTATGCCACCCGCCCCTGGAAGATCTATGGAACCGGCCCCGAAGAGGATAAAAGCAATAAGGAAAAGAAGGCGCAGTTTAATGAAAACAACCGGAAAGATTTAACGTACCAGGACATCCGGTTTACCACAAAAGGCAAAACCTTATACGCCTTCTTTATGGGCTGGCCGGAAAACAATCCTCTTCTCATAAAAGCCCTTGGCACCGCCAGCGATCAGAAAACAGGCAACATAGAAAACGTGGAATTGCTTGGCTATGGAAAGGTTGATTTTAAAAGAGACGATGAAGGATTGAAAGTAAACTTACCTGCGCAAAAAACAGGCGAGCATGCGTTTACCCTGAAAATAGCAGGGCACGATTTGACGTAAGGAAAATGAACATCTTTCGAAAAGGACGAAAGGGGTGTTATTTCTGCTAAAAATTAAATGAATTTGTGGGTTTACTGCTTTTTTGATTATTGTAAAAAGGGCTTATGGCTTTCGATACAAAACTTGCCGACCGGATACGCGAATTTCTTGCAAATGTTCCTTCTTTGCGGGTAGAGGAAAAGAAAATGTTTCGTGGCCTCACCTTTATGGTGAACGATAAAATGTGCATCAGCGTTAGTGGGGAAAATCTCATGTGCCGTTATGATCCTACCCTATACGAAGTAGTAGCTGAAAAAGCAGGCTACCAGCCAATGATCATGAAAGGAAAAGAATACAAAGGATTTTGTTATGTAACACCTGCAGGGTTTGAATCCAAAAAAGATTTCGAATATTGGATTAACCTCTGCCTGGATTACAATGAAAGAGCAAAGGCATCCGGAAAAAAAGTAAATAACAAACTGATAAAATAAACCATGCTCAACGGAATGCACTTCCTTTCTACCAAAAGAGTTTTATTTATTTTTTCAATTCTTATTTCCGGGGCATGCTGGTTTTTTTCAAACGGGCTTCATGGTGATTATTGGTATGTATTGTGGATCGCTCCGGTACCTGTATTTCTTTGTTCGTTTTATGCCACAGCAAAAGAAACTTTCTTTATCGCATTTATATCTTATTTACTGGGCCGGTTGAGTTGGTTCAGTTACTTATCAACGGTTGCTACGCTAGTACCGGCCATAATTGCCACCATAGTACTTCCTTTAATATTTGCCCTGGTGATTGTTTTGTTTCGTTCGGTAGTTATCAAAATCAATTCGTGGTATTCTGTTTTTGCATTTCCTGTTTTCTTTACCACTTATGAATGGTTATTACTAACCTTTTCATACGATGGGTCAGCAGCAAGCATTGCCTACTCACAGGCAAATTTTCTTCCAATTATACAACTGGCCAGCATCACGGGAATTTTAGGCATAACGTTTCTCGTGACTTTTATTCCTTCTGCAATTGCTTTTGCCTGGCGCTTCCGCAATAAAACAAAACAACTTCTTTTTTTATCGCTTACTTCTTTATCGATACTGGCACTGGTTTTTATCTACGGATTTGTAAGACTCAGTAATAGTACCAGCGATACTACAACCGCCGGCTTAGTGGCGCTTGATGAAAAGACCCATAAAGTGGATGGGAAGCTAAACGATACTGATGAACTTCAACATACAAAAGATTATACAAAAGAGATCAATAACCTGGCGGCGCAGGGATCAAAAGTGGTCGTACTGCCTGAAAGAGCCATCAACATAACGAGGGAAATTGATTCTGCAACAATGGAAATGTTGAGTAATGCAGCCCGCACAAACCACGTTTTCATAGTTACCGGGTACACGAACCTTATCAATAAAAAAGATCGCAATTCAGCATTGGTGATAGATGACAACGGAAATGTTTTGAGCAACTACAATAAAAGGCATCTCGTAAAAGGATTTGAGGATCGCTTTACTCCGGGAAAAAAAATCGGTCTTTTTACATTTGATAATGATCCTGCAGGTGTGGCAATTTGTAAAGACCTCGATTATCCGGGTTATATAAACCAATACGGCAAAAGTAAAATTGACGTTCTTTGTGTTCCGGCATGGGATTTCGTTGTTGATGACTGGCTTCATTCCCGGATGGCGATATTAAGAGGAGTAGAAAACGGTTTTTCAGAAATAAGAACAGCAAGGCAGGGAAGACTCACGATCAGTGATCCGTATGGAAGAGTGCTTGCAGAAGCCAGCTCTTCAGATGGTAAAGCCGCCAGGCTCATTGGAAAAGTTCCCCTGGTGAAGCTCAACACTTTTTACAGCCAACATGGAGACTGGATTGGCTATGTTATGATCCTTGCCACAGTTTTTTTTCTTTTCACCATAATCACAACAAAACCAGATAAAAATGAAAACGTCGATACAGCCATGGCTTAATGTGGCCAACAGTTCTGAAGCCGGAACGTTTTATAAAAAAGCGTTTGGCGCAACAGAAACTTATCGCATGGAATCACCGGATGGAGGCCTGGTGCTGAGATTGGCTGTAGGAGAAGCCGAATTTTGGGTAAGTGGGCAATCGGTCTCTTCCGAAAATGACAAACCTGTTAACGCATCGTCGGAATTCATAAAAATTCTTTTGGTAGTAGATAACCCGGATCAGGTTTTTGATTCAGCTATTCAACAGGGAGCCAAAGTGGTGTTTCCAGTTGGAGAAGACTACGGATGGCGCCTGGGAAGACTTACCGATCCCTTCGGTTTTGATTGGGAGATCGGCAAAGAACTGCAGGAGGAGGAAAATAAATCTTTGATTTTTACAGCCACGGCTTAATGTGTGCAACAGTTGGGCTATGGAAAAGTTGATTTTAAAAGAGATCAGATCAAGCAAAGAGTATTAGGATATTTTGTCAATATGAAGAGGCATGTTTACAATAAAACTATAATAAATTAAATTAGTAGTGGTATGCTAAAAAACCCAATTGCGAGGAAAAGAACTTGTAACTATAAATTTTGCTTATTATTTTGGGAGGCGCGAGATTGTACCAAAAAATTGACTGAAATGAACTTTATAAGAAATAATCTCTTGTCGCTGTCTGCACTGACCATCTATTTTGTATGGTGGCTTTACCTGGATAACTTTGCTGAAAAGATTTATGATAACCATTATGCCGGAGCCGTTGCTGTTGGATTTCTGGGAATGGTAACTATCCTGATAATCATTGCCTGTATAGTGGGTTTTTCAATCGCTGCTTTTAAAACAAGACAATACAAAAAATATATGGTCTTCATAGGAATAATACTTCTTCCTGTGGTAATTACTTTTATGGCCGTTTTCCTTTACCACCCATCTTGAAACGCATAACCCAAATATTGAACCTGCTTTACGGCCTGATCGTTTTACTTTTTCTCCTGGACAGTATGACAAGTTTTGACATTAAGAGTCAATTTTTAAAAACGTTGGTTTACTTCGGCTTTCTCGTTGGAACGCCAATAATTTTATTTTGGAACTTGGTTTTTGTAAAAACAAAAACACGACGAATAGTTGGCATGGTTTACCCGGCAATTTTTCTGATTTTAATTTTTGTTCTAAACCCGATAGTAATTGTGTTTTCATCAGGTGCCTGGCAGACGCAGGAAATATTGTATCAAAACAGAGAGGTAAGTTTTAAGAAGATAGAATTCCAAATGCAAAACATCGGTGCAATGGGTTATAACCGGCGTACTGTTGAAGTTGTTTATTTAACGCCTCTTTTTATGATAACAAGTGAGGCACCGAAAGACTTTGACAAAAGCGCAGAATGGAAAAAGGTTGACAAGAATGTAAATGAACTTCAACTCAGATAAGCGTAATTATTATTTTTTACAAATAATACTTTAAAGTGAGAAAAAGAAACTTTATACCCAGCCCAATCGTTATTCATCGAAAACAAAGCAAAAAATAGACATGATGGAAATGATTAAGAATATTCTGGTAACCGGACTATTTATAAGTCTAGCTTTAAAACTGATACTACACTATTATTTGGATATGACCTTTTTTGGAAACTACATGGAAGCAATTAAGTTTAGCAATAGTTACAAAAGGATTTTATGCTTTTACAAAAGGCAGGAGGCGGGAACAAGAAATATTTTGAAGAGAATTCTGAATGTTTCATTTTGGATTTTCCTTACTTTTTTTCTGCTAACTGTGATTTTCGAGCCTTTTTATATTTTTTACTAAGCCTTTGGTCTGAAGCACACAAAAAACAATATTAATCTACCGCCGCGGTTCGTGTCTATCACCCCGGTTCGTGTCCGCACGAACCATTATCGGGTCTCTAAATAGAGCAAATGTCTGCTCGCGCCAAAAAGCATTTCCTCACTTCAGTGCGCCCTTAATCAATTCCAGCGAAACACCTAACATTTTTTCTGAAATGGAATTCAATCCCACGCCTTGGTTCGTGTCCCACGAACCAGAGGGGACGACGATCCAAAAACACCAACATCACGTTACTTTCAACAAAATATCTTTCCTCACTTCAAAGCCTGCTCAATCGATTCCAGTGAAACACCGAGTACTTTCTCTGCAATCGTGTTCAATCCTTTTTCATCGCCGGTAAAATGGAAAACCGCATGGTGATGAATAAGCGATCCGCCCGGTTTTAAAAATGCGGCAGGCGACACACTTTCCAATTCATAGAACGGGCCCATTTGTGTTCCATCCGCCAGCGGGCCATCATTATAAGCATTCACCGCGTCGCCACTGAAAGGTGGTTTGTTGGTTACCCACTCCTGGTTCAGGTACCTTCCATTGTTATCAATATCAAATAAAATAATCGTCAGTATTTTCTTTGCCGCATCATAACTGCCGGCCACATTCTTTGCTACGGCAGGATGCATCCCGAGTTTGCCACGGCTTTTTCCATCCGCTTTAAAATAAAGGATGCCGTTGCCATACTTTATCCTGTCCGCCGGTATCTCTCCAAAATAATTGGTAGTGGCAGGTTTGGCGGTATCCTTTGCTGAGTAAGGAATGCAAATGGTCGTACTGTCCGACGGGTTGAACATATCAAGCAACCACAGGCAAGGCATTCCTGTCTTTTCATTCCAGTCAAAGGTGCCGCTATTGGTCAGTTTGTTTTCGGACATATAACCGACTGCTTCAACAGACGGAATGGCCTCCAGAACCAATAACCTGTTGATCTCATCGCGGCTCAAAATGGTAATCTTCCTGTCGATGGTCACATCCAGGTCCGTTCCCGCATAATTTTTAAGCAGCATATTTTTTTGAAGCGTCACACTTGCTGAATCGTGCGCTTGCACCTTCCATGGTTCGGAATCAAAAGGCGCAGGCGTCTTCCAGCTGGCAAATTCCATCTTCGCTCCCGGTGGAAAGAAAAGAGAAAAAGTGCCGCCTTCAGGGCCAAGCCACAACCGGTTTTCGCCGCCGTAAGCATTCATGTGAGGATCCAAAGGACCGTCAAATGCTTTGTAGTGGATCCATCCAAAACTGGTACCGGTGTCGCCCTCTGGCGAAGAGGTAAACACTTTTGCCTGGTATTTGGGTGAAACGATCACCCTTGCATTTTCTTTGCCCAACACAATCGCCGATGAATCATGTTTTACAATAAAGGAACTGTCATATCCAAAGCTGCCGGGAAGATCGTTCTTGGTGTTTTGCCTTTGTTGACAGGATACAGAAGCAACCGTTAAGGTGATAAGGAAGATTTGATAAACTTTCATAAGGTAAATTATTAAAGTTTATTGGGAAGGAAGGAAATTTATTTAATTAAGGTCAAAAGAATTTGCGTTTCCGGAAAAAGAATCCATGGATGTAAAAGTAAAAATATTTGGAAAGCCAGAATAAAGTTTGTCTCATTACTAAAATCACTTTACATATTTAGGTAATAAGTATGTATAATTGATCTTTAAATATGAACACACACAAACAGGGAAGGGCTCCCATTTACGACAATGGCTTGAAAATAGCTATAGCCCGGGAATATTTGACCAGTAATCTTGGATATGGATTGCTTGCTAAGAAATATGGTTTACCACTTACCACAGTAACGGGTTTTGTACGATGGTATAAAAAAAATTATACTGAAGATTTACAAATGGTTGATAAAGTTGAAGCAGTGGTATCAAGCGATCCGGAAAAGAAACGGTTATTAAAACAGTTAAAGGATGCTAACCTCAAAGTAACAGGGTTGGAAATGCTGATTGAAACTGCCCAAAAGGAGCTGGGTATTGATATTGTAAAAAAGTCTGGTACCAAACAGTTATAAAGATGAAGCGATTCTATCCTTCTGCAGGATTAGAAAAGCTCTGTGGACTGTTTGGTAAAACAAGGCAGGCATTTTATGATCAAAGCTGGCGCAGCAGTGATGAGCAATTACATGAAGCATTCATTATTGATAAAGTAAAGACTATAAGACAACAAATAGTAATAGGAGGAGGACCATTACATCGGATACTTAAAGAAGAATTTCGGTTACATAACATAAATATTGGTAGAGATCGTTTCTATGATCTTTTAAGGGAAAACGATCTTCTTATCAGACCGCGGAAACGATATGCCATTACCACCAATTCCAATCATCCTTATTATAAATGGCCGGATTTGACAGGGAATATTGTTACCACAGCCATAGAGCAACTTTGGGTAAGTGATATAACTTATCTACGAACAAAAAATGGTTTTTTATACCTTTCTCTTATTACAGATGCCTACTCAAGAAAAATTATGGGTTACCATTTAAGTCAGTATTTAAAGGCGCAAGGCTGTATCATCGCGCTCAATAAAGCAATTTCTCAGTTATCCACAGAAAAAGAAAAAAGAAAATTGATTCATCATTCCGACCGGGGCATTCAATATTGCTGTCATTCTTATATAACCATTCTTCAAAATAATAACATTAATATCAGTATGACACAAACTGGAAGCCCATACGATAATGCAATTGCTGAGAGGGTAAATGGTATTTTAAAGCAACAGGCTCGACTTAACCAGGTGTTTCAAAATTATGGAACTGCGGTAGAAGCAGTCTGTAAAGCAATAGAGGCATATAATTGTTTAAGGCCACATATGAGTATTAGTAATCTTACACCACAGAAAGCTCATTTAACTAAACAGCCTTTAATAAAAAAATGGAAATAAAACATAAGATTGTAAAGCTTATTCAGTATTATTGTAAACACTGTAAAGCCTGATCAGGATTATTCCTAATTACTGTAAAGCTCACACAGGATTACCAACCTAAACTGTAAAGTTTTTTCAGTATAAGACACCATCCTGCTTCTGAGTTTGACTTTACATTCTTATGGACAAACTGCGAGAGTCGACACGTTAAAGGTGTCGCCTTCTCCGAAGTTTAAAGATATTCCAATTGATAAAATGAACTTCCCGGTTATCAGGACCGGACGAAAGACAATTGACTCTCTCATAAATACTGATATCAAAAACCGGTTCACGGATAATGAGTATCCCAATTTGCCAGTCAAAGAAGCTTTGAACAAATGGGCGGAAGATGGAGTTGTATATCTTGACTTTGAAGTAACCTTCAATAAAAATGGAATCATTTCATTGAATATAAGTGCTGAAGGTTGCGGTGCATATTGCACCGATTGGACAGAATATTACAACTATTCAACAATAACCGGCACGCCAGTCGGCATTTCAACAATAATTGACACAACCGGAGGCTTTCGGGATCTTGTGCTAAAAGACAACCATAGCCAGTTTGATCAATATAAAAGGGATTTAAAGAAACAGTATGTAAGCAAAGATGAAGACCTTGATTCAGATACGTATAAGATGGCTCTTGAGTCCTGTGAAGAATGTGAACGCACCTTTAATTTCCGAACGTTTAAGTTATCGTCTGACTCTATTGAAATTATTAAGAATTGCTGGGTACCACATTTTATGTTGCCGTTGACACCGTTAATAGAGTTGAAATATAGTTACAAAAACGTTCATAAATATTTGAAAACAAAAAACTGGCCTTGACCTAATTAGCACAAGATTGCGATGTGTGTAGCGGAACCGTCCGCTTATGCTGTTGGTAAAAGAAATTATTTTTATTCTATGAGCCGTAAATATGAGCTTCGGGAAATCAGGAAAAAGATATGAATATACTTTT
This sequence comes from Hanamia sp., assembly GCA_035765495.1. Lineage (GTDB taxonomy): Bacteria > Bacteroidota > Bacteroidia > Chitinophagales > Chitinophagaceae > Ginsengibacter. The sequence goes on from DASTXM010000066.1 coordinate 14,298, forward strand.
AAGACATCCTACAATATAATATTTAAGTAATGAAACGTACAATTAGAATAGGAATATTTTTACTTATTATATTCATCACTGTAGCTTTTCTTATCTTTTATGTAAATAAAAAAAATGACGCGGAAGATAGACTTCGAAGGTCTGTTATTGAGAACATTCAATTTAAAGGAAGAATAATTAATTCTACTGTAATTGATCGCTACGGCAAAAAATATGTCGTGTGGTGCATTAAGCTCGATTATACAAATACTGATAGTATTTATATTTTTAACGATTTAGACGCGGTTAAAATTAAGAATGGGATTGCAACGATTCCAGGAGGTTTATATCAGAAGGACCTTATTCCAACATATGTTGAGATCAATATGAACAATAGCCTGGTGAACAGGATTTACTATCAAAATGGACAGTTTCGGGAATATGAAATGGGCTTAGGTAGCGGAGGTTTAATTGAGAAGGACATGAAAGATTGTAATTAACCAAATATCATGATACACCAATAGATCGAAAATTTCCATTTTTATAATAAACTTCAATTGTGCTCTTTGTTAAGAATATTTAACCGCCCAATCCAGTATTTAACCGCTGTCCGTACGTCTGCGACTACGGACAATGTGCCGGTATTTTACCACAACTCATTTCAAAAAAAAGATTTACTTTACGCATTACTATAATCAATAATTATTTACCATGACTACCAACAATATGAAAGAAAAAATTCACCATGGCCGCAACGTAAAACGCTTTCGCGAAATGATGGGCATTAAGCAGGACGCACTTGCCACCGATCTCGGTGATGACTGGAACCAACAAAAGGTATCACTGCTTGAGCAAAAAGAAACTATTGATGATGATCTGTTGCGGCAAATTTCAGGAGCCTTAAAAGTTCCCGTGGAAGCGATTAAGAATTTTGATGAAATGGCTGCAATAAATATTATTTCAAATACTTTTAGTGATTTTAAAGATAATTCAATCGCAAACGCTAACTACTGCACCTTCAATCCAATCGATAAAATTGTTGAGCTGTATGAAGCTTTGGTAAAAAGTGAAAAAGAAAAAGTGGAAATGTTGCAGAAGATGCTGGATGAGAAGAAATAAACGAGACTAAAATTCGTTTCCTTTTTGTACTAAAGATAAATCCAACAACAGCGCCTTTGCTAACACTTAAACTAAAACAACTGTTGTGAAAATTGCTGTCTCTAAAACTATTGCTCTAAAAAAATTATTTCATTACCCTGCTTTGGTGATTACATGGCCTCTACTTAAGATTTTTAATTTCCGCAGTTGTATATCCATTTTTATAGCTGTCTTTTGTTTAACCTCTTGCAAGAAGCGTGAATTGCCCATTCAACAACCCGTCATTAAAATTGATAGCATCAACAGGGGTTATTTACTAGGTAAAGACAATATGCATACTGGTGAAAACATCGATCTTAAGCCGGAGTGTTTTTTCTTTAAATATGACGGGCAAAATAATTTCAAGGTTCGGACGGGCGGCTTTTTAACTAACCATTATTCAACCGGCAGCTACTTGGTTTTCATGCCCGATCTATACGATACAGTTGAATACAGCAAGAACAAAATTGACTTAATAAGGAAGAGCGGCTATCCCGATATCGCTGTAAATGAAAACAGGCGTACCTATATTTTTGCAAATGGTAAAATTCAGATGAAGATCGCTTATACTTCTGCACAGGAGAGTGATACCACGTTATATTTTTACGGCACTGATCAGCTTCTTGATAAGCTGGTTGAAAAGTACGGTGGGCGATATACTATAAAGAACTTTAGTTTTAATAGTTCAGGCAACCTTGATAGTGTATCGTCAAAAACATATTATACTGTTGACAACACATTATTGTCCACTACGCAAGAGACGTTTGGAAACTATGATAGTTCTACAAATCCTTTGAAAGGATTCGGGATATGGGATGAAACCTTTTATAGAAGCTTAACTAAAAATAATTTCAGGTCTTATCATTTTGAAATCAGAAATGTTCCGGGTAATTATATAGAACAAACCGGTGATTTTAAATTCAATCTGCAATATGATAGTAACGGTGTGGTTGATTTTGCGAAGTGATATTTGGTGTACGACCTAAATGGAAAAGGTCCTTTTCTGAACTAAAGTGCGTTTGTGTAGTTTATAAAAGAAATTTATTTGGGAATGAAATGGCCTGCAAATAGGAAAATTTTGTAAAAAAATATAATAGACGTGCAAGAATTCACTGTAACCACAAGAATCACAAAAACGGAATATGCCCGGATAGTTTTCTTCGGCTATTATAAACAAACGGGAAGCATTCTGTTTACAATTTTTGGATTGTATCTTGTAATAATTGCTGCTTTAACTTTCCTGGAAATTACACCCTATTATTCCGGCAGTCCTTCGGTTGACTTAATCGAAGGAATGATTTTTCTTTCGATAGTACCTTTAAACACATGGAGAGCGGTGAGGAAATATGGCTCAAACGGGAATTTTCAAAAAGGTGTTACCTATACCTTTAGCGAAAACGATATAAAGGTTGAAACCGAAAATTTTAAAGGCGAATATTTATGCGCCTATTTTATAAAACAAAAAGAATCAGGAAAATATTTAATTGTGTCCCACCCTGGAGGCACGGGGATTCTTATTGACAAAACAGCGCTAACCGCCGAACAACTGCAATTTATAAGGTCGAAAGTTGCCCATAGTTCGGTGAAGGCATTTTCTGCATCCGCCGCCGGAAGGCGTGCGAAATCAAGAAAGAAAAGTAACGTTATTATTCCTGTAATAATTTTTTCAGTTCTACTCACATCGATTTGTTTATATAACACATTCATTTGGTCAAATAAGGACAAATTAGATTTCAAAGAAGTGTCAAAAGAGTATGTTGGCTATTCGAACAATTTTAACCGGGAATATGTCAGTTTGTTTACAGAAACCGCTCAAAAAAAATTGACGGATACTGGTTCCTTTTTGAGTAAAGTCCGTAATCCTTTTTGCAATGCAGTTTATGACAATAAGTATAATCTACTTATATATAAAATTGAACTGGCGAAAGATATTCAGCTTGACACGGCAATTGGAAATAATCACGGCGCCGTTGGTGGCGAGGGAACATTCCTTGTCGATGACTTAGGCTATTTTAATTTAGACTTCAGGCAAGGCAGGGTTTCGCCTGCTTCCGAATTTCTTTTAACAACGGTTGACCCCAAAACAGAAGTTGTTCTTACAAATGAAACCGCGGCTTATTACTTTTTGCCGGGTGGTGGCTTTTCAGTTAAGTACGGTAAAGACAGCACAACCGATTTTTACGTTGAAGATGAGGCATCAATTTTTACACAAGGTAAAACGCCTAAGAGTATTTTGTTTTTGAAAAGGAATAAGAGCGTCTATTTTTTGATGATGTTCCCGGGGAGTGAAGATGGAAAATTGCCGAAGGATTTGTTGTATTTAATTGTGAAAAAGTAAGGAGGTTGCACCTGCTTTGGGCCAAGGGTGCTGGAAGTGAAATTAAAAATCAAATAGTAAAATAACCATGACTCCAAGAAGCTTATTCAATGTTATCCTTAAAATTTTTGGAATTTTCTTTTTACGGGAGATAGTATTGTCAGTTATTCAATTAATTTCTTCTCTTACAGTTTTTATTGCACCTGAAAGTTTTGATGATCCATCAATAAGAATGGGTTATGTGAGCGTTCTCATCGCGTTGATTATTCTTGCGTTTTACTGTTTCATAGTTTACAAACTAATGCTTAAAACAAACTCGATAATTGACTTGCTTAAACTTGACCGCGGTTTTACCCAGGAAGAATTTTTGTTCAATATTTCAATGAACCGGGTTTTAACGATTGCATTAATTGTTCTTGGAGGTATAATTCTGTTTGAAGAGGTTCCTAATTTTTTCAGAAATGTTTATTCCTGGTTTCAGGAAAAAAGTTTTACCCGCGGCACGACAACAGCAAACTATTCCAATATAATAACTTCCGCAGTTAAGATTGTTTTAGCCCTTTTAATGATTGGAGAGCGCAATCGAATCGTGAAGGTTTTTGAATCAAAGCAAGAAATTGAAGTTGAAGAAGGAGTGTAAAAATTATCCTTTAATGTCTTCCATTTGTGCTGTCATGAACTCCTCCCATGTTCGATTCCTGGCGAGACGTTCATCGAATCTCGCAAATCCTGAATAAAACTTTTGAAACCCGAAATCCTTATTTTTACTGCATGAGCAGAAAATCTAAAACCTATAGTTTCTCAGCAATGTCTCACGATAGTGGACGTTGCGTATATTGAATCTGACGCAATGTCTCGAGCCCGAAGAGGTTGCTGAAAAAAAACGCGGGTACCGGCTAAAATTATTGGCTATTCTCATTTAAAGAACGCTTATGGAAAATTTACTGGCAGACATTCAATTGCAAGCAAAAAAAGCAAAGCCCGGGATTAGATATATTGTAACTGCTATTGAATATTTTGTCTTCTTGTCGACTTATAATCTTTTTCGTCCCATCCATAATGATAATACAACCTGGGGCTTGTCATTTATTGCAATTTGGATATTTTATTTCCCTTTAATGGAAGCTGTCACAGGTCAAACATTAGGTAAGAAATTGGCAAAAATAAAAGTTGTGAAGAAAGATTTTTCGAAAATCAATTTTCTGCAGGCCTTTGTAAGAAGGCTTTTTGATCCGGTAGATTTAGTTTCTCAGCAATGTCTCACGATAGTGGACGTTGCGTATATTGAATCTGACGCAATGTCTCGAGCCCGAAGAGGTTGCTGAAAAAAAACGCGGGTACCGGCTAAAATTATTGGCTATTCTCCCCTTACTGGCGCAAGCGTCTCGCTTGTGCCTCAAATCCCCTCATAGGCCAAGGTTGCGATTTGTGTAGCGCAAGCGTCCGCTAGTGTTGTTGATCAAAAAAAATTATTTTTATTGTATTAGCCGTAAATGGATTTTATGATCAGGGGAGTAATACTTCATGCAACGCTTTATCCCACGTGCCTGTCATTAACAAAACAGAAAATGTATCGTAATTACTTTAAGCTTGTTATTATCTTGTTACCGTTTTGCCTGGTTTCCTGCAAAAAAGAAAGCACGTCCGTTTCGGAAGCAATTATTGGCACATGGGAATTAAGAACCGAATATAGCGGTTGGGTACCGGCCAAAAGTTTTGCTCCGGGCAACGGTAATTACATGAAGTTCTCCAAGGCAACTTACCAAATCGATACGAATCATGTACTATTAAAAAGTGGCTCATATTCCATCGTAAAAGAAAAATTCAATTTAACAGGCAAGATCGGAAATAGGATTATTTACAACGGTGAAGAATACGGTAACCGCACTTTTGTTGATGTCGTGCACGATTCTCTTACCTTATCGGAGGACGCGGCTGACGGCGGCGGAGCGTTATATATTCGCGTGCAATAGTTGGCGTTCAGTCTACGGCGATGCGGTCCGATTGGCCCTGCTATTTTTAGAACGCAAAAATAATTACAGAGCCGCTGTCCTGAGTTTGGCAATTCAGGATAACTTTAAAATAAAAATTCATCTCAAAACTTCGTTTACTACCATCATGCAGCGCAACGAAGAAATAAATAAGCAATAAAAACCGTTTCCATCCTAAATAATTTTTTAACTACTGATCGCCTTATCCCTTGACAAAACACTATAACAACTGCTTGATTGGCGAAAAAAGCTTTAGATACGAAATTTCATTAAAGCAGCAATTACTATTATTAGGTCATCTTTTTTTTACTACCCTTTTTTGGATTGGTTTCGGTGTGTATAATTATTATGTCTATCGATGGCACTGGGAAACCTACAGAACTATCTTTTTATTTTTCTTTTTTATAGATATCCTTCCCACGATTATACTTCATCTTCAATACCTGATAAAGAATTGGCGTGCTACCTTTTTCATATTTACTGAAGCAAAGCATTTGGAATACAGGAAAGGATGTACGGTTCTTAGCTATTCATTTGAAGATATAGATTCCCTTCAATATTTCTATAACCTTGGAAAGGGATCGGGGTGGAATTCTTTTGGGGAATATCGTTTTTATAAAATTATTTTTAAAGACAAAACTGAAATGGTAATTACCTGTCTTATGATTAACGATATTGAACATACATTAGAGATGCTGCTTGGGATGAAAGCAGAAAAACGTGCAAGTATATTAAACCTTTTAGAATAAGAAATCTTTTGTGAATCCAGTTCAGATTTCCAGGAACCTCAAAAGCAATATTGTCGAAAGGCTAGCCATGCTGAAAGGACGGATGGATAAACGAAGACGTTCTTTTTCATGCGCGTTTGCTTTCCCTATAATTTCCCCCGGCTTTTCTTAGAACGCAAAAATAATTACAGAGCCTCTGTCCTGAGGTTTCCCGAATTACGGGACAGGTGCAACTCAGGACAACTACAAGATAAAAAGTCAACTCAAAACTTCGTTTACTACATCGATCCATCATAAGCGCCCGCTTGTGCTGTTGATTAAAAGAAATTATTTTTATTGTATAAGCCATAAATCTATTTCATGATTCAATCTCAAGCCGGTCTACGTATAGCGTAATCGGACGCTTGGAAAGGAAGGGCGATATAACAGCCAAAGTAAAAATTATAAATATCTGTGTTATATTTGGTTTACGATTACGGTAATATTCTTTACCACTATCTTAAACGGCTGCAATTTTTTTTCCACGAGCCAAAAACTAAAAAAAAATGAGAAAATTTACCCTCCACAATTTTTTCCTGGTGGCCTTTTTTGTGTACGCGTCAGTATCATGCAACAAATCCGCTACAACCAACAACACAAATCGAATCTCCACCCTGCAATTGCCCGATACAATCAGGCACATCGTCAGCGACAACATCAACCCAAAAATCTTGTCCTCCACTTATACATTTCCGAATGGCTTTCAAAAAAACAGGATAGAATACGACCGTTATGATACTTTTTTTACCAACGGTAACGCAAGCATTTGGTACAAGACGAACGTGGTTCATGATTTTGACCCAACTACCGGGCATTTGATCGGTGTAGCCTCCAGGTCCGGCAAACTTATAGGCGATAGTGTTTCAACCGGCCAGTTTAAGGAGAATTTTGACAATTCATTTTTATATTCAAATGGCAAACAATATCCAGACGCAGTAAGTGTAATCTATTACAGTGATCGCGTAGGAGATATTTACCAAAATTACCTGTTAAGCAATGAACCTCCTGCTTCGCTGCCGGATTTTTATTACCACCTTTATCAAAGCCAATCTGCTTCATCATACCTGATCATGCCTGTGGATAGCGGCCTTGTGCGTTTGGTACAACATGATAACAGTTCCAATGACTACCTGTTCAGCGGCGTGCGCAATGGACTTGTTGGCGGCCCGGACGACCAATTCTGGTATTACTTTGACAAAAACAACTATATCCGCGAATGTATCTTTCAAAGCGGCTATACTGAAGCTGAACCATCAGGGGTATATTTTCACCCAAATGTGGAAATGAAGACAGATTTTCTATATGACATAAATAGTGATACAGCAGAGCAACTTCTAAATAATGTTATTCAGAGTAAAGACGTTTTTGCCTATGATATGGCGATTGATTATTCCAATACTGATTTTAAGTTTCATACACTTGATCTCTGGAAGGCGGTCTCTTCAAATTATACAGATTCTTTTTTTCTGATTGATGCGAATAATGTAAAATCCTTTTATTCTGTGCAGGCATACAGGAACGAAAGAGCAAGGGATGCTAAGGGACGGATTTCGTCAATTAACAAACTGAATAGAGCGGGCAGAGTTATCGAGCAGTATGTATTTGCTTACAAGAAATAGACAACTGGCGCAGAGCTTATTGGTTCCTCAATGGTGCAACATTGTCATTTGTATAGACCGGGCGTCCGCTTGTGTTGTTGATCAAAAAAAATTATTTTTATTGTATCAGCCGTAAATGGATTTTATGATCAGGGGAGTTATATTTCATGCAACGCTTTATCCCAGGTGGGTGTCATTAACAAAACATAAAATGTATCGTAATTACTTTAAGCTTGTTATTATCTTGTTACCGTTGTGCCTGGTTTCCTGCAAAAAAGAAAGCACGTCCGTTTCGGAAGCAATTATTGGCACATGGGAATTAAGAACAGAATATAGCGGTTGGGTACCGGCTAAAAGTTTTGCTCCCGGCAACGGAAATTACCTGAAGTTTACCAAGGCAACTTACCAAATCGATACGAATCATGTGCTTTTAAAAAGTGGCACCTATTCCATCGTAAAAGAAAAATTCAATTTAACAGGCAAGATGGGAAATAGAATTATTTACAACGGTGAAGAATACGGTAACCGCACTTTTGTTGATGTCGTGCACGATTCTCTTACCTTATCGGAGGACGCGGCTGACGGCGGCGGGGCGTTATATATTCGCATAAAATAGTTGACGGCGATACGGTCAGATTGGCCCTGCTATTTTTAGAACGCAAAAATAATTACAGAGCCGCTGTCCTGAGGTTTGCAGCTTTTATATTGGATAAAAGTGAATCACTATCGAAAGCTGATTATTAAAAATCAAAACACTTTTCAGCCTGATGCTGAAAGAAACAATTTTGTATGGGATATGGTTGTTTAAATATGCTTCGCTTCCAGGATTTTGTATCTACTTATACTTCGACCCCAAAAATTCAGCCTCATTGAAGCACTAATTTTCAATTTAATTCGTTTCTGATTAACTAAATAAATTCAACTGCCTTATGAACAAGTACATTTATATTCTTGCCATTTCAACTTCATTCATTTTCTTCTCCTGCAAAAAAGACACTACTCCAACGACTGTAGACTACAATTATGGCAAGGTGAAATCCTATACCGAGACCCTGACAACACCCACTTTTCCGGAACGGTTACCTGCAGTTTTACTTATGATGCGCAAAACAGGATTAGTTCAATAGATTGGACCACTACACCTGCCCAAAAACTTCTTTTTACCTATAAGTCAAATACAGAAATAGACCTGGATTATTTAAGTTCTACCTTCAAATTTCATAAGATTTATTATTTAAATAATTCACTATTAGACAGCACATTTACGTCTACCAGTGTGCACGATACTACGGGCGAGAAATACATTTATAGCAGTTCGAACCTGTTGAAAACCTTAAACGAATATGACTACTCGAATGGAAAGCCAGGCTTGTCTTCAAGCACAAATTATTTTTATGATGCCAATGGAAATATGATAAGGTCAGAGAGTCCTTATAACAAAGTTGAAACCTTCGAATATTACTCAGATCCCGTTATGCCGATGCCTACGATTTTTCCGGTTGTCTCTCCTGTAAACAAAAGCCTGAAGAAGAAATATACCATCATGATTGACAACTCTGTAAATACTGAGGAAGCCTATACCTATACTTTCGACGATAAAAAAAGAGTCAGCACGATGACTACAACTGTCCCTCTTACAGGAACAGTTAAAACCGACACGTTTACTTATTACTAATTCACGCCAACTAGCCCTTGTTGCAAAGCGTTGCAAAGGAGGACTAGATAAATGCCAATTTACAGCAAAGCAACAAATAACCGAAATCCTTATTTTTACTGCATGAGCAGAAAATTTAAAACCAATACCCAAATCTGTAAAATAGTTGCGATGCTGCTTTTCAGTATTGTTTTTTTGAGCGCGATGGCGCAATCCTACAGACCTCCCTTTTTTGCTTTCCTCTCAGCAACGTCCCACGATAGTGGACGTTGCGTATATAGAATCTGACGCAATTTGTAGTGCAGAAAACTTTGCTGAGAAAAAAGTATAATGATGATCGCCGGAAGATTGCCCACTTACTTATAGGGATTTACGGCTGCACCAATAAGTATTATTATTAATACTGCGGCAGCAGCACCAATCAAAATCCACCATCCTTTCCCCATTTTCCCTGATGAAGCAATATATTCGTTCACCGTCATATTTGGATTCTTTTTAAGTACATGTTTCATTCTTTGTTTTGTGATTGAAAAGGAAATCCGCTCCCGCAGATTCATTTTTTTTCCAGTGACCTTACTAAAATCTTTTGCGGAGAGCGTTATAAATTCGCTCAATTTCAGGTTCTTCCAGTCTTTGATTGCAGTTGCAGTTGATCCCGGATAAATTTTGGATATAGCATTTGCGTTATTAGTGATAGCAAAACTACTCAAGCAAAGTAGGATGGCCAATATATATGTTTTCATAAACTTACTTTTAGAAGATTCTGTTCAATACAAAGCTATTGTTTTGAACCATTGAAAAACGATGATTTGGGGTGGTTATCTACCTGACATACATCAGTATATCTGCTGTATTTATTCTAGTGAAATTTATAGTGAATGAGGTAGACCGATTGTCCTCCAAAGGCTCAAAACCCCAACTGCCGCAAGCCTCTCCCTTGTGCCTTAAATCCCCCAACTGGCGCAAGCGTCTCGCTTGTGCCCTAAATCATTAATATTCTTTAAATTCGGGCAATGAGCCGAAAGTACCGCTTTGGGGATCCTGGCAAATTGCATTTCATCAGTTTTGCTGTTGTATATTGGATTGATTTATTCGTGCGCAATGAATACAGAGAGGTTTTAATTGAAAGTTGGAAGTACTGCCAGGAGCAAAAAGATTTAGAAATATATGGCTGGTGCATTATGACAAGTCATGTTCATATGATCATTGGAAGCCGGGGAAGAGATCTGGACAAAATTGTGGGAGAGATGAAAAGTTTCACATCCCGAAATTTGAGGAAAGAGATATCAAGTAATCCGGCAGAGAGCAGAAAAGAGTGGCTATTTTGGATGATGGAAAGAGCGGGAAAGAAAAACAGTAATAACAATGATTGGCAGTTGTGGCAACAGCATAACCATCCCATAGAATTATTGAATAAAGAGATGTTTTACCAAAAGCTGAAATATATACATCAAAATCCCGTTGAAGCAGGCTTTGTAACAAAACAGGAAGAATATTTATACAGCAGCGCAAGGAATTATTATAATGGAAAGGGCTTGATTGAATTATCCTTTATTAATTAGTATCTCGTGATAAAAGGCACAAGCGAGACGCTTGCGCCAGAAAGGCGTCGCTGTCCTGAGGTTTCCCGAATTACGGGACAGGTGCAGCTAGACAACCCGCAAAATAAAAATTGTCTCAAAACTTCGTTTACAACCTTCATGTAGCACAAGCTGCTTGTGCTGTTGATTAAAAGAAATTATTTTTATTGTATAAGCCATAAATATATTGCATGAGCATGTTCCTCAGGCACTTCTCTGGTACAGGATGTACCGTATTTTTAGCCTGAATGCTTCCGAGCATTAAAAGGTGCGGTAAACGAACTTTTATTTGGTATTTTTATTTTCAAATTAGCGCAACGTCCACTACGTGCGACTTTACTTTGAAAAAGATTCTCATATTATGTCCAAATATCGCCTGAAAAATTATTAATGTTTTCTTGCAAAGAAGATAGGTGTGATTTAATATTATGGGAATTGTAGTTAATAACTAATTTTTAGCTAATGAGTACCAAAAAGTTTTTGCCTTTATTCGGATTTATACTTGCTGCTTCGATTATTTGCAATTCGTGTAAAAAAGATTTAAAACCGCAAACACCTCCAACAAATACGGGGGACACAGCCGTGTCGGGCACCAGTAATAATAATAGATGGGAGTGCAAAATAGATGGAGTAGAATATAGTGGGACAGTGGATACAAGTTTTTATGAACTCATCCACACTGACGATCCTCATCCTGATACGGTGATATATTGTAATGGAACCTCTGACGACAAAGGCGCAAATATCCATTTCAACATCATCGTAAACAGAACTTATAGCCCGGGGCCAATAAAGAGCTCTGCCTATAATGGATTATTAGCAGTAGACACAGTTTCAACAAGATTTCTTATTGCTGCCGGTTCGTTTAACGGCTCAGATGTTACCTATATAATTGATACTTTGTCTGGCAATAAATTAAGAGCGACTTTTAGTGGGGAACTTATACTGCCCCTCGACATAGGATTAAACGGAGGTTCAATTCATAGCGTTACTGATGGCAAGTTCAACTGTGAGTTTGGCGTCGGAGATAGCGAGCCAAAAACATTTTCTTTTGCCAACGGCACTAGCAAATCTGAAGGTTATTTCTCATCCGCGTCAGTAATTTCAAATACTTTGGAGATGGATGGACTTACCTATAATAATTTCGGATATGAAACTTTCAAATTATTAGTTAGAACGGGAGGTACAATTAAACCTGGCATTTATAAGAGTAAGAAGGGTGATGTTGGCTTGCAGGCAATTACGCCGGGTATTGATCCTTTTTATGTAAACGACACACTCGGGGATTTAACAGTAACAATTAATTCGGTAAATGGAAATGTGGTGACCGGGGTCTTTTCAGGAATGAATAAAGACAGTACGTCAATTTCAGGAGGAAAATTTAGTTGCAGAGTAAAAAATTATGTGCCGCAGGTGGATTCAGTAAACAAATGGGATTTTAGTGAGGATGAACCTGTTTTTTTATACCGTATGTTTGGAGGAAACATTCTAACCGCTACTAAATCTGAACTTTCAGGTAGAAGTTATCTTTACATAATTGGCGAATCTGACAATGAAGATTCCCGGTTTCAATTAGTCATCAGTTCAAATTCCGCCATTGCCCCGGGAATCTATAAAACAGGATCCTATACTAATGCGCTTAATTCCCTTTATTTTAAATCAAATACAAAAATATGGAATGGCAACACGACTTATTTGTATGCGGATGATTCTTATCCCGCTTATTGCAGAATAGACAGTATTGATGCATATAAAGTGGTTGGCACTTTATACGGTCATATAAATATTTCTCTAAGTTCAGCCGGTAAGACGGGAGCAGAAATCAAAAAAGGCAGATTCAGGGCCTCATTTTAATTCCCCCAACTGGCGCAAGGCGTCTCGCTTGTGCCGTAAATCATTAATATTCTTTAAATTCGGGTAATGAGCCGAAAGTACAGGTCTGGGGCTCAGGCAAATTTGAATTTCATAAGTTTTGCTGCCTCAGCAAAGTTTCCCAAGCTTGACTCTGCTCGAAAATCGTAGCTGGAATTACAGTAAATCAATAAAAACCCGAAATCCTTATTTTTACTGCATGCCTAGAAAATCTAAAACCTGCACTCACATCTATAAAATAGTTGCGTCGCTGCTTTTCAGTTTTGTTTTTTTTAGTGCGATGGCGCAATCCTACAGGCCTCCCTTTTTTGCTGATCCAAACAGGAATGCAAAAATTGCTGCCACCTATGCCAGGTTGGATTCTATGTTTCAAAAATATGCTGCGGAACATCATTTCCCCTCCATCTCTTATGGATTGGTAGTGGATGGCCGGCTTGTTCATTCTTTTTATTCAGGTACCATCAACTTTGAAAAAAATATCGCGGCTTCGCCTTTATCTGATTACCACATTGCCTCTATGACAAAAAGCTTTACGGCAATGGCAATTTTAAAATTGAGGGATGAAGGAAAATTATCGCTTGACGACCCGATAGAAAAATATATCCCGGAAGCGAAAGGCATGACAACCGTTACCACCGATGCCCCGTTGATCACCATTCGCCATTTGCTGACTCATAATGCCGGGTTGCCGGAAGATAATCCATGGGGCGACAGGCAACTGGGAAGAAGCGATGCGTACCTTGATAGCCTGTATGCAAAAGGGATCAGCTTTTCTACAACGCCGGGCACCGGTTACGAATACAGCAACCTCGGGTTTGCCACTTTGGGGTTGATCATCAAAAAAGTTTCCGGGAAAACCTACCAGGATTACATCACCGAAAATATTCTCAAGCCACTTGGAATGACGCACACTTACTGGGATTATGACGATGTTCCTGCGAACCGGTTGGTTATTGGCTACCGTTATGTTAACGGGAAATTTGTAGCGCAGCCGTTATTACATAGTGGTGCGTTTGGAGCCATGGGCGGACTGATCACCACCATCGGGGATTTTGCAAAATACATGAGCTTCCATCTTTCTGCATGGCCTCATGACGGTGCTGACGATGGCCCCATAAAAAGAAGTTCGGTAAGGGAAATGCAACATGCATGGAATTTCTCGCGCGTGTGGACAGATGAAAAAAATGCAAAAGGAGAGGATTGTGCTATTATTGATTCTTACTGTTACGGGTTACATGAATACCGGGACTGTGATAATGTAATAACGATCACGCATGCTGGTGGCTTACCCGGGTTTGGAAGCCAGTGGCGGATCATGCCTGATTATGGTTTTGGGATGGTCGTTTTCGGCAATCTTACCTATGCGCCTATGGGGGCGGTTTTGACAGATGCCATTGATTCACTGTTGAATTGGGCGCAGCTGGAACCGCGCGTATTACCGGCCTCTCCCATCCTGGAGAAAAGGAAACAGCAGATCATGTCGTTGCTGCCCTCCTGGAACAATGCCAGGCAGTCTGGGATATTTGCAGACAACTTTTTTGACGATTACTTTATCGCCGACCTTCAAAAACAATCCGGGATAGCGTTTAAAAAAATAGGTACCGTTTTATCCGTTTCTGATGTGGTGGCCACCAACCAGCTACGGGGCTATTTTATAGTAAAAGGAGAAAAAGGGAATATTAAAATCTGGTTTTCCCTTTCTCCCGAACCGGATCCTAAGATACAGGCGTTTAAGATGGATGTGATGGAGTAAAGGGATGGGCTGCAAAAAACCCGACACAGTTTAATTGGAGTTCTGCAATGCATACTTGTTGCAGATGACACCATTCGCCAACCGATGTGAATATGAAAGTGTGAATTGGATGTTATGATTTCTTGTTCTGAATAATGGAATGCCGTCTCCGAAAATTACCGGATGCACAATCAACCAGATATTGTCAATCGTATTCAGATTCATTAACTCATGGGCAATTGTCGGACTTCCAAAGATCAAAATGTCCTTTCCATTTTGTTCCTTTATTTTGTTGATCTGCGGCAAAAGGTTCCCGCTGATAATGGTAGCATTCTTCAAATTGTCCTTTAACAAAGTTCTTGAGAAGATTATTTTGGATGCCGAATTGTACCAATCGGAATATTTGATGATGTTTTTTGTTGCGCCCGGTTTGCTTCCGGCCGTAGGCCAATCAGATTCTAAAAGCTGATAAGAAATCCTTCCAAACATCGCTGCATCGGCTGTATCTGTAATGTTGCACACAAACTCAAGGGTTTCTTCGCCCTGCGTAAAGTTATCAAATTCACCTTTGATGCCAGCTACAAACCCGTCTAAAGAAATTTGCACTATCAGGTTGATGTCTCTCATTTTTAAGTTGTTTAATAAATAAGTTTAAATGCAATCACCGCTTATCATTTCGGTATTTTCTTCCTATGTTTCACAATAGAAATAAAAGTAATCCATATTTGTAGCTTTGCAACGTCAAAGATAGTTGACGTTGCGCCTAATAAATCTAACGTAAAGGCATTTTACGCCTCCTATTTGTCGCATTTACCACCTTCAAAAGGTCATGCGCTAAACTATATTTGATCTCCTCAAAATATAGACGATGAAAAATTTTATACTTATGTGGCAGCGCATAACCCTCTGCCTAATTTTTATTTTCATTATGGCAATGGAAGGAACTGCACAAACAAAAAATTATTTGACCCTTGAAAAGATGCCGGCAGATCTTGAAACTGATTTTGCCCTGAGTGCGCTTCCTCCACATTTGCGCAATGCCGCAACTGTGTATTTGCTTGATCCTGCTAAAGGCTATTATATAGCCAGGCAGGGAACAAATGGATTTGTTTGCTTTATTGCAAGAACCGAATGGGAATGGGCGGAGTTTCGCAACGATGTTGCTACACCGATTAGCTTCGATAAAGAAGGTGCCAAAACCATCCTGCCTGTTTATCTTGATGTGGCAGCGATGCGCGCCAGCGGAAAATACTCGCCCATACAAGTGAAGGATACTATAATTGCCAGAATAAGATCAGGATACTACAAAGCTCCTTCGCGCCCCGGGATATCCTACATGGAAGCACCTATGATGCGTGTATACACGAGCAATGATCCCCATAATAACAATGTAGCATCGGTAAGCATGCCCCACTATATGTACTATGCTCCTTATCTTACCAATGCAGACCTGGGTATCGAGCCCGGTTCTAAACAGCAACCCTTTTTGGTAAATCCGGATGCCAACACGCTGGCAGATGGAAAGGGTCCGTTTGAATATGTGATCACACCTTTGAACGAAGCGGAAACATTAGAAATAAGAGAATCGGGGCAGGCACTGCTGAAGCGTTTGGAAGAATACAAAGCCTATTTTAAAGTGGATGGAATAATGATTCATCATAGTCACTAATATAAAGAGACATACCACGGAAATTATGTGCGTTGGAAATTGCATAAATTGCTCATCAAGGATTTTGAATATCGTCGGTAGATGAAAGAACAATTCAACTTCTCAATCATGGTTATCCGTGAAGCACATATTGACGACATAAAACAAATACAGTTCGTTAGAAATTCTGTAAAAGAAAACGCATTATCCAACCCCAACCTTGTGACTGACGAGGATTGCAGGATATTCCTGACAGAACGGGGTAAAGGTTGGGTTTGTGAAGTGAATGGCCAGGTTGTTGGTTTTTCAATTGCAGATCTGCGCGGCCGCAACATTTGGGCTTTATTCGTTCAGCCCGGATTTGATAAACAAGGCATTGGAAGGCAATTACACGACATTATGATGGATTGGTATTTTGACCAGGCACAGGAAAGCGTTTGGTTGGGAACAGCACCTGGTACCAGGGCAGAAGCATTTTACAGAAAAGCAGGCTGGCATGAAACCGAAACCCACGGAAAGGGTGAAATAAAATTTGAGATGAGTTATAAGGATTGGAGGAAAAACAGGAGTTCGAAATAGGTATAAATAGATATTAAACTTGATCAAAAAATCGGAAGGTCTCCTTCTCTGCAACGTCTCAGGAAAGTGGACGTTGCGGATATTGTAAAGTGTCGTGCCGAAAATGTTGCTGAGAAAAAATTCACCAATATTTGTTGCTTTACTACAACTCCACCACAAATAATTACCTTACACTGCATTTAAACATCACCAGTGAAAACATTAGTTTGTACACAGCCGCGGCAATTTGATTATGTTTCAAAAGAAGAACCTCAATTGACGAAGGGCCGTGCGATCATTAAGATCAAACGCATCGGCATTTGCGGAACAGATCTTCATGCTTTTGAAGGCACACAACCCTATTTTGAATATCCAAGAATTTTAGGTCACGAGCTGGCGGGTGAATTGGTGGCTTTTGATGATGCACCCGGTTTTGAAGTTGGTGAAGCGGTAACGATTATTCCTTATTTCAATTGCGGTCATTGTATTGTGTGCAGGATGGGCAAACCCAATTGTTGCAGTAGTATCAGCGTTTGTGGCGTACACGAAGATGGCGGCATGGCAGAATATCTTTCATTGCCTTCGTACGCTCTTTTTCATGGCGACGGCTTAAGTTTTGATCAACTGGCACTTTTGGAACCTTTGGCAATCGGTGCGCATGGAGTAGGTCGTGCTTCAATTCAGCCGGGAGAAGATGTGTTAGTAATTGGTGCAGGACCTATCGGGCTTGGTACCATTGAATTTGCCCGCATTGCTGGTGCTAACATAATCGTGATGGACGTAAACCAAAACAGATTACAGTTTTGCAAAGACAAGCTGCAAGTGCAACATACGATCAATGCGCTTTCAAATGATGTAATTGAACAGCTCCAATCACTTACCAACGGACAGATGCCTTCGGTGGTGATCGATTGCACCGGCAATTTAAAAGCGATTAATGCGGGATTTCAATATTTGTCGCACGGCGGCAGGTATGTGTTGATCGGTTTACAAAAAGGAGAAATTTGTTTCCCTCACCCTGAATTTCACAAGCGGGAAGCCACGCTCATGAGCAGCCGCAATGCAACACGTTCCGATTTTGAAAAGGTAAGCGCTGCTTTTAAAAATAAGGAAATTGACCCTGGCACTTTTATCACGCATCGTGTTCATTTTGACAAACTGAAAGATGAGTTTGAAAAGTTTTTGGACCCGGTTAATAATGTGATCAAAGCGATGGTGGAAATCCAATAGGGAACATCAAAAATAAAAATTGTTGGAATCATTTTATTTACTGAAACTGAGAGGGCAAAACAAAAACACACAAAATTTTCCTCTTTAAATATTGAATAATTTTTATCTTCACGCGCTTTTTGCTTTCTCCGCCGGAAGAAGCTAACTGTGAATAATCCTGTATGATAAAGGTTGTACAAACATTATTAAAGTAACTGGAATAGCAAGCAATTTTCAACATTTCCTGTCGTTAGTGTTGATATCGTTATGAATGTCAAGATTAAACCACTTACATATTATGCCCAGTTCTTCTGGCTTGCGTTTTGTACAGTGCTATTTGTAGCATCCTATCATTGGATTGTTGAAATTTCCCGAATGCAACGCAGTTTTTTCCCGGGTGGATTGGTTAATTTCTTCTTTGTTTTAAGTGGATATTTTAATTTTTCACATATTATTTTAGTCGAAAAAGAAAGGAATCAAAAATGGAATACCAAAACATAAAATAATTAGAGGATTTTTGTTCGGACGACAATCAGCAAGGCCCAAAGAGAGAGAATGGGAATTAAAATTCACTTTCATGGTGGGTTATTTTTAACAATGCAGTGTCATAATTCTTATATTCCGGTTCCTTATAATAAATTGCCTTTTAAATAGTATAATTGAATTCTTTAATCATCACCCCCTTTGAATAAGCAGAAGAAGACGTTAAAAAGAATAAGAATTTGGATGAACGTAATACTGTTGATTGGTGCAGTGTTCGCATTAGTCCTGGCAGGGATTTTTTATTTTAACCGTGGGCCGCAAAATAGCAGCGCCTATAAAGGGCCACGCAAGGTAATTATAGAAAAGAAGGATGGAAAGTACGGGTTTTATAAAGACGGCAAACCTTTTCTTGTAAAAGGAGGAGCAGGTGTAGATCATATTAAAGAACTGGCTGAATCCGGTGGCAACACGATCATGTGCTGGGATACCTCTAAAGTAGAAAGCGTTTTAAAAGAAGCTGCGAAATTCAATGTAGAAGTAATAATAGGCTTAGACATACCTTCAGTAAACAAAGACTTTTACCGTAATAAAAAAAATACAGCCGAATTGTATAATGCCTGTATCTCTATAGTTACCCGGTATAAAGACAACCCCAACTTATTGGCATGGTGCCTTGGAAATGAAATGACGCTTCCCTGGTTGTTTAGTGATGGTTATAAAGCATACAACAAAATTCTTGATAGCATACATGTTATTGATCCAAGCCACCCTGTATCTACTGCCATAATAAATATAACAACAGAAAAGATCTTCCAGTTAAAATGGCGTATACCCGCTCTTGACTTTTATTCAATAAATATTTATAATAGTTTGAAGATCATTAAGCATGATCTTGATCGTACAAAATGGCTTTGGACAGGGCCTTACATGATCGGAGAATGGGCGCCACAAGGTGGATGGGAAGCTCCAATGACAGCATGGAAGGTGCCGGTAGAATATTCGAGCACCGAAAAGGCGCAACTTTTTTACGAATTTTATAATAAATACATGCCACTAAAAGATCCGCGCTTTCTGGGATCAGTGGTTTTTTATTGGGGCAACAGGCAGGAATATACGCAAAGTTGGTTTAGTGTTTTCGGCAAAAATGGTAACCCCAATGAAATTGAAGAAGCATTGAATGATAGCTGGAAAGATACCAGTACATTGCATCTTTCTCCAAAAATTAAATCCATGTTTATAGATGGTATGGGAGGAAAGAACAATATTATTGTTACAAGCGATTCAAAACATCATGCCGTTTTGGAAATGCAATCATCCAATCCTTCGGACTCCCTGCGGTATAAGTGGGAAATGTATAGAGAAGACTGGGATTATCCCAAAGGTCCACCCGCAGTGGTGGGATTATTTTCCGACAGCACTCAACCTGTTACTGATTTCAGGGCGCCACAAAAGGAGGGGCCATACCGGGTATTTGTAACTGTATATAACACGCAGGGGTATATTGCCACAGCCAATATTCCAATTTATGTAGAACGCTAATGAACTTTAGAACTAATCCTATACAATCCCCATCAAGAAACGAGAAAAGAGCGTTACGGCTGATGATTTTCGTGGGTGTCATCTCCATGTTGTTGTTGTTGTACGCCTTATTTCAAAGCAGAGCAATAAGTTATTTGCCTTTATATATTTTGCTGGTAATAACCATGGTTTATTATTCCCTGAAATACTTGCATGAATGGTATCATTATTTTTCAATTTCATCGGATAAAAAACCAGCCAGGCAAAAAATATATACTGTCGACATTTTGACTACCTATTGCGCGGGCGAGCCTTTTGATATGCTGGAAGAGACTTTAACGGCTATTCAAAATATTAGTTACCCACACACTGCCTGGTGTTGCGATGAAGCTGACGATCCTAAGGTGAAACAATTGTGTGCGTGCTTAGGAGTTAAGCATGTTACGAGGATCATTAAAAAAGATGCTAAAGCGGGCAACATCAACAATGCCCTGCAGTACGCAAATGGTGAGCTATGTGTGGTGCTCGATCCGGACCATGTTCCTGCACCGGGTTTTTTAGATGAAGTGGTTGATTATTTTAATGATCCTTCTGTTGGTTTCGTGCAAATAGTTCAGGCTTATTACAACCAGGAAGAAAGTCTTGTAGCTAAGGGGGCCGCGCAACAAACCTATCCCTTTTATGGGCCTATGATGATGAGCATGCATAAGTATGGTACTGTTCAGGCCATTGGTGCGAATTGTACTTTTCGCAGAACAGCACTTGACTCAATAGGTGGCCACGCAAGTGGTCTTGCAGAAGATATGCATACAGCGATGAAATTACATGCCGAAGGATGGCGCTCGCTTTATGTGCCTGCTATTTTAACACGGGGATTGGTGCCGGCGACGATGTCGTCTTATTATAAACAACAATTAAAGTGGAGCCGGGGGACATGGGAACTCCTCTTCGCTACTTATCCCAAACTGTTTTCTAAATTTACATGGAGACAAAAACTCCACTATTTCACACTGCCATTTCACTACCTAAGCGGTCTAATTTTTTTTATTAATTTTTTAATTCCGGTAATTTCTCTGTTTACTGGCTATATTCCCTTAGGAATGGATGTGCTTACCTTCTTCCTTGCAGCATTTCCATTATTCTCGATGAGTATGCTTATCAGGCATTATGCCCAAAAGTGGCTGCCGGATGAAAGGGAAAGAGGTTTTCACATTGTTGGAGGCATTCTGCAAATTGGTGCCTGGTGGATACATTCCGTGGGTTTTATTTATACACTTCTTCGTAAGAAGGTGCCATACATACCAACCCCTAAAAATGACAATGAACCTTTACCCTTTTTACTTAGTGTACCCAACATACTGATCGGAGTAATTTCATTGGTGGCGATTATTTACGGCTTGCTGAAGGATTTTAATCCCTACACAATTTTTATGGCTGGCCTGGCCAGTATGCAAGTAGTATTTATGGTCTTTATCTTATCGATCTCAGGATATGTTAAGGAAGGTGGCAGGATCAATAATTTTGCCATGGAATTGAGGAAGAATAACTGGATTATTATAAAAGCTCACGGATTTTTAAGAAGATATTCATTGGGACTTTCTGTGTTAGTTATCGCTTTTTTCGGTTTTGCCTATTGGAAGAAACAGCAACTCCCCAATTTTTTACCAAAGCCATCGATAGAACTGCAGGTGTTTTACCGCGGTATTTACAAGGACGGCAGTAAAGATAATGGAAGACAAGATTTAATTCTTGCCTTAGCTGATAGTAGTAAGGATATTGGCATTGTTTCCTCCGAAATTTCCTGGAAGGCAGATGAAAATAATATTCTTGATACAAACTATTTGCAGCAAGTCTACAGGCATCATGCCATACCGCTCATTGTATGGAATCCGCTGCAAGAAGACAGTGCCGGACTAACAAATGGTAATAATTTCCAGGATATTCTTGAGGGTAAATATGATAAACTATTTTCCTCATTTGCTACGCAAGTTGCGCATTTGGACAAACCGGTATTCCTTCGGTTTAATGATAAAAATACCGTTGACGGGAATTCCCTGTTGTCCTGTTCAGGTTGTAATCCCGATGATTTTAAAGCAGCGTGGCAATATGTTCATCAAAAATTTGACGACGCCGGAGCTGGCAAGGTAATATGGATATGGAATGCACCAAATGCTCCAACAGCCAATGATTACTTTCCGGGGAAAAATTATGTGGACTGGCTCGGAGTGAATATACTGGACACGAACCGCGATGCCCTGGAAACTGATCTGTATAGTTTTGATTCACTTTACCGGCCTTACCATTCTTTACAACTCTTTCAATCCGGTTTGCCGGTTATGTTGACCCAAACAGTTGGTTCTTCAGTGAACAGGTTACGATGGTGGCATAGAACGTGGAATACGCTTGATACTGCATTCAAAGAGATAAGATCAATTCTGGTTAATCCCGGTGATTATGCTATGCTTGCTAATTCACCCCAAAAAAGTATACCGATCGACGTTAATAAGATAAACTGGCAAAAAACTTCCCTGGATGCAGAAGTGAAAAATTTACCTTTTCCGGCCAGGAGTGTTGTTTATGACAAAGGATATAACTGGTTCAGGAACCGGCACACCCTGAGCTTGAAAACAATTGAAGATGATGTGGCGGCTATGAAAAAAATTGGTGCCAACACCATAGAAAGAACGATGCCTGGTATATATGATCGTGATTTGGATAAAGCGGTTGTCGAAGCTAAGATGAATCTAATAGCTCGATTTTGGTTTTTAGCTACGCCTGACGCAATTGATGATAACAGGAAAATGCAGGAGCAAAAGGAAAGGATTCTGAAGGTAATAAGAAACAACCTGCATAAAAAATATATCATAGCATGGAACCTGGGAGATGACGTACTCCACTACCTTGCCAGCCAAACCTATAAACCAGACTACTTTTATTATGAACAAAAGTATATTGCCTGGTTACAGGATGTGTGCCGTCAGATACGAAAGATAGATACTGTAAGGCCAATCGTTATGGATTTGGATTGGGATGTAAATGGCCGGAACCGGTTTAATGATTACAAAAGCCATATACCAGAAATAAATACTTATATGCTATCTGTCGATCTTAAAGATTCGGCGTTACTTAATGAACCACTGGAACAGGGAATGGCATGGGGAAAGGTGGACGTGCGATTATGGCACCTGATTCCATCTATTCGTAAATCAGGTACTGTACCTCAATGGCAGGATATAGAAACGACAGATTATGTAAAACTAAACGGGCTGCTTGATCTGGAAGGAAGAAAGAAGCAATGGTATTGGGATGTATTTAAATCCTGGAATGGTCAGCTACCAGGTCAATCACCCGTACCACCAATCAGGATTCTAAAACCTGCGCAACTTGCTGTTGCAAATGACAAATTGTTATACCATGTGGTTTATAAAGATAAGGATAGCGACCTGTGGAAACTATTTACTGATGGTGAAAAGAATATTCGATTTGAATGGTATCTCGTAAGGCTGGATCAATATGGAAATACCATGTTTATGAACAAGGTAGGGCACAATCAATATTTTGAGCTTAAAATTCCGTCCAATCCGCAATATTACAAATTGTATGTCGAAGCGATATCCGGTGAAGATGTGAAGATAGCAAGTACAACTCTGAATACTCCTTTGGAATAACAAACCTGCGTTCCTCTATAAATAATATGGAAATTGGTTCCTGCGAAAATTCATTCCCTGTGGCTTTGATTCTTCGTAATTTTATTGCAAATCAAATTGCTATGGAACATAAAAAAGAACTGGAGGAGTTGCACAAAAAATCGCTTGACAAGATCGATGCCCTGATCGATTCAAAAAAGAACCTGACTGAAGATCACCACGAAAAACTGAAAGAAGCCAAAAAAAAATGGCAGGATTCGTGGAGCGGTTTGATGGATGTGCTGATGTATTTGGAGACGCTGGAAATTTAATCTACTTCTTCAACACCTCTTCAAACAATTTATAGATTCTCTTGTACTCATCAGTCCAACTGCTCGGGTCTTCAAATTCGTGGTTTTCCATTGGGTAAGGCGCCAGTTGCCAGTTGTCTTTTCCCAATTCAATTAATCGTTCGGTAACTTTTACAATATCCTGGAAATGCACATTCTGGTCAACCATTCCGTGGCACATTAAAAGATGACCTTTAAATCCATCCACATAATATATCGGCGAACTTCTTTGATAGGCGAGACTGTCCTCGTAAGGAGTATTTAAAATCTCAGAAGTGTAACCGTTGTTATAATTGGCCCAATCACTTACTGAACGCAAAGCTGCGCCGGCAGCAAAAACGCCGGGTGTTTTGAACATGGCCATGAGCGTAATAAATCCTCCGTAAGAACCGCCGTAAATACCAATGCGATTAGGATCAACACCAAATGTTTTGACGAGATATTTGGCAGCGTCAATATTATCAGTCAAATCTTTTCCTCCCATATTGCGATAAATGGCGGTTCGCCAATCCCGGCCATATCCCGCGCTGCCACGATAATCCACATCCATCACATAATATCCATGGTCCGCCAAAAGATTATTGAACATGTATTCCCTGAAATAATATTCGCTCCACCATTTGTCGATGTTTTGTAAATAACCAGCGCCATGCACAAAGATCACGGCAGGTTTATGCACATCAGGATGTTGCGGTTTATAAATCCTTCCATGAACCAGGGCGCCGTCTCTTGCTGCAAAAGTGAATATTTCAGGTGCCCGCCAGTTATAAGATTGAAATTTGGGGCTTTCTGCGTTATGTGTGATCTGCAAGGGTTTTGAGCCCGGTTTGTTCTCCTGCAGATAGAGTTCAGGTGGTTTGTTAGTGAACGAATAAAGAACGGCAATATTTTTTCCATCCGGGGAAACCGTAACGCTGTTGCCGCCTTCCATTGTGGTAATTCTTTCCTGTTTACTATCGGCAATGCGTAAACGATAAAATTGATGCTGCGCCGGTTCTACTTCATTGGTGGTGATGTAAAAATATTTTTTGTCGGAGGAAAGCTGCGCGTTCCACACTTCATAGTTTCCAGGCGTGTAGTCCCTCTTTTCACCGGTAAGTACGTTTACTGAATATAAATTGGAGAAGCCTGTTTTCTCAGATTGGTACCAGTAATTATTTTCGTCTATCCATCCGCCGTTATAAATTCCGGGTCCGCTGATCCAGGCGCTGTCGTGCTGGCGGTCTAATAATTTTAATTTTCCTGAACCGGGATTCCAAAGCATCAGCCAACGGTCTTTGTGATCCTGTGCGCGAATATCGAGAACAAGATGGGTTCCCTGCGGTGACCATTTTGCAGATTCAAAATTTACTTTCCTTGCAGCATTTTCCTTTTGCCGTTCTTTCAGTTCAGAAGGGTAATCTTTTAAAAATTCCGACAGATCACGGATACCTTCAATAGAATCCGTTTTTATTTCGGTAATGCTGTCTTCATCGCGATCATAAATAAAGAAACGGTTAGTTCCCTGGGGTTCGCCAACTTTTTGTCTTCCTTTAATATCCTCGGTAAAACCGGATTCGGTAATGTAATTGGGAACAATTGTTCGGCTGTTTTGATACGGTGCATTATACAACCGGTAGATGATAAATTGGCCATCCGGACTGATAGAAAGATCACGAAGTGCCTCATTGCCGATGTTGATCTTTCTGAGCTCTTCCGGCTTTGTTGCTTCATTGTATTCTGCTGCTTTCTTTTTTTCGTCTAACCGTTCCCGTAATACTTGCATGTATTGCACCTGTTCGTTTTTGAGCCACTGGTTTTCAGGAGTCAGTTTTTCCTTTTTACTTTCTGAAGGTTCTTTTACGATATTGGTCAACTGCCGTGTTTGCCCTGTCGAGATTTCCCAGGCAAACAAATTATTATCCGTTGCATAAACAACGTCCTTTCCCTTGAATGAAAATTGCGGATTGTAATCAAATGCCGTTGTTTTGGTAATGCGAATTGTTTTCGCAGGCTTTATTTCATGGTAAAAAATGTCACCATCTTTTTCATATGCATACGCCGTCCTGTTTACATTGTACACAATTTTGTAGGCCGGAACCACTTCCTTTTTTTCTTCCAGGTTTGCCTTTACAGGAACGTGATTGTTGAGCGTGATATAATACAAAGAATCAGAAGGCGCCTTCTCAGGATTCCAGTTAAAATACAATTTGCTTCCATCAGCACTCCAGAAGGTACCTGAAGGAGAAGTGCCGATCCATTTTGGATCACTCATGATTTGTTCTATCGTTAATGAATCATGTTTTGATTGGCAAAAAGTAAGAGAAGGAATTAATAAAAAGAAAAGGGTGTAAATCTTCAACATGAGGTAGAAAAGGTAGTTTAATAATTTTTGTGAAGATAAAACACCATAGCTTATAATAAATCAGCACCAGCCTGAATGAATTCGTTTGGACAGGAATAAACCTCATTTTTATTTCTTAAAATTCACTACTTCCCAATAGGCCTTTTTAGGTTGTAAAGTGGTATCAAAAAGCAAAGGGTAATTTTTTCTCCCGGGCACAGGATAAAAGTCGAGCCATGTGTGTTTATCTGAAATATTCCAGAAGGTAACGCCGGTAATATCTTTTTTGTGTTCGCGCAATACATCGAAGATCATCTTGTATTGGTCTGCCTGCTTTTGCGCCAGCTCCGGTGTGTAAGTGTCTACGTCGGCTGCGGTCTTTGCCCTGCGGTTCTTTTCCCATTTATAGAGCGACATATCCAGTTCTGTAATTTGAATTTTCAATCCCAATGAAGCGAGCTTGTTGAGTGCGTATTCCAACTGTTCTTTCGATGGCTCGTAGATGGACCAATGACCTTGTATACCGACCGCATCAACCGGCACGCCTTTTTCTTTTAGTTGCTTTAATAATTCATAAACCCGGTCAACTTTTTCTTTACGTACAAGGTTGTAATCGTTGTAAAATAAAACCGCGTTAGGATCAGCAGTATGCGCATATTCAAAGGCTTTGGCAACGTACTCCGGTCCGCATATTTTGTAGAACAGGTCATGACGTAAAAGATTACCCGGGTTGTCATCAACCGCTTCATTCACTACATCCCATGCATAAATTTTTCCTTTGTAACGGTTGACAACAGTTGTTATATGATCTTTCAATCTTTTGAGTAAAACCTCTTTTGAGACCAGGTTGCCCGATGAATCAGTAAAGAACCACTTTGGTGCCTGCTCGTGCCAGCAAAGGTTATGGCCTCTCACTTTGAGATGATGACGCATTGCAAAGGCAACAATTGAATCAGCATTTTTCCAGTTGTAAAAATTTTCTCCTGGATGAATCGGTCCCATTTTCATCGCGTTTTCCGGTGTAACACTATTGAATTGCTGAAGAATTAATTCGCTATCCGCGGGATCTTTTAACGACCTTTCAGAAATTGCCACACCAATTGGGAAATAGTTTTTGTAATAATCTTTAAGGCCTTTGCTGGTTGCTGTTTGCTTCAAATGATGTGTGTGATTGCATTGTACCAATGCCAAAGAAAGCATTATAAAACACAGTAGAAAAAACTTTTTATTCATGCTTTTAATTTTTAGAGTCACTTGCGGTTCTGAACCAATCGAAATCAACATATCCTCCTGTTTGTTGGGTTGCATAATTAAACAGGCAGAATTTATTTCCGGTAAATATTTTTAAACTAAACTTCATGTTTAGCTCATCCCCAAGCTGTTTGAAATTTTTATTATTAGTGCTGTATTCAAAAGTTGCTATTCCCGAGGAATTGGAAGCAATGGTTTTGAGATATATAGTTGATCGATTAATGGCAACTGAATCGACGGCTTTACCATCATTCACCATCAAAATATATTTCCTGCCTTTTTGTTGCTTTACTGCTATGTAGGCATATGGTTGCTGAAACACAGCCAGCCCTGCGATGTCGCCATCTTTCATGTGACTGATATCCATTTTTGTAGTGGCACTGGTTGGTATTGTTTGATTGCGATTGGCAAAAGGTCTTTGTGTAATCGTGTTGCGCGCCATCGTTAAGTTGGGAACCACGCTAACGGTTTCCAATCTCAGGTAACCGGGTCTTTTACTGAGCGACCATTTTGTTGAATCGGGATTATGATTCCATCCCCATTGCATGCCCAATTTTTTTTCATTGAATTCATCTGACTTTGGCAGATCAGTTATCGAATATTTTCGTCCGACATCTGGCTTTTTAAAAGTCGTTACCGCTTTTCCATTCACGCCGATCATCGGCCAGCCATCTTTCCATGTTACCGGTTGCAGGGAGGGAAATCTTCCAAACGGGCCGCTGTCAACAAACAATATCGTCCACCATTGGCCTGTTTGTGTTTGAATCAGCGCGCCCTGGTGGATACCGTAATTAATACCTTTTGTGGTATCATACATGAGCAGCTTTTCTTCGTAAGGCCCGTAAATATTTTTCGAGCGAAGCGCTATCTGCATGCCATCTCTTCCGCCATACGTGCAATACAGGTAATAATAGCCGTTTATTTTATACACGTGCGTTCCTTCGAGTCCTTTGCGGATATCGCCAGTAAATACGAGTGAATCCGGACCAACAGGCTCGAGACTATCATTTACTTCTGTAATCGAAATTTTGCTGTAGCCATTTGCTACATAAGTCTTACCGTTGTCATCAAAAAACAACCCGGGATCATAAAATCCTTTGGGTAAATGGGTGACATGCCACGGCCCTTCGGCCTTATCTGCCGTACACATAAAACCACCTTCATTAAGTGTAATGAACAGCAAATAAAATTTGCCATTGTGGTATTTTAAACTGGTTGCCCATTGTCCATGACCGTAGCGATTACAACCATCGAGATCATAACATTTACTAAAATCAAACCGCGGCACGGCATTAGCACAATATTGCCAGTTAACAAGATCGTGTGATTTTAGAATCGTGACACCCGGAAAAACAAACATCGTGGTATTGACCATGTAATAGGTATCGCCAACCCGTAT
>DASTXM010000067.1:0-2735 GCA_035765495.1 Hanamia sp.
GTATTAGCAGAATCCTGCGTCAAAAACCCATTAATATCAGATCTCTACATCACCGATATAGGTTATTATCCTAAGGCCAGGTTTCATTACAGAAGAAGGATCAAAGGCGCTGATGAACATATCTTTATTTATTGTGTGGAAGGCAGGGGCAGCATCACCCTTAATAAACAAAGCTATAACATTGAAGCCGGTGAATTTTTTGTTGTGCCTAAAAAAGTAAGGCATTTCTATGGCGCAAAAGAAACCAATCCATGGACTATCTACTGGGTTCATTTCGCTGGTTCGAAAGCCGATGCTTTCACCAAATATCTGAAAGAAAATTTGAACAGTTTCAAAAAAAGCATTGATTATTCTGAAAAAAGAATAGAAATTTTTGACAGCATTTACGAACGCTTTGAAAGAGGATATAGCATCGAAAATATGATCTGCGCCAACCTTTGTTTCAGCCATTTTTTATCAAGCCTTTTGCAACCGGAAAGATCATTCAATCAAAATGGAAAGCAGGAAGAAGATGTAATAAATAAGGTTATTGATTTTATGAAAAAAAACATTGATGCCATGTGTACATTGGCAGAGATGGCCCATGAAATAAATATTTCTGCTTCTCATTTGTCTTCAATTTTTAAACACCGCACAGGCTATCCGCCAATGGAATATTTTAATCACCTTAAAGTCCAGAAAGCCTGTCAATACTTAATGTTTACGGAACTCAGGATAAATGAGATAGCCGCTAAAATAGGAATTGATGACCCTTATTATTTTTCAAGATTTTTTAAACGACGCATTGGCGTATCACCACATGAGTACAGAGCAAAGCGAAAGAAAATCGAAAAGAAAGAATGATCCTTAACCGCCCTGTCGCCATTCTATAATATGCACAATTTGAAATTATTAAAAAACTTTTCGCTTACTGATGCTTACTAAAACAACACCCTGAGCGGGCACTGTTGATTTAAAGGAATGGCGGAAGGTACCTATATTTTTTTGCAGCCATAAATTCCTTAGTTTTCGTCTCCCGGATATTTGAAGTTCCTTCCAGGTAGCAGTCACTTCTACAGGTTTTTTATTGCGGTTAAACAAACCCAAAGCTTTTGAACCGTCAGCCATATTTTTTATCATCAAAAATGTGCTGTCATTCCCCATAATTACTCTAGCACATTTGCCAAGCGGATCCTGGTCCACTGCTATTACTTCAGGGTTACACAAAACATTTAAAGTAAATGGATCCAAATGGTTCATATCGCCGCTATAAAATAATGGAGAAGCCATTAAACACCACAACGACATATAGGCATATTGCATGCTAGGAGGCATCTTCGTTTGTTCTGCAATGCCTTCTTTATTTGCAATCCCTATGTACCCAATTTGAATATAATCAGGGTCATTCCAGGCGCCAGGCTTTGAATACTGCCTATGTTTTGCATTATTAACGGCTACATCAAAAATCCTGTCCAATTCAAATCCTAAATCGCCGGACGTACGCCACGATTGCGCGCCTACTTCAGCACCCCATTCCCACACATCTTCCATACCATATTGGCAAAGGTTTAAGAGAATATCACGATTCTGTTGCTTTAGCAAACTGCCCATCAGTATATACGGCTTTTTATAAGCGGCTAAATCAGCGTTTTTTCCTGCTATTTGTCCGTAAGAACACCAATCATATTTTAAAAAGTCAAAGCCCCAATCTGCATATTGTTTTGCATCCTGTACTTCATGTTGGTAACTGCCGACATATCCTCCACAAGTATGAGGCCCCGGTGAACTGTAAATACCGGCTTTCAATCCTTTTGAATGAATATAATCAGTTAACTTTTTCATATTGGGAAAGTAAACATTTGGTATAATGTTACCTTGCGCGTCCCGTTCTTCTCCTTTACGTCCGCTATCAGCTTTATCATAACCATTTGTTCCTTTCTTACGGTTTTCCCAACAATCATCTATATTTATATAAGCGTATCCTACATCTGCCATTCCGCTGCTCATTAATACATCGGCTGCTTTTCTTACATCTTCATCAGTTATCCGTGTATAATAAGCATACCAATCATTCCATCCCATTGAGGGGGTTAATGATAATGTATCCCCTGCTACCAGTTTGAAGTTTTTACTATCTTTTCCATCTTTATTTTTTGCCATTATCACCATATTGTAATTTCCTTCTGCAGGCACAGTGCCTGTGATAAGGCCTGCAGTTTTATCCAGTTTCAATGTTGACGGCAGATTTTTTATAGTGAAATGAATAGGACGATTGCCTTGACACGGTATGTGAAAAATAAAGGGATGGCCTGGCCGGGCACCGTAAACCAATGGGTTATTTAAACGTGGCCGCAGAGCCGGTTTTGGGGTCAGTATTTCATAATCGTCTCCTGCATTAACTTGCCCACATACCTTAAGACAAAAACTTGTAAGAAAAAAAACAGTTACTACAAATTTCAACACTAAAATATGTCTATTCATCCCTTTAAATTTTGATAAAAGAAAATATTCTTTGTTTTTAAAAACAGATGCAGATATAAGGACAAAGAACCAACATTTTTTCATCTTTTTCAGTATA
Source organism: Hanamia sp. (assembly GCA_035765495.1). Classification (GTDB taxonomy): domain Bacteria; phylum Bacteroidota; class Bacteroidia; order Chitinophagales; family Chitinophagaceae; genus Ginsengibacter. Next base: position 2,558 of record DASTXM010000067.1, read on the forward strand.
CCAACAAATAACTTGACTTTAATTTGTAAAAATCGGCTACAGGAAGTTAGGTATAATGAACTATTTTTTCAGACCCGAGAAGGAAATCAAGCCATAAACGTACGACTTTTTTTTGAGTATGAATCGGTGATTTCAGGACCGTTCTTTCAATTATCTTTCATTAAATTTATTTCTTTAT
>DASTXM010000068.1:0-3357 GCA_035765495.1 Hanamia sp.
GTACTCATACAATTAGAACATGCACATGTCATTATTTTTGAAACCACTGAAAATCTTTCTCCGGTTACTTCTTATCAAATAGAAGTTGATCTTCCTCAAAATTTTTCGCTTAATGATTTGAAAGTAATTGTGATGGACCAAAAAGGAGAATTGTTGGTAAGTTATCAACCGGTTCGACAAAAAAATGAAGACGTGGCACCTGATCCTGCAAAGCCATTGGCAGAGCCAAAAGACATTAAAACAAATGAAGGCTTGTTCCTTGCAGGACAACACCTGGAACAATACCGCCATGCCACTTATTCTGCGATTGATTATTATGAAGAAGCATTGCGAAGAGATGATACAGATATTCGCACCAATAATGCTTTGGGGCTTTGGTGGTTGCGGAAAGGAAAATTTGCAATAGCAGAAAACTATTTTACAAAGGCTGTAAATACTTTATTAAAACACAATCGCAATCCTTATGATGGCGAGCCACTTTATAATTTGGGCATTAGTTTATTCATGCAGGGAAGGAAGGGCGAAGCGGTCCCGTTTTTGTTTAAAGCCGGATGGAATGCAGCGTGGAAAGACAATGCTTATCTGCAGCTGGCGCGCATTACTGCTTCTGAAAAAAAATGGAATGATGCAATAGCATTGGCTAATCAATCATTGGCACGCAACAATCACGGTTACAAAGCCAGGCATCTCAAAACGATCATGCTCCAAAAAATGAATAGGTTAGAAGAGGCGGAAAAGTTCGCTAAAAAAACATTGGCACTGGATCCGTTTGATTTTGGTTCTGGCTATGAATTGTACAAAATTTACTTAACCCAAAATAAAAAAGAGGCTGCTGAAGAATGGTTGCAAACATTAAGAACGCGGCTGCGAAATGATGAACACACCAGCATTGAAATTGCCATAGATTATGCGTGGTGCGGATTGTATGAAGAAGCGATTGAATTTCTTTCACTCGTTGATACGAGACATCCGTTGCATGCTTATTATAAAGCCTGCTATTTTCATTTTTCAGGAAATAAAGAAAAGGGGAAAGAATTTGCGCAGCTTGGATTTTCGTATAGCCCTGACCGTGAGTTTCCCAACAGGCTCGAAGATATTGGGGTCTTGGAATTTATCATCAACAATTATCCCAAAGATTATAAAGCAAATTATTATCTCGGAAATCTTTGGTATGATAGAAGACAATACGACGATGCGATTGAATGTTGGGAAAGATCGGTAAATATTTATGATGGATTTGCAACCGTTTACCGAAATCTTGGGATTGCTTATTGTAATCGTTTAAAAGATAAGGAAAAGGCTTTAAATGCTTTTGAAAGAAGTTTTAGTTTGGATGAAAAAGATGCGCGCGTTCTTTTTGAATTAGATCAATTGTACAAGCGACTTAACAAGCCGGTTTCAGAAAGATTGTCTTTTTTGAAAAAGCATTTTGAAGACGTGAACGACAGAGACGATTTGTATTTGGAATATGTAACGCTTCTTAATCTTTCGGGCCAATTTCAACAGGCAGCAAACGCATTAGCTGCAAGAAAATTTCATCCATGGGAAGGTGGCGAAGGCCGTGTTATTAAACAATATCTGGTTGCTCAAAAAGGATTGGCTTTTGAAGCGATGGGTGAAGGTGATTGGGATAAAGCTCTGGAATATTTAAACCAAACAGAACATTATCCTGCAAACCTTGGCGAAGGTAGACTGCCGGGCACTTCTAATAATGAGATTAATTACTGGAAAGGAATTGCGTTTTCTCATTTAAACAAAACAAAAGAAGCAGAAGAATGTTTACTCAAAGCCGCTTCAGGAAAGGCTTCCTTGCAAGCGCCAATTTTTTACAACGATCCGCCGCCGGATGTGCTCTTTTACCAGGGACTTGCTTTAAGAAAATTAAACAGGGAGGAGGAAGCAAAACAAAGATTTGAGAGTATGAAAGAATATTCAAAAGAGCATATCAATGATACAATAAAGATTGATTATTTCGCTGTTTCACTTCCTGATCTTTCTGTGTTTGATGATGATCTTAATGTTCGTAACAAAATCCATTGTCTTTATCTGGCAGTACTGGGATATATAGGGCTTTGCGAAAATGAAGAAGCAAAAAAGCACCTTCATGAATTATTAAAACTGAACAGAAGCCATGTAGATGCGAACATACTTTTGAAATCTCCGTTTTTTCAACTACTGGAAAAACAAATGCAGTAAACAGGAAGTAACATGGTTTTGCCAATCATTAGTGAGTTCTTTTCAACTTTTGAAGTTATCGGTATTGTTATGAGGCAGAATTCAAATTACACTTCTTGGAAGGTGAAATACAGTAAAAGAAGAAATAATTAAAATTTCTGTTTTTAAGGAATTAGTTTCGTGCAATTTTCCGTAAAAAAGTCCATCTTTTTCCCAGTGATGTCCATTAAGTACGCTTTGGTTTTCGGTAATTTTGATATTGCGGCCATTAATCCCGAAACGTAACTGATTTAAAAAGACATTTTTAATATATCATATGAAAAAACAAAGCCTGTATTTTTTTAAATCCTTATTGCTTTTTACGCTGACAACATTTGTTGCAAAAGCCCAAAACAGGCTGCCTCCTGAAAATAAAATTGATCTTTCTGGTACATGGTTATTTAAAACAGATTCTTTGGATAAAGGAATTGAAGAAGCATGGTACAATAAACAATTACCAGGAAAAATTATTCTGCCTGGTTCCATGACCACCAATCATCTAGGCAATAACATTACGATGAACACACCGTGGACAGGCAGTATCGTTGATTCTTCGTGGTTTTACAAACCTGAATACGCCAAATACAGAGTGCCCGGAAATATTAAAGTACCCTTTTGGCTGCAACCGGTAAAATATTATAAGGGCGCTGCATGGTATCAAAAAAAAGTAACGATTCCCGCATCTTGGATAGGAAAGCATATTGAACTTTTTATAGAACGTGCACATTGGGAAACGATGGTTTGGGTAAATGGTAAGTCGGCAGGAATGCGCAATAGCCTGGGCACCCCCCATGTATTCGACCTTACCACATTAATACATGCCGGGGAAAACCAGATTACTGTAAGAGTGGATAACCGGGTAAAGGAATTTAATGTAGGCGAAAATTCTCATAGCATTACCGATCATACACAAACCAACTGGAATGGCCTCATTGGCAAGCTTTATCTTGCTGCAAAACCATCTTGCTACATTGATGATGTTCAAATATTTCCTGATATTGATAAAAAACAAATAACCGTTCAGATAATATTGGTAAACATTGCCCGTAAAAATCGTAATGCTGATATTGAGCTTACTGCTGTACCCGAAAATAATCCATCACGAACATTAAAGCCTCTGCAAAAAAACATTAGTATAAAAAA
>DASTXM010000069.1:0-15691 GCA_035765495.1 Hanamia sp.
GGAGTGCAAAGGTAAGTAAATACGTTATAACAGCAGCATGCCGATGGTAAAATAAATGCCAATAAAATGCCATTTTAAATTAATTGCTAATTCTTAAATTGCAACCGATTGTACATTAAATAAAATTGAATGAAGCGTTGGTTAAGAAACCTGCAACAAACCCACTTTTTCAAATCACTTGTTTACTTTATTATCGGTGTTTTTAGCTACCCGGGAATAGCCATAATCAATAAATTAAAAATTACCGGAACGGAAAACATTGAAAATTTGCCCAGGAAAAATGTGCTTTTTGTAAGCAATCACCAAACCTATTTTGCTGATGTAATTACTATGCTTCATATTTTTTGTGCCGTAAAATGGAAAAGGAAGAACAAACTCGGTTTTCCAATTTACCTGCTCAATCCTTTCACCAATGTCAATTTTGTGGCTGCTACTGAAACGATGCGCAAAACCTTGTTGAGCCGTTTTTTTACCTGGGGCGGTGCGATTACGGTTAAACGCACATGGAACAAAGGAGGCACAGAAGTGAGGCGCGGTCTTGATCCCGGAGATACAAGAAAAATCTCTCATGCCTTGGAAAAAAACTGGGTGATCACTTTTCCGCAGGGAACAACCAAAGCCTTTGCACCGGGAAGAAAAGGCACGGCTTTCATCATAAAACATCATAATCCTGTTGTTGTTCCTGTTGTGATTAGCGGTTTCAGGCTGGCTTTTGATAAGAAAGGTTTAAAACTCAGGAAAAGAGGAACATTGCTTTCCGTGCATTTTAAAGAGCCGATGAAATTTTCTGAAGATGAGTCTATAGACCAGATCCTGGAAAAAGTTATGGATGCTATTGAGCAGAGTAAGAAGTTTATGGAGCCACAGAGACCTATTTCCCCGGAAAAAGAATAAAAACCAGTAATCAAATAAATTTCTGAAATAAATTATTTCATTTGAACGCCCCGCAATCTTAACTAATCAATTAAACCAATCAACCACCTAACTCTCCTCGGTTGCCTTCACAAACAATGCTTTCAATTCTGAGGCATCTCCGGGTTTCATTTTACCACCCAGGATCAGGCGGAGTTGCCTACGGCGCAACGCGCCATCATAAAGATCTTTTTCGTGTGGGGTTTCAGGTTCAATTTTCGGAACGGCCCTTGGTTTCCCGTGCGGATCGAGGGCGACAAAAGTATAATAAGCTTCATTGCTATCGTAGCGGTATTGCTGCATGATATCCTCGCCCCAAACTTTCAGGTAGATTTCCATACTTGTATTGAATACACGGGTTACTTTTGCTTCGATATGAACAACGTTTCCAAGTTTTATAGGATTGGTAAAAGAAATATTATCAACGGATGCGGTAACAACCGGTGATCCGCAATGCTTGCTTCCGGAGAGAGCCGCTGCAATATCCATCCAATACATCAACCGGCCACCCATCAGGTTTTCAAACAAATTAGTATCGTTGGGCAAAACCAGTTCTGTCATCACAACAAGGCTGTCGGAAGGTTTTTTTGCTGTCATTTCTTAAAAATTTTTGCAAATATAGGTTTCATATCAGCAAATAAGCTAATCAGCATCATCCACATATATTTGGAGATTCGTTTCCAAATACAGAATTTCGACAATTATTTAAATAAGTTATGGACATTTCTTTTGATGACACCAAAACCGCTTTTGCTTATAAATCAGATTCAGAATTAAAACGCGCTCATTTCATTTTCCGCTTAATGGGCCGGCGTTGGCTTGTAAAGCTTGGACTTTGGCTTACGCCCCTGGCACTTAAACTTCATTTACCCGTTAAAGGTTTGATCCGACGGACGATCTTTCGTCAGTTTGTTGGAGGGGAAACTTTGGAAAAAACCGCAACCGTGGTTGATAAATTGGGAGAATTTAATGTGAAGGTGATCCTTGATTATGGTGTGGAAGGGAAGGAGGGAGAAGAAAATTTTGAACATGCTGCGGATGAATTTATCAAGGTAATCCGATATGCGGCTTCGCGCCCCAATATACCTTTTATGAGTATCAAACTCACGGGGCTTTCGAGATTTGAATTGTTACAAAAGGTCGATTCCCTTGCAGTTTATGCTGATGTAGTGAAAGGAATTATTCCGCTTGAAAATTTATCAGAAACCGAAATGGCGGAATGGGAGCGGATCCTGGGCCGGTTGAGGAAAATTTGTAGGGTTGCTGCCGAAAGTAATGTTGGCGTTTTGATCGATGCGGAAGAAAGCTGGATCCAACATGCCGAAGATGCGATCACAACGCAAATGATGAAGGAATTCAACATTGAAAATGCAGTTATTTACAACACGGCCCAACTTTATCGTCACGACCGGTTGCAATACATAAAAGACAGTTGCTGCTTCGCAAAAGAAAATCATTTTATCCCTGCTGTGAAACTTGTGCGGGGCGCTTATATGGAACGGGAACGTGAAAGGGCAACTGAAATGAATTATCCTTCTCCCATTAATCCGACCAAAAAGGCAACAGATGATGAATTTAATGCCGCGGTTGAATTTTGCATCGACCCCGTAAATAAGATGCATGTGGTGATTGGTTCGCACAATGAATACAGTAATTTATATGCAGTAAAACTGATTGAAGAATTTGGTTTGCCGCTCAATGATCCGAGAATTCATTTTTCCCAATTATTCGGAATGAGCGACAACATCACCTTCAATCTTGCAAAGGCTGGTTGTAATGTAAGCAAATACTTACCCTTCGGCCCGATACAAGATGTAATTCCTTATTTAATGCGACGTGCACAGGAAAATTCTTCTGTTGGAGGTCAATCAGGTAGAGAATTATTATTAAATGAAAAAGAATTAAAAAGAAGAAATATTTAATAATATGTTTATTGATAAATGTCAAATTATATGCTGATTTTTTTCTTTATGAAAAAAAATTATCTTTGTCAGCATTAACTAACATTATGAGTAAACTCTTTCTTCTATTCATTGCTTTTTGTTGTATTGCTTTTTCAACGTACTCTCAAACAAAATCAATCTCTTCCGTTAAAACAAAGCAATCTCCACGCATCGATGCCAATCCCGATGATGCGGTATGGAAAAACATTTCATTCGTTTCGGGGTTTACAACTTCCACCCCTGTTTATGGAAAACCTGCAGACGAAACACATGTCAAGATCTGTTACAATAATTCGGCCGTATATGTGCTTGCTTATATGCACGACGATCCTAAAAATATCAGGAAGCAACTCACACGTCGAGACGAGGTAACTGGAAATGATGTCGATTTTTTTAGTGTTGGAATTGACACTTATCACGACAAACAGAATGCTTTCCTCTTCAAAGTTTCTGCTGCAGGCGTCCAGGAAGATGCTAAGATTTCCAGGACTGAAGACGTGACCTGGAATGCAGTTTGGGAAAGTAAAGTGAGCCTTAAAAAAAATGGCTGGATCGTTGAAATAAAAATTCCATTCAGCGCGATAAGGTTTTCAAAAAGCACTTGGCAAACCTGGGGAATCCAATTCACCCGTTTCAGAAGAGCCGAAAATGAAACTTCTACCTGGAGCCCTGATGATCCGGATATTGATGGAACAATCAATAAATGGGGTGATTGGACTGGTTTAAAAAATATGACACCACCGATCAGGCTTTCTTTTCTTCCATATGTGTCAGGAGGAATTAATATTTCACCTGTCGGAAACACAACGCAAACTGAATTTTTAAAAAGTGGGGGAATGGATGTAAAATATGGTATCAATGAAAGTTTTACGCTCGACGCTACATTGATCCCTGATTTTGCACAGGTGCAGTCTGATAATCTTGTTTTGAACCTCAGTCCTTTTGATGTGAAATTTGAAGACTTCAGACCCTTTTTTACGGAAGGAACAGAATTGTTCAATAAGGCAGGAATTTTTTATTCAAGAAGGATCGGTGCTGCTCCCTCAGGCGCTTATGGTGTTTTGGCAAAATCCGCTTCGAATCCCGATTACGAGATCATCAAGAACCCGGGCATTACAAGACTCATCAACGGAACTAAATTTTCAGGACGAACCAAAGGAAACCTCGGGATTGGTATTTTTAATGCTGTTACTTCTTCAATGAACGCAGAGATTTTCGATAAATCCACTGATTCGACAATGCGCATTGAAACGGAACCGCTCAGCAATTACAACATCATTGTTCTCGACCAGGCATTGAAGAACCGTTCATCAGTAACTTTTACGAATACAAACGTTTTGAGAAACGGCAACAGCAGGAACGCAAATGTTTCGGCACTTGATATTTCATTATTCGATAAACGCAACCGTCACTACTTTTTCATGGATGGAATTTACAGTACCATCTGGGGCAAACAGGGAAATTATGATGGCTACAAGGCAGATATCCGTTATCAAAAAGTAAGTGGCAAGTTTCAATATTCACTTATTGCGGGTGCCATGTCAGATACTTATGATCCAAACGATCTTGGATTCCTTTACAACAATAACCAGTTTAGTTACACCGGCAACATCAGTTATGTAATTTACAAGCCTACCAGGCATTTTCTAAACCAAAGATATACTTTGGGTGCTACAGACCAGTATTTGTACAATCCTTTCTTGTGGCAAAATTTTGTGATCAACTCTACCGCTTTTTTGTTGATGAAAAATTTTTCGAACGTGCTGGTTACTTTCCAGGTATCTCCTTTGTGGTCGAATGATTATTTTGAATTGCGCACACCCGGAAGTGTATTAAAACGACCGGCGCAATATTTTTTAAATGTTACAGGCAGCACCGATTCACGAAAAAAACTATTCCTGGATTATTCTGCCGAAAGTGGCATTACTTCTTTACCTGATCCTCCTTATTACGGGTTTACATTGGGTGCCACCTACAAGTTCAACGAACGGTTTCAAATGAACGCCGAAGGGCATTTGGAAAAAGATGAGGCAAATTACGGTTATGCTTATTCGGATATGGCAATGCAATCTTCACCGATCCTGGGTCAAAGAACGGTCAAAACGGACTATTCAATCCTCGGAGCAGATTATGCCATTAACCCGCTGATGAACATTAATATCCGTTTGCGTCATTACTGGAGCAATGTGATCTATCATCATTTTTATGACGTGAAGGAAGATGGCTATTGGACAGAAAGAGTTTTTTCACCCGGCCACGATTTTAATTTCAATACTTTCAATATTGATATGTTTTATACCTGGGATTTCTTACCGGGCAGCCGTATCACACTTTCATGGAAAAACGCGTTGGGCGCCGATGTTTATTTGGATGAAAATGAATACCGGACTTACTTTAAGAACTTTAACCGCGTACTTCAAAGTCCACATTCCAATGAAGTAAGCATAAAAGTTGTTTATTATCTTGATTACCTCAAGCTGATAAAGCACTAAAAAAACGTTGTTTTTATTCGTTTACTGTTCAAAGCAGATCGTAATAAAGTTATTCAATTTCAGTAAACACACCAACCAGTTCTCCATTCGTTAGTTTTTTCATTTCCCCTGTATTATTATACAATTTGCAGTTGAATTGCACTTTTACTCTTAGTGAATAATCCAATGGGCTTTGTTCATCCTGTTCACTTATAATTTTCATGGTGCTGCCGGTTTGATCGCCTGTGCCGCTGAATGTATCCCATTCTTCTCCGTTTTCATCAATCCAGGTAACGGTAAATCCGTCTCCATTTTTGTAAGGATCGTAACTGGGGCCAGATGTAAAATTGTAATTCCCCGGCGTAAAAAACTGGTAAAATTGCTGGTCGGTAATTGAAAGATAATTGTGTAAAATTCCCTTTGTTACATCCATGTAAGTCTTTCCATGTTCGTATTGATAATCTTTGGGAGAAATCACCGCCGAGAGAGTCACATCATCTACTCCTCCCATCGCAGAACCGGCTTCGTATCCATTAACTTCCGTTGCTGTCTGAACGTAATCTTTCCCATCAATTGTTGCCTTGTAATAATAGGTCGCATTTTCATTGCTGTCATTTTTCTTCTTTTTGCAGCCGGTAAAAATAAAAGAAGAGCCGAGGAGTATTGTAATAAGCAAAAAAAGTCCCGACGTTAGGTTTGGTTTAATTTTCATTGTAAACAGTTTGTTTAAATAAATAAGTTGAAGTTTTGTTTGCAGAAGTAATCTTGTTCTTGCAATTTTGAAGACGCAATTACTTTCTGTCCTTAAAACAGGGGGTTAAAATAAAATAAAATGTTCGTAATTAAAAGTCGCCTGCTTGCGTAATAAGAAAATGATTTTATTTCTTTTCAAATTTCAATATTTCCCGTCTTTACTTTTCCTGACCGTTTGTAATAAGCGATAATAACGCCGGTTGTTGTTACCATATTTTCAGACAAATTAAATGCAGCAGGAATTGTTCCATTGCCGAATAGCTTTTTCCCTTTTCCTAAAGTTAACGGGTGAATTTTCAATCTCAGTTCGTCCACGAGATCATTCTTAAGCAAAAGTTGAATGAGTCCACTACTGCCCCAAACATGAAGATCAGCACCTTTTGAATTCTTCAACTTTTTGATATCAGCCACCGTTTTTATTACAGTTGAATTTTTCCAACCGGTAACTGAGGCATCGGATTTATTCAATTTTTTTGAAAACACGTATTTCATTCCTTCGTTAATACCCGACCAAAAATCGCCGTGCTGTGGCCAATAGCCCGCCCATAATTCAAAAGTCTTTCTTCCCAAAAGATAATCCGCAGGTTGCAATTCTTTTTGTACTACCTCGCCATATAATTTGTCGCCATAAGGTTCCGTCCAGCCACCGTATTTGAAACCACCGGATGTATCTTCTTTTTGTCCTCCCGGCGCCTGCATCACACCATCTAATGTTATCATTGACAATACAATTATTTTTCTCATAATGATTTCCTCCTTGTTTTATTTTAATACAAGTGTGTGAATTTGCTTTCTACACAAAACTCGATAATAAAATTAGTGTGATTGTTGGGCGTTTGCGACAAACTTAATGGCAGAATGCGAAAAGCATCGATTACAAAGAAGCGAAAGCCGGATTGTGAACAGGCGCAACCTAACTTTTGTTCTATTGCACAATCATTAATAACCGCGAAATTGCGCACTATTTTTTAACTATTATTGATTTGTCATGAGTAACTTATTTCCCTTTGCATTGTTTTTTCACATTATCGGCATTACCTTAATTGCGGGTGGTTCCATCGGTGGACTGGTTTTAGAAAGACAAGTCTATCGCTATTTTCACCAGACACCTTCCAAGGCGATTGTGCTGGCGCCGCTGATGAGCCGTTATCCCATCATCATCCAGGCGGGTGCAGTTTTAATGTTGTTGAGCGGCCTTACTATGTTGTACACACTCCATTGGGCAGTAGTAAGCGAGCTTTGGTTTATCATCAAGATGTGCTTATATGTGGCTTTGATCTTAAATGGTCTTTTGGTAGCCAAACCTACCGGAATGAAATTAGGAAAGCTTCTTGCCATGGAACCATCTGAAACAACAAACCAGCAATTCCGAATATTAAAAAGAAGAATGGCCATTTTTCACATTACTGAATTTTCGATGCTGGCAATGATTTATCTTTTGGCGATTTACCGGTTTTAAATAGTTGCAATTACCAAAATCAAAAGAATAAATCTTCTATTTTTAACCAGTTTTTTAACTGCAAATAATTTTTATTATGCGAAAACTGGTTATGGCTATTAACATTACTGCCGATGGATATTGCGATCACCGCTCAACGATTGCAGAGGAAGAATTGCATAATTTTTTCAGTGGCTTATTACGGGAGGCTGATATGATGTTGTTTGGCCGCAAAACTTTTGAATTAATGTATCCTTACTGGCCAACTGTTGCGCGGGAACAATCCGGTTCGGAAAGTGAGATTACATTTGCAAAACTTCTCAATGAAAAAGAAAAGATCGTTTTTTCAAGAAAAGGTATCAGTACTACGTGGAGGCATACACGAGTATTGAATGATCTGAACGCCGATTTAATTTTGAAATTGAAAGACCAGGAGGGAGGCAATATTTTGATCAGCGGCATTGAAATTTCAGACCAACTTACACAAATGCACCTCATCGATGAATATTATTTTATCGTTCACCCGGTGATATATGGAAAAGGAAAACGCTTTTTTGAATCCTTTGAATTGGACACGCGCGTGAGACTGGATCTTTTCAAATCACAACAATTTTCTTCCGGTGCAATTGCACTTTTTTATCGTGTTGTTAGCTGGAACTTTTAATATTTAAAAAGTGAATGTTGCCATTGCGCAGATGGCATAACTTTTAATAGAAAAAGGTTTCATAGTGTTTTACCTTCTCTTCAAATTCTAAAAGGTACTTTTTATCTTCTTCATAATACCTTGCTTTTTCGAAATCTTTTCCTGCAAATTGAATGATACTTTCCCATGAATCCCATTCAGTGATTGTCAGGAAATGGCAAATGTCATTTTCCATCCTTCGCAGTATCCTGGCAGACAAATTTCCTTTGATGTTTTTGTAATCTTTAATTCCTGTGTCTTGAATGTATTTCAAATAGCTGTCTGCAACTTCAGCTTTTGTGATTCCATGCCATATTCTCGTGATCATATTTATTGTTTAATTTATTAAGGTGTTTTTGCCGGCAAAAAGAATTGTATTCAAATGAAAGTGCTCAATTTTATTTTCTTCAAAAGTGAACCAACAAATATCTTTCATTTTTATTTTCAATTTTCAAAAGTATTAGATGCATGAAAGCAAGGTACCGCAATAGTCCTTTGATGGCAGTCACCGTTCTGGTTGACATTGGTCATAGGAAATCATCTTTTAAGAGGCTTAAATTGGTTATGAAATTTCCGATTAAAAGAAACGATTTGTTAATCAATTAAATTCATGATCATGAAAGGTTTTAAAATTAATATCGAAAAAGCAACGGAGGCGAATAATAATTTTCGCAAAGTTCTATATACTGCCAGCCACAGTCAGCTCGTGCTGATGACGCTTAAACCAAAAGAAGAAATTGGAATGGAAGTGCATCCGGGCAACGATCAATTTTTTCGAATTGAGTCAGGCCATGGAAAATGTTTGATCGACGGGAATGATTATGAATTAAAGAAGGGAGATGCCATTGTGATTCCTGCCGGTGCTGAACATAATGTTATTAACACAAGCAAAACCGCAACATTGAAAATGTACACGATCTACTCTCCAGCTCACCATAAAGATGGAATTGTCAGGGCTACAAAACATGAAGCCGAAACCAGGGAAGAAGAGTTTGATGGTGTAACAAGTGAAGCATTGATGGTGTAATGAATGATTGTTGAGTTTGCTATCATATTTCCTATTTGATAACCTCTGCCGGCTTTGGTGCGGCTGGGTTTTTTATTATTTTTACCTCGTCGCCAATTTCAATGCTTAGCAGGTCTTCGCCGACCTGTAGAGCACCTTCATAATTTTTGTTCGTCCGAATGACAATATCGTTGACGGTTGGTGGAGGAATTTTCGGATCAGCTGTCAACAAAACGATATGAGAATAAACGGCCAATTTCGGTTTTATTTGTGCAAACACTTTTCCTGCATCTTCCGGCGAGCTGTGAAATCCAAGGATTTGGTTGATCAAAGAAGACTTTTGCATCGATTGTTCATTAGCAGCGGCCACCTCATGCACAACTACATCAGCACCTTTCCCATACCTGACCAGGTTTTCGCTGTAGCGTGTATCACCGGATAGAATAACCGAATGTCCTGCGTAGTCTATCCTGTAACCGAGTGCCGAATCGATGAAGTCGGCATGTCGGACAGTAAAAGGCGTAACCTTTACTCCGTCCTTTTCCCATACAAACCCTTCTTTAATATCAGTGGCGATCACGTCTATACCGCTATCGACTTTATTGTTTTCTTTGCTGCGTGTATGTATATCCCAGGAAAAAGCCTTTACAAGATTTTGCATCATATCTTTTGTGCCCCCTGGTCCAATTACCCTGAAAGGATGATCTCTTCTTCCATAGGCGGCGGGAATCCAACCTGTAAGCCACAAATCAGGGATGCCGACCACATGGTCTGAATGCAGGTGCGTAAGAAATAACCAATCGATTTTTCCGAGGGGAATTTTTAATTGCCACAGTCTTTGAGCAGCGCCACGACCGCAATCAAATAAAAGCTTTTTTCCGCCTGCTTCAACCAATATTGCAGGACCGAAACGTTCAACAGATGGAACCGGCGCTCCGGTTCCCAATAGTGTTACTTTTATAATAGATTGTGCATATCCAAACGAAACAATTGCAATAAAAAAAGCAAGAAATAGAGCCTTTCGTACTATGCATTTCATAGCCATAAATTTTTATGGTGAAAAATTCAGTTCCACTTGTGTGTGTAGCAGTAAAATCAATTCCAGGAAAGCCGTAATACAATATTATTGGAAAGGAGCGAAGTTACCAAAAGAGAAGTTGATAAAGAAAAGGTGACCACCCTCATGAGGTCAATAATCTGCAAAACAGCAATAAAATTTCCTTCAAAATTTAGAAAAAAAAGAAAAACTTAGCTTTGAAATGTATTAAACGATCAGAATTATTTTGAGCCACTTTTTAGATAAATTCAACTTAAATAAAGAAAGGGAAGAATATCAAACTGTAATTGATGTGATTTCAAACGATCTCGAGTTTCGTGGTACGCGCTTGTGGATCCTCATTTTTGCCATTTTTGTCGCTTCACTCGGACTGAATGTAAATGCACCGGCAGTAGTTATTGGTGCGATGTTGATTTCTCCTTTAATGAGCCCGATCATGGGAATTGGTCTCGGCATCGGCATCAACGACATGTCACTTTTGCGCAAGGCGGTAAACAATTACGTGGTGGCTGCTTTGACGGGTCTTGGTACTTCAACTGTATTTTTCCTAATGTCGCCATTAAGCGAAGCGCATTCCGAAATCCTTGCACGCACTTCGCCAAATATTTATGATGTGCTGATCGCGCTTTTTGGCGGACTTGCAGGCATCATTGCCACTTCCAGCAAACAAAAAGGAAATGTTATTCCGGGCGTTGCAATCGCTACTGCTTTGATGCCGCCTTTGTGCACGGCGGGTTATGGCCTTGCCACTTTTCAGCTGAATTATTTTGTTGGCGCTTTTTATCTCTTTATCATTAATACGGTTTTCATTGCGCTTGCCACTTTTTTGATGGTTCGCGCGCTCCGGTTCCCGATGCAAAAGTTTTTGAGCAAAGAACTGATGAACCGCGCACACCGGATCGTGTGGATCATCGTGATCGCCACACTTTTGCCGAGTATCTACCTGGGCTACAACATTGTGATGGAAGAAAAGTTTTCGAACAGCGCCAACAATTTTATCAATTATGAAGCGCGGTTTCCCAATGATTACTTGCTTTCGAAAACCATCGACCCAAAAAGGAAAAAGATATCTCTTGTTTTTGGAGGAAAGGAAATTACGCCGATGGAGATACAAAGATTGAAAGCAAAGATGAAGCAATATGGAATGGACACCAGCTCACTTGAAATAAAACAAGGGTTTGCTTACCTGGCACCTCCTACCAACACTTCTGATGAACGATACAATTTACTTTCCAATGCGCTTTCAGCAAAAGAAAAAGAGGAAACGATTCTTAGGGCAAAACTCGATAGTATCAATAATGATCAGAAACTGGGCAAACAGGTTTTTGCAGAATTGAAAGTTCAATATCCGCAAATAAAAAGTGGCATCATAGAACCAACAACCGCTTTTGGCGACAGCTCAAAAAATAAAAGAATTTACCTGGTATTGCTGAATTCAAAAGGAGTTGTGCCAGCCAGCGACAGAACAAAAATTGAAAAATGGATGAAAGTGCGCCTGCAACAGCAATACGGCAAGGACAGCCTGAGCCTTATTTTCCGGTAAAATTGTTTCAGGTATTTACATTTTTTCTTTGATCCCTTTTTTTACCAGCCACCAATTCACAGGATAGGCGGTAACAAAACCAAGGAGCATCGCAAGTTGCATCATCAGCCAAAATAGAGGAGTGGATGCATTCAACGGGTGATGATAGATTAGAAATATAGCAATCGCCATCCAGCCGTACATCCCGATTTGCCAGGCGGTGAGCGACAAAGTATCTGCCTTGAGCGCAGCGATCAATGCTTGTTTGGATGAAAGATGCTTCATCGGTTTGATGGAATAATATTGAAATATGATACCCAGCGCAAAAGCGAAAACATAAGCGATCGCCCAATCGCCAAATAATTTACGGCCAAACAAAACAACAGGAACACTGGACAAAAATACCTGGGCAAGAATGTCGCCAAGGGTGCATCCGCTTCCACAATGCAAGGCAGCCACTACAATGCTTTGCCAGTAAGGCTTTTGGAGATGACCGTGATGGTGAGACGATTCATTTTCCTTTTTAGCTGATAATCTTCCAATCTTATAATAAGCCAATAAAGCAAGTGGCCCCGAATACAATGCAGTGACGGGCCACACAATGTTCATGATCCACATCTTTTGGGGAAACCTTATCACATCGATTAGAATAGCTAATGCACAAATGAAAGCAAACACCAGCGAAACCCATGCAATTGTATTGATTCCCATTTTTAGTTTTACCTTAAAAGGACACATTTTTTATGCCTTAATTTTCGCCACGCGGGAAATCAGTAGTGAACCAACTTAATTGGGGGGATTTTTATTTTGAATGATAACAGTAAAGCGTAAACGCTAATAAGTCAAAACAAAAACAGGTCTTATGCTTTTATAATCTTGTAGATAACACCATTAATTTTGTCTTTTGCCTGCAGGTAGCCCATTACATAAAGATTATTAGCTGCATCTATATAACATGCACAAATAAAAAAAGGGGTAGAAGGTTCGTTTACTATCTTCAAAGGAATGCAGTTCCATTGATCATTCGCTTCTTTGTCAAGGGCAAATAACTTTCCTTCCCAATCAGCAAAAACATATTTTTTGGTGAGTTGTGGTAAATCTTTACCGTAATAAAAATTGCCACCAATCACGCATATGCCCTTGGCGTGTGAATAAGTATATACCGGCTTCACAAAATCGGATTTGCCCGTATCCCCGTTTTTTTCAAAAGTTTCGTCACCTTCCTTTACCGGCCAGCCGTAGTTGCCACCTTTGTTAACGAAATCAATTTCCTCTTCCGTTTCTTCGCCTACATCGCCTCCATAAAGTTGATGAGTTTGGGGGTCAAAGGAATAGTGCCACAATTTGCGGAATCCATAGGCCCAGATCTCAGGTCTTGCATCTTTTACATTTACAAAAGGGTTATCAGGGGGAATTGAATAAGGAATGTTACTCACATCAATTCTCAAAAGCTTTCCTTCAAGGTCATCGAGATTTTGTCCCTGGAACTTATAAGTTGTATCACCCGCTTTGTCGTCGCCAATGGAAATATAGAGATAACGGTCAGGCCCAAACGCAATTTGTGAGCCATTGAATGCTACGATCCTGCCTTCAACATCAAGAACTTTTTTTTCTGAAGCCGGATCTGCTTTGTCAGGATCCGCAGGATCAGTTGTAAACCGGGAGATGATCAGTTTGCCATTCTTTTTATTTTTTTCAGACGGGCCTGCATAAGAAACGTAAAATTTATGGTTAATTGAAAAATCCGGGTCAAATGCCAGGCTGTACAACCGGCCCAAAGAGGAGTTTGGAGATGGTTGATATTTGTTGCCAAACTTATCCCAAAAAGGTTTTGGCAACATAGAATCCTTTTTGATGATCCAGATTTTACCTGTCACGTCTGTTACAAATAAATCTCCGCCTGCAATCGGTTCATTCATTTGAACAGGCAGTTGCGCGATATTGGAGACCGGTTCCAATTTTACAGCAATGGAATCGCTCTTTGGTATTGCCGTTTTTTCTTTCTGAGATTTTTTAACGGTACCTGTACACGCAGAAATCAGGGTAATTGTCAAAAAAGAGAGGAGGCTCAATTTCATACAAGCAATTTTACAGGCAACAAAGTAATCTTTGTATTTGATATTTTGAAAATTCACATTCTATTTATTTTTAGTAGTTTCATTGGAATTGGGAAGAGTAAACCAACATTTTATTTAAAATCTTATTTTATAAATCTTTATCGTTATTTTCACTTTCCAAAATGCCATTAAAACAACTAACATGAAAGTATTGCATGCAGGCTTCATAGGGTTATTTTTATTTTTAGCTCCCTCATTAAAAGCGCAAAAGGATTCAGTGACTGACCGGTTGAATCAAAACAATGACTGGCCACAGTTGAGACGTTACAGGGAAGAAAACATAAAAGCAGGGTTACCAAAAGCAGGCGAAAACCGGGTTGTTTTTATGGGTAATTCCATTACAGATTTTTGGATAAAGTCCGATCCTTCTTTTTTCGAAGGAAAGCCATATTTAGATCGCGGTATAAGCGGGCAAACCACTCCGCAAATGCTGGTTCGTTTTCGCCAGGACGTGATCGATCTTCATCCTAAAGTAGTGGCCATTCTTGCCGGCATCAACGACATTGCCGAAAACACGGGACCATCAAGCGTGCAAATGATCGAAAACAATTTAATGTCTATGGCGCAACTGGCAAAAGCCAACGGTATTAAAGTGGTTCTTTGTTCAATTACACCCGCCAAAGCCTTCCCCTGGAGACCGGGAATTAACCCGATAGCAAGTATTAAGGAAGTGAATAAGTGGATGAAAAGTTATGCGGCGAAAAATAATTTTGTCTTTGTCGATTATTACGATGCCATGGTTGATGACGAACAAGGACTGCCTGCCAATTTATCAAAAGATGGAGTACATCCAACTTTGGAAGGGTACAGGATGATGGAGCCACTGGTAGTTAAAGGAATAGAAAAAGCACTTCAGCACAAATAGAACCAGGATTTACCGCTTATCAATAAGAATCCTTTTTTTATCTTTTAAAAATTATATTTGACGAACCTGACTGCCGGGTTTTCTTTAACGTACCGGGATTCATAAATTAAACCAGATGAAGCTTTTCCTTTCCGTTTGTACTGTATTCGTTTCCATTTCTGCCTTTTGTCAAAAAAACGTTACTGACTCGATTGCCAAACTCCAGGCAAAAAATGCGATTGAAGTTTATGATCAATACAATAAGAACGACCAACCGGTTTACAATGGTGAAGAATACCTCTATTATACATTTCGTATGGATGGAGATCCGTTCTTCATGTCACCAGACTTTTCTTATGGATGGGTAAGTTATAATGGAAGAAAATATGATTCACTTGCATTGATTTATGATCTTGCCAGAACTGATTTAGTGGTTTTATCTCCTGATCAGTTGACAAGGATCGTGATGCACAACGAATTTATTGATAGCTTCTTTTTGCGTGGTCACACTTTTATTAAGCTGAAAGAAGACCACAAACAAAATCTGTACAACAGTGGATTTTTTGATGTGCTTTACAATGGACAAAATGTTCAGTTCCTGGAACTGAGATCAAAACTGCGCAACCCGAGAATCGTTTCTAATGTGCTGATCACTTCCTTTCCCGAAAAGAACCGTTTTTATATTTATAAGAATGGACTTTATTACCTGGTAAGCGGAAAGAAAGATGTTTTCAGGGTTTTTGGCGATAAGGTGAAAGATCTTAAAAAAGGAATGCGTCAAAATCATGTGAAACTAAAACGTAATAATTTTGAATTTGCCGCTCCAAAAGTAGCCGCGATTTACGATCAACTAACTCATTAATATGAACCGGAAAAAATCTTTACTTTTTTTTATTGTTTTACTCCTTTGTTCAGTCAGCTACGCACAGCAAAACGATAATCTTGT
>DASTXM010000070.1:0-17012 GCA_035765495.1 Hanamia sp.
AGAATGTTTAGTAGTGTTAGAAAGAGAAGGATGAGGTTAAAAGATAAGGATGTTTAGAGTGTTTAGGAAGTTTAGAATTGGAAGGTGGAAAAATAAATCTATCTCTCTAAATAAAATTTTTACTGCTAACGGTAAGGAGTAAACGAACTTTTAGTTTAATTTTTTTCATTACAAAAAAATCAACCTAATAATTAAATAATGGAATAATTAAATAATGACGTAAACACATTAAAACTTCAATGTCTCCGGCAAATACTTCTTAATCAAATCTTCATAATAAGGCCTCAATTTATTGATATCCGGTGGTTCGTGACTCTTTGAATACAGGTCATAAGGATTAAAAAGTTTCACCCACTTCAACATTTCCCGATCATGATCGTCAAGTAAATATTCATATTCATTTTCCCTGTGCCATGGATAAAAAGAATGGTAACGCAGCATATATAACGCGGGTTCGGGAAGATAATCTTTCAAAAGATGATAGACATATTCATCGTGCCCCCACGACATGTGAACGTTTCTTAATCCACATCCTTTTTCATAAACGCCAAATTGTGTGTTATAACGGGGATCACTAAAATCGGGATTGTCTCTAAAAAAATCAGGGTAAACAATTTTTGTTGAATACGCGCAGCCTACAGGGAAAGTATCGCCAACTACCGCCCACTGTGGTTCGCCAAAAAGACACAGCACTTTGCCCATGTCGTGCATAAGACCTGCCAAAACCATCCAATCAGGATGTCCATCGTGGCGAATCGCTTCGGATGTTTGTAACAAATGCTGAAACTGGTCAAGATCTGTATCAGGATCAGAATCATCCACCAATTGATTTAAAAAATCAAATGCATCCCATACACGCATTTCTTTTTTATTGAATTGCAGGAATTCCTTTTTCTTCTTAACCACAAAATCATACGTTTGATATTTGTGATTTAAGCGGTAAAATTCCTTCACACTATCTCTTACGGGCGTTTCATAATTCCTGAATTCATCTTTTGACTTCTTTGCTGCTTCACTTTCCGGATAGCGGCTCAGCACATCTTCTTCCCATTCATCCAGGCTTTGTAAGGGATTATTTTCGGTAGGACTAAATTTTTCTTTTTGTTTTTCCATGACGATTCAATTGATGATATTATTGTTAATGCTAATTTCCGATTTTTTAAGTACAGTAGGAAGTTTTATTGCGAAACCGGTTTCGACTATTTAGATTTAGAATCACGTTGTTTACCAAGAAATGCAGCGAGCTCCTGAATCTTATCCGTTCCTATTATATCAGCGCCCAACTTCATTTGTGTTACCCATGAATTTTCATTATCCGGTGCAGCCCAAAATCTGATTTTCTTTCCCGCACTGTGCACACTGTCAATCACGTGTGTAAGCACCTTTCTGTCACTATCGGGAAGATTGCCTTCTCCATTCCAATGAGAATAGCGCTGAAATGAAAGGCTTACCAACCTGACTCTTTTCCATTCATCCGGCGTATGGAAAACCCGGAGATCATCATCAAAGAAAATGTAATGAGGGTAATTTTTATATTCAGCGGGAGGTGGCCTTTCACCACTGATGAGAATAGTTACGGGCTTATTCAAATCATCATCAGAAACCAAATATTTTTTTAAAGGTTTTAATTCCTGGATAAGAAGATGTAGGCTTTCTTTATAGTTTTCTTTTATGTCGATCAGTAAACTTACTTTTCTTTTATCATTTTTTTTCAATTGCTCTAAAAGTGGCTTTAAATATAAACGATTCAGAGTTCGCTCACTGCTCAATGCTTTTTTAGTGTGGGATACGAGTAATACGCCATCGACAGGATAAACATCTGCTTCAATTGATCCAAAACCTGCATTCCACGCTGTGTAAAACGGTACCGGGTGCATATAATCGTTGTGAGCATGTGCATCGGCAACCGTGTAATGTTTTTCCTGGCTGAAACCTGTCAGAAAAAGAAACAGGGAAAGTGAAAGAAAAAAGAACCGTTTTTTATTCTGATTAAATAGTGAGAGCATAAATAGATTGATTTTTTATTTTATAAAATTATACCCTCCCCATGAAAGGATCGGTAAAGCTTTCTTGCCCGGTTTCAACATGCCCTGCATAACGCCTTTTAAAACGATCAAATCCTTTTATAGAAACTGTAAAGTCATACCAGCCGAAACTTTTATTTAAATTCAATATTATCGTGTGTGCCTCCCCGTTACCTATGGACTGCGGCTTTAATGCTTTTCTTACAATTTTATTTTTGTAAGCATTATCCCTGATCTCTATTTCATACGGATCACTGTTAAAGATTTTCAGTTCAATATTGCCAGTGGCTTTGTTAATTAACTTTCCTGGTCTTTCATATTCACAAATGATAAAGAGACTAGGATCACCTGCATCGCCTGAAAGATACCTGTAAAAACCATTTGGTCCATTTACCTCAAGTTGGTAAATCCCATCTTCAAATGCCCTTAAAGGAAAAGTTTCTGAAACATGGTTTCCGGCTGCCACTGCATAAGAGCGGCTTCCAACGTTTTCAAAAGATCTCTTATTGGCAGCATACTTTCCGGGAAATAAAATATTAAATGGGCAACCTGAGGATTTCTTTCCAAAAAATTCATTTTTAGCAGAAAGAGTCAAAATAAGATCGCCTTTGTCACTGCTTAATTTTCCATCTGCATAAATTTGATACGGCAAAGCACAAGCACTTTTTATCCCCTGTTCCTGCGTGGGAAGAATTGAAGATGAAGCTGGATTTTTGTTTGTGTTGTCTATTTCTTCTTGCGATAACTTTTTAAAATCTAATTCATCCTTTTTGAATTTTGCATTGTATATCTTTTCAAGGAACGGTTTTTTATCAAGGAAATTAATTTCAGGAGCAGCTTCTCCACGATATGGTTTAAACACTGAAGTAAGATCTCCGGTAATGGTACGACGCCAGTTGCTGATATTCTTTTCACTTACCTCCTTGCCCAATTTCCCTTTTAGATAAACTTCCAGGAATTGCAAAACTGAAGTGTGGTCAAATACCTCTGAACAAACTCTTCCTCCTCTGCTCCAGGGGGAGGCAATGAGCATCGGAACGCGAAAACCAAGGCCGATTGGACCTCCACGTGCCTCTCTTTCGGGAATGCCGTCTCTTAATTCGTTTTCAAGGCGTACATATTCCAGTCCCGAATCTATGCGAGGTGAGCATCTGCCGGTTTCTACATTTAAAGGATCAGGCGCTACGAATGGAAGAACATGATCAAAATAACCGTCATTTTCATCAAAATTTACAATAAAGATCGTCTTCTTCCATACCTCTGGATTTTTTGTAAGAATGCTTAAAATTTCTGACGCATATAAAGAACCATACCACGGAGCACTGGGATGATCAGAAAGATTCTGTGCAGCAGCTATCCAGGAAACAGTGGGTAATTTGCCGGATTCCACATCTTTTCTAAATTGAAACAGGACATCACCTTTTGGTATGGCAAGTTGGCGTTCTACACCATTATCATTATATGTCAGATCAGTGAGATTATGATAATCAGGATCTTTCGAATTATCCGTAAAGGCTCTTTGAAATAAATTTTTTTCTTTGGCTGATAACTTATCAAATTGCTCCGCTGTGTAGGCTAACAAATCCTTTCTTGCATTCTCAAGTGCCTCTTTCTTTTTTGCAACAGCTGCCTGTGCTTTTGAAAGCGCTTTTCCTTTTAAAGCCTGGGATTGAATTTTGTCTTCCAACTCTTTTATCTGATCAGGAAGCGATATAACCTGGTTTTGCAGGCTCTTAATATACCTGGGAGAAAACTTCACATTATAGCTGGCAAACCATTCCAAAGGATTACAACCAAAGTTGGAAAGCCACGCACGTTCATCACCAGTGAACCCGCCACCACAATCAATATCATTCTGGTAGAATTTCCAGGAGATTCCATTGTCTTCAAGCCGTTCAGGGAAGGTATCAAATTGCAAAACGCCCCACCGGTCATTACTTAAATTGCGCATGATCGCCCTGGCATCGCTGGTTTGTTCTTCTTTAACCGTTCCTGCCCACGAAAATAAGCGGTTGGGATTGGTACTCGTCATTGCGGAACAAAAGTTTTGGTCGCAAACTGTGAAAGCATCTGCCATCGCATAATAGAAAGGAATGTCCTCCCGCGTGTAATAACCCATGGTCAATGGAATATCAGCATACCTTTTATCTCTGACACGTTTGGAAGAAAGCCAGTTATCGTATTTCCCTGCATTCCACGCATCCACCTGGCTTGAGCGCGAATGTGGTGTTGAGCCCATCCACGTTGCCTTTGTATTTCGAATATCAAACCTGAAAGGAGAATAGGTTTCTCCTTTCTCGTTCGATTGCATCCATACTAGATTTTTGTTGGGCATCCTCATCGCTCTTGGATCATTAAACCCACGTACACCTTTGAGTGTTCCGAAACAATGATCAAAGGAACGGTTTTCCTGCATCAGGATCACGATATGTTCAGCATCAAGATAGGTGCTGCCCTTTTCAGGGTTTATGGCCATGGCCTTCCGTATCGATTCCGGGATCATATATGATAAGCCGGTTGCACCCGAGAGCAGGATGGCTTTCTTAAGAAAATCTCTTCTGGTGTCCACTACTTTTCAATTAGATTAAAATTTTAAAAATGATTATTGAAGTTTCAATACTGCTAAAACAGGAAAATGATCAGATGGGTATTTACCATGATAAGTATCAGTGAGTATGCCCCATTTTTCAACTTTGAATTGAGGGCTGATAAATATATGATCAATTATCTCATTGCTGTTTACGGTTTTTCCAAAGCCGTTAAATGAGCCATTGTTAGCATAAGGATCTTTGGCTTCTTTATAGCTGTCTTTTAAAAATCCTGAGTTCGCAACGATCTTATACCAGTTGGACTCATTGCCTCCATTCAGGTCGCCCATAAATATTACTGGCTGCGAACCGGCAATTCTTTTTATTTCCTTTAGAATCAATTTGCTGCTTTCATTTCTGGCAAGATCTTTTTGATAATCATAGTGCGCATTAAAAACGTAAAACTTCTTTTTTGATTTTTTATCCTGCAATAAGACCCACGAACAAATCCTGTTGCAGCAGGTGGCATCCCATCCAAGCGAAGGTTTATCCGGCGTTTCTGATAACCAGAAATCTCCATGAGCGAGTTGTTTAAATCTGTCTTTCTTATAAAAAATTTCGGAGTGTTCTCCGGCATTTTTTCCATCGTCTCTGCCTATTCCATAATACTCATATTGAGGCAGTTCCTTGCTTATATCCAAAATTTGGTGATAAAGGCATTCTTGCGTTCCAAAGATGTCAAAATCATGAAATTTTATTAAGGCTGATATGACCGGGTAGCGTTGTTTCCAGCCATTTCCATGAGTGGAATCCTGGCTGTTATTATCGTTGCGCATGTTGTAGGTCGCCACATTGATCATTTGTGCCCGGGTACTTAAGATTGAAAACAATAGTAAAGCAATAAATAATCCTCTTTTTATTTTCATCAGAAATCTGTTTAATGTTCAGAAATAGGGCTCCTGGATAAGGAGCCCTTTTATTTTACCATCCCGGGTTCTGTCCGAGCTTTGGATTCTTCAATAATGCCGATTCGGGGATTGGATAATAATATTTATTATCTGTCCATTCCCTGGGAGCATCCTTTAACCATGTAAGTTCGCCGTACGTTCCATTGGTCAATTGCTCAGGATTAACCTTTCCATTTATGGTAGGAGCCACATTTACATACTGGACTCCCTGAACAGGGTTTGCCGGTGGTTGCTGTACAAAGGCAACATCAGGGGTTCCATTATTGTCAAGATCCATTAAGGTATTTAATGAAGGAACATAAAAGCCTGTCCATTCCTGCTCGAGTAAATCTCCCTTTTTCCATCTCATTAAATCGTCAAAGCGAAAGCCTTCCAACGCTAATTCGATTCCTCTTTCTCTTCTTATTTCTAAAAGTGTAGGATCAGAAATACCAGGAAAATAATGTTGCTGAAGATAAGGATCAGCAACTGTGGGTTTTGAAGTAAGCCCACCTGTAATTCCTGCCCTGGCCCTCAAAGCGCCAATAGTGTTGCTCCAATCCTCATCGGTAAGAGTGCCCAGTTCTTCTTTGGCCTCAGCATAATTGAGCAGAACTTCCGCGTAGCGGATCACAGGCACAGAGTTAGTACTGACCGTGCCCTGGTCATATTTTGTATCGTCAAGAGTATATTTTATCGGCTGGTAACCTGTATAAGTATAAGAAAAATCAGGAGGTGCAGGAATTACGCTTCCCCCGTTAATGCGGGTGTATCCAGGTGTACGGATTGTCTGTTCAAGGCGCAGATCACGGCCTTGTGTTTCATTAGGAAAAGTCATGGTGTCGTGCCCGGGAATTGAAGTGAAAGGTGTGCCATCGATATTAAGATAAGTGTTCACAAAAGTCCTGTCGAAACTGAGACGATTTCCATATGTGGAACTTGTCCAATACCAATTGGCATCACTGAACACGGCCAGGTTTGGATCCGTTACATCAATAAGTATGTCTTCGCTCGTTATTGGCTGTGTATTAATAAATAATTGGCGGTAGGATTTTCCGGGACCGCCTGCCTGGTTGAGACTGAACTTGCCCGACGAAATCACCTGTTGTGCAGCATCTGCGGCTTCTGTAAGCCAATTATCCACTGTGGACTGAAGGTTCAGTTCGGTATGGTATTTCCTGAAAGTGCCTTCATAAAGACATATTCTTGATTTGAGCGCATAAGCCACCCATTTGGTGATAAGGCTGCGGCTTTGATCATCAGTCACGGTGATATTATCACAGGCATAATTAAGATCTGCTAATACAGAATCCATTACCAATTGACGAGGATCACGGGGTTTGTAAAGTTCAACCGAATCATCAACAGCAAGAGGTTGGCCATACCAGGGAACATCCCCGAATCTTTTTACCATCTGGAAATACCACCATGCTCTGAAAAAGCGTGCAATTCCATTGTAATTATTTCTCACAGCATCCGCAACGGCTGGATTATTATTGTTGGCCAGGAAATAGTTGATATTTCTAAGGTCTCCCCAACTCCATCCTGAACTCAATGTGGCATTGTAAACGTTTGGTCTCAGGTAATCTGGAACTTCAGTGCGAACGGCGTAATCGCTCATGGCATCGCCCCTCATGACTTCACTTGCACTGGGTATTATTGTATAAAATGAATTGGTATACAATTGAAGTCCTGCTTCATTGCTGAATACCGCATCTTTGGTTGCGGTTGCTTTAGGCTCCTGGTCTAATACCTTTTTGCAGGCATTCAAAACTATTGCACCCGCCAAAAGGAAATAAAGCATCTTGAATTTATTATTCATAATATTTTTTTTAATAGAAGTTTAAAAAGTGATATTCAGTCCTAAGGTGTAACTTTTTAGAATTGGGTAATTCTGCCCATCTCCATTTCCACCTCCGGTTAAAACACGGTCAGAACCATGGATACTTTCCGGATCAATGTTATGATCAGTGATTTTAAACATTGGAGAGGTTACCCATAAATTTTCTCCGGAAACATATATCCTTGCGTTGGTCATCTTTAACTTACCAACAAGACTTTGCGGAAGGTTATAGCCCAGCTGAATATTTTTCAACCTGAGATAGGCCGCGTTTTGAAGGTATTTTGTTTGCAACACACTCAGCTCTCTTTGCCCTGATAAGGCAACATATCCCCTATATCTGGGGAAATAAGCATTCGGATTATCTTCTGTCCATATTTTTCCAATCTGGGATTGCAGGGCTGCATTATAAGGCCGGTTGTATTGACCCCAGAAAGCATCGGCGTCGCTGCTGGGATACCAGTCCTGCCTGCCTGTGCCTTGCAAAAAGGCAGAGAAAAAGAAATTATTCCAATCCGCATTTATTCCTATACCGTATGTATAACGTGGCGTGGTGTTTCCGATCCGAACCAGATCACCGGGATTATCAACAGTTGCATTTCCCCTGCTTATTACGCCATCTTTATTCAAATCTTTGAATTTTACGTCGCCGGGAAGCCATACTGATGAATTGTTACTGATGTTTTTATTCATAGCCTGTGCCTGGTCTACATCGTCAGCAGTCCAGTATCCATCTGTAACATATCCCCACAGCTCACCTAATTTTTCACCTACATAATAATCACTTAGGTTTTTGTTGGGGTTATTGAATTTTGTAATTACCGCTTCATAATGTGCCAGGTTAACATTGATTCCATAATGGAATGCTTTGGAACCTCCATTAAACTTATCTTGCCATGAAGCAGTTATTTCCCAACCTGTTGTTTTTAGATCTGCATAATTGCCTTTCGGTACGGCGGCACCAAATACATCAGGTAAAGTGGGTCCAACTGTAAACATGTTGGTGGTTTTTCTTACGTAAACATCGCCTGTAAAAGAAAGCCGGTAATTAAGGAAGCTGGCGTCTAATCCCAAATCCTTGGTGGTGGAAGTTTCCCAGGTCAGCCCGTTTGGAATTACACTCGGCTTGCTTGTGATTTGTGGCCGTTGCCCGTTGAGTACTCTTGAAGATTCTGAAATGTTCAATTGTTCAAGGAATTGATATGAATTTATATTTCCATTCCCCAATGAACCATAAGAGGCCCTGATCTTAATATCCGAAATCGCTTTGGAAGACATATGCCAAAAAGGTTCTTGAGTTAACCTCCAACCTGCAGAAACTGAAGGGAAGAACCCGAATTGTTGATTAGAAGGAAATTTGGACGAACCATCGTACCGGCCATTAATTTCAAGCAGATAACGGTTTTTAAAATCATAATTAAACCTGTAAAATCCGCCCAGGATATCCCATTGCTCCCATCCGCCGGTGGTGGTAACAGATTGTCCCAGAGCCAGACCTATATCTTGGGCATCCGGAAAAATCAGGCCATTCCTTTGCTCCTGGATTCTCTTAAAGATGGATTGTTCAAAATTATAGCCTAATAAAGCTTTGAAGTGATGAACATTATTAAAAGTGTTCTCATATTGGGCGTATAAATTGGCAGCTATATAACTGGTTTTATCATACCGTTCCTGCAGGTCATTTGTATTCAATCCCACATAGTTAATGATACCGGGTTTAGAACTATATGGAACGGGAACTCTTTTTTGTTGCTGGTTATAATTGGTATTCTGATAGGTAAAATCGCCGTTTATTTGGAATTTATCATTGAAAAATTTGGCAATAAAACCGGTAGTATTCCTGACCACATTGGTAGCCATGTCAATTCCATTCTTTCCATAATACAAATCACCAACCGTATATGCGGCTGAATAAGTAAGCGTGCCATCAGGATTTAACAATGGCGCAGATGTGTGTGCTTCATCTGACATATTACGCCAAATTCCACCTCCTTCACCTACATTTAAGGGGTTATGGTATTTTACATTTGAATAGGAAGTATTATTGTTTATTTCAAGGAATTTAAAAACCTGTATTGAACCCTTTGCTCTGAAATTATAAGTGTTATAATCATCAGAATTATAACGGAATATCCCTGTTTGATTAAATAATCTTCCTGTAACATAAAAGCTTGCCTTATCGCTGCTTCCTGAAATGGAAAGATTTTGATCTGTGGCGAAATTATGATCTTTATAAAGGAGTTTGTACCAATCCGTATTTGCATAATATACATACTCACCCTGGTCATTTACCTCTGTTTTAGGCAATGAGGGATCTGCGTCATGTTTTGCAAAATCATCCAGGTATTGCTGCGAAAATTTTTGCGTCTTATTTATGTTCTTGGGAA
Organism: Hanamia sp.; assembly: GCA_035765495.1. Taxonomy (GTDB): domain Bacteria; phylum Bacteroidota; class Bacteroidia; order Chitinophagales; family Chitinophagaceae; genus Ginsengibacter. Next base: position 9,727 of record DASTXM010000070.1, read on the forward strand.
GTTGGGTATAGTTTGATCCTGCAGAGTATGCCTCGCTGAACATCTTCGCATATTCATAACCGTTATTAACCTGGTGAGGAATTGCAGTCGGGCTTTTGAGTGAGTAGCTGGATGAGTAAGATATGGAAGTCTTGCCCTTCTTGGCGCTTTTTGTAGTTATCAAAACTACTCCAAATGCACCTCTTGCACCGTATATCGCTGCTGAAGCCGCATCTTTAAGTACAGTTACGCTCGCCACGTCGTTAGGGTTGATCAGGCTCGGATCTCCTTCTACACCATCAATCAAAACCAATGCGCTTCCGCCCTGGCCAATTGAGGTAGTTCCTCTTACATTGTAAGAAGGTGATTGGATAGGCTTTCCATCCAACATAGTAATATTTAAGTTGGGAATTTCACCTTGCAAGCCCTGGGTAAGGTTAGGAAGAGAACGGTTTTCAAGGACCTCACTGCTAACCTGGCTTACAGCCCCCGTAAGGTTGGCCTTCTTTTGTGTACCATACCCCACAACTACCACCTCATTCAAACCCGACGCAGCAACTTTCAATTGTATGTTTAAGTTGCTTTGATGGCCAACGGCAACTTCCTGCGTTTGGTATCCAATAAATGAAACGATTAATGTGGCACCTTCGGGAACTGATAAAGAAAACTCACCCGTTGCATTGGTAATCACACCCTTGTTTGTGCCTTTAACCTGCACCGAAACACCCTGTAATGGCTTGCCGCTTTCATCACTAACGACTCCATTTACTGTGTGGTCTTTAAGTAACCAACCACTCTCAATTTTTCCGTCAACAGTAAATGAACGATGAAGAAGAGCAGCATTTGGTTGGATAAAGGCCAACTCTTCTTTGTCATTGTTTCCTTGTTTATGATACCGTTGCCCTTGTAAGTGTGCATGAGCCGGAACGCTTATTGCAAGTCCAAATAAACTTGCAAAGAATAAGCGGCGATGTGCTCCAAAACGGCTAAAATAGAAAAGCCTGCATGGTAATTTTCTTTTCATTATATAGTATTTGAGGTTTGAAGATAAAAGATCATTAACATGTATTTGCATTCAGGATTTGTTGAATCAAACATGCCAAAATCATTATTTGAAATGCAACATTAGAATTACATTATTACCTGATCCTTACCTTATTATTAAGAAATGGTAAAGAAACTTTAATTCCGCACGTGCAAAACTTAATAAGCTGGTCATGCTGAAACTAAAAGGAGAATGCATCTCCTCTTTAATAAAACTCCTGTACTTATGATTTATGGTTCGTCTGTTGGGGTTACCTTTTTTGAAAAACTATTAATATCAATTTGCTCAATCGTTATTGCTAAATTCTATTTTTTTTCATGAAAGATTTCACAATTGATTATTTTTATTTACGAAACCGTTTTCGCAAAGAATTCCCTGAAATCATAAGCCGTAAATTAAAATGCGGGTTATTTGTCGGTATTAATGGTTGTACTTTAAGAACACTTTACGTCCTTCCATATTTAATAATTTTCAAGGGGTTGAATTTCAATTGTAAAACCAATAGAGCCTATGAATAGAATAAGTATGAGAGAACTGGCAAATGAATTACAATTTTCGGTTGCCACAGTTTCAAAAGCGCTGAATGATAGCCATGAAATCAGTGAAGAAACCAAAAGAAAAGTAAGGGAAGCAGCTTGCAGGCTTAATTATATCCTGAATCCATATGCGAGCAGCTTGAGAAATAAGAGAAGTAAAACCATCGCGTTGGTTCTTCCTGAAGTGGCAGATAATTTTTTCTCCTTAGCCATTAATGGAATACAATCGGTAGCAGAAAAAAAGGGTTATCATGTGTTGATCTACCTTTCGCATGAAAAGGTTGCAAATGAAAAATTGATCTTGTCCCAATGTTGTAGTGGCCGTGTGGATGGAGTGCTCATGTCTGTTAGCAGCGAGACAACGGATGCTTCTCATATTTTAAAACTTCAGCAACAAGGTATTCCAATTGTTTTTTTCGATCGCGAATTCGAAGGACTACATATTGCAAAAGTGATTACCAATGATTTTGAATCGGGCTATCTCAGTGCAAACCATTTGATCAGGAATGGTTGCAAGAATCCTGTTTTTCTTTCTCTCTCTTCAAATCTTTCTATTTGCAATAACAGGGCAAAAGGATTTAAAGCGGCATTGGATGATAATAAAATTGCGAAAGCTGACAAAGCAATTGTTGAATGCAAGGGAACGACTGAAGAAGTATATGAGAAATTAAAAAGATTGCTTTGTAGTAAGAACAAACCGGATGGTATTGTAGCTTCTGTTGAAAGGCTCGCTTTATCAGTATACCTTGTGTGTCAGCAATTGAATGTCTCCATTCCATCAGAGTTAAAAGTGGTTGTTTTTTCGACGTTAAGAACTGCACCAATTCTTAATCCACCATTGACTACTATTGTCCAACCCGCGTTTGAAACCGGCAAAACAGCAGCAGAGTTGCTTTTCAAAGGAATTGAAAAGAAGAAATTCAATCTCCAGGATGAGATAGTAACGTTGCCATCGGCCCTTGTTGAGAGAGTTTCCTCACAACGATAATTCCTGCAAATTTTTAAATTTTCCCCGATTCATTTTTAAAAACTCTTGAAAAGTTTTTGAGTGAAATGAATATGAAATTATATATTGTGTCGACTTTATTGCTTCATCAACCAACAAGGATATGGCACTTCACATAGCGGATTACCTCATAATTATTGTATATTTTCTTTTTGTCTTAGGCGTTGGATTTATCATAAAAAGAAGAATTAAATCAAGCAATGATTTCTTAACGAGCGGAAGAAATATTCCTCTTTGGATCACCAGTCTTGCCTTTATTTCTGCAAATCTTGGCGCCCAGGAAGTGTTGGGTATGGTGGCTTCAGGAGCCAAGTATGGAATCATGACGGTGCACTTCTATTGGGTGGGCGCCATCTTTGCAATGGTGTTTCTCGGTGTGTTTATGATGCCTTTCTATTATGGCAGCAAAGCCCGAAGTGTGCCTGAATTTTTAAAACTTCGCTTCGATGAAAAGACACGTGGATTAAATGCCATCTCGTTTGCCGCCATGACCGTTTTTTCTTCCGGCATTTCTTTGTACGCACTGGCTAAATTGCTTGAAGTTATTTTGCATTGGGATTTTGATGTGTCCATCGCCATGGCGGCAGGCATTGTAATGATCTATACTTTTTTGGGCGGCCTTACGAGTGCTGTTTACAATGAAGTACTGCAGTTCTTCCTTATCGTACTTGGGCTTTCGCCGCTGGTAATCGTCGCTTTGCATGATGCCGGCGGTTGGGCAAATATTAAAACATTGTTGCAACCTCAATTCACCCATGCCTGGAAATACATGGGCCATGCAGATACCAACCCGATGGGCATCAATTTTATGTCGTTGATTTTTGGGTTGGGCTTTGTGATGTCATTTGGATATTGGTGTACAGATTTTTTAGTAGTGCAAAGAGCAATGATGGCAAAAAACATGAGCGCCGCACAACGAACTCCGATCATTGCTGCCATTCCCAAAATGTTTATGCCGCTGATCGTTGTGTTGCCGGGTGTGATTGCACTCGCCTTGTTGCAACCGGCTTTGGCTTCAAAAGGATTTACTATGCCTGCGGATGCCAATGGTGGCATTGATTATACCATGGCCCTGCCTTCATTGATTGCTCATTATTATCCAACCGGGTTATTGGGTGTAGGAATTACTGCACTGATCGCTTCCTTCATGAGTGGCATGGCAGGGAATGTAACTGCCTTTAATTCGGTGTTCACTTATGACATCTATCAATCTTATTTTGTAAAACACAAGTCAGACAGGCATTATTTAATTTTTGGAAAAATGGTGACTGTGGCGGGCATACTTTTATCAATCGCGACAGCCTACATCGCCAAGAGCTTCAACAACATTAATGATTTTCTGCAACTGGTTTTTAGTTTTGTGAACGGTCCGTTGTTCGCTACTTTTTTGCTCGGCATGTTTTGGAAAAGAACGACTGGCCATGGCGCTTTCGCAGGCCTTCTTGCAGGGACGATTGCCGCAGCACTTACGCATGGACTAACACTCGCAGAAGGAAAAGGAGGTTGGATCTATCCTTTGTATGAAATTCATAGTGGAATGGGACAAGCGTTTATCGTGGCTTCCGTTTCCTGGATCGTTAATTTCGTGACGACAATTATTGTTAGTTTACTCACAAAGCCAAAGCCCGAAAATGAACTGGTGGGATTGGTATATTCTTTAACAGTCAAGCCATCTTACAAGCAGGAAAAATGGTATCTTAGGGCAGCGCCGTTAGGATTGATCTTGATAATTGTAACAATCATCCTGAACCTTATCTTCTTTTAAAAATAAAAGTGATGTATAAAAGATTAAATAACCTGGGATTTGTAATAGGAACTTTCTTCGTTATTATTTCCCTTATTCTTTTGATAGGAGGATTGTTCTCAGAATCTTTAGACAATACGCTCGATTATTATACCGGATTTTCATTTTTGATCTTTGGTTTTTGCATGGCCTTTTTCAACAGGAAAAACGACCAGCAGTAAACAGACTTAAAATCCAAATTTTTCTCTAACAGGTCGGATTGCACAGTTTATTGATAATTCTAATCCTCCATTTACTACCAGTCACCAGTAAACGAAGTAATTGGATAAAGTTTTTTTTCGAATAAATATTCATAGGCTAAATAATTCAATAATCCAATAACTAAATAATTGAATCATCTTCCCAACAATAAAACAACCAACAATAATACAATACAATAATTCTTAGTTTTACTTCATAAATATGGACACAAGAAGAGAATTTCTGAAAAAGGCAATGTTGTTATCCGGAGCAGCAGGAATGGCCACATTACCGCCTTCAATTGTAAAAGCTTTAGCTATTGATCCGGATGCAGGAAGTACCTTTATGGATGCCGAGCACATTGTACTGCTGATGCAGGAAAACCGCTCGTTCGATCATGCATTCGGAACGCTTCGCGGTGTGCGTGGTTACAATGATCCGCGTGCGATAACACTTCCGGGCAATAATAAAGTGTGGCTTCAAACAAATGCAGCAGGCGAAACATATGCTCCCTTCCGGCTTGATATAAAAGATACGAAGATCACATGGATGGGATCCTTGCCTCACAGTCGCGAAAGTCAAACAGGCGCAAGAAATAACGGCAGGTACGACAACTGGATAGAAGCCAAGAAATCAGGTGATCCTGAATACCAGGACATGCCACTCACAATGGGTTACTATACGCGTGACGATATTCCGTTTTATTATGCATTGGCCGATGCATTCACGGTTTGCGATATGAATTTTTGTTCTGCGCTTACACCAACGGATCCCAACAGGGTTCATTTCTGGAGTGGAACGGTTAGGGCAGATAAAAAACCCTCACTGAAAGCTTTCGTAGACAATGGTGCAATAGAGGAAGGTATTGAATGGCGTACCTTTCCTGAATTGCTTGAGCAAAACGGCATCTCATGGAAGATATACCAGAATGAACTTTCGGTGGATGGTGGCTTTACCGGCGAAGAAGAAGCATGGCTGGCAAACTTTGGCGATAATACATTGGAATATTTCAACCAATACAATGTAAAACTTTCGAAAAGATATATCGATTACCTGCCGGTAAAAATAAAAAAAATGCAGGACGAAATAAATGATTTGCAATCGAAAATATCAAAGCTGGATGACGGAAACGAGGAACGGATAAAAGCTGAAAAGAAGTTGAAGTCGACACAGGATCAACTGGCATTTACTGAAGCTGAAAAAGAAAAATGGACAAGAGAAAAATTTGAAAATCTTTCTCCTTCACAAAAGAATATTCATGAAAAAGCGTTCGTGGTAAATTCAGGAGACCCGCATCAACACGAGTTGGTGGCGCTCAATTATAGCGACGATGGTACACCGCGGGAGATCAATATTCCCAAAGGTGATATTTTACACCAGTTCAGGAAAGATGTGGAGGAAAGGAAACTGCCAACTGTTTCATGGCTCGTTCCACCGGAGACTTTTTCTGATCACCCGAGCGCACCATGGTTCGGTTCATGGTATCTATCAGAAGTGATGGATATCCTTACCAAAAACCCGGAAGTGTGGAAGAAAACAATTTTTATTTTGACCTATGATGAAAACGACGGTTACTTCGATCATGTTCCTCCTTTTACTGCTCCTGATAGTCGCGATACGACAACAGGAAAGGTTTCCAAAGGAATTGATACCAGCCTGGAATGGGTAAACCTTGAAGAAGATGTTCCGGGTTCTATCGGCCTTGGTTTTCGTGTACCCATGATCGTTGCCTCTCCATGGAGCCGCGGAGGTTGGGTTAACTCACAGGTCTTTGATCACACCTCTTCCATACGATTCCTGGAAAGTTTCTTAAACAAAAAGTTTAAAAAGAATATCAGGGAAACCAATATTTCTGATTGGCGCCGTACTGTTTGTGGAGATATTACTTCCGTGTTTCGAAAGTTTAATGGAGAAAAAATAACCGGCCTTCCATTTATTGAAAAAGATCCGTTCATCGAATCGATCCACAAAGCCAAATTCAAAAATGTGCCTTCCAATTACAAGGCACTTACCAACGAAGAAATAGCAAGCTTCAATGGCGCCCCGGATCAATCACCTTATATGCCTCAGCAGGAAAAAGGTACAAGAGACGCATGTGCGCTTCCTTATGAATTGATTGCCGATGGGAATTTCAATCCTTTAAAAAACAGTTTTGAAATGATACTTGGCGCGGGCAATAAGATATTCGGGGAAAAGGCCGTCGGCGCACCATTTATTATTTATGCGCGCAATTTTCAACGATATGATTTTGGGGAACGGAATTATGCCGTAGTTGCCGGCGATCAATTGCAGGATGAATGGCCGGTCAGGGATTTTGATAATAATAAATATCACCTGGAAGTGTCTGGTCCAAATGGCTTTTCAAGGATATTCAAAGGAAGTGAAACCGATCCTCAATTACAAGTAACGGTAAAGCACCTGGCAAATGGTAAACCGGAAATAAAACTGGAAAATACCGGTGCACAGGAATATCTTGTTTTCATTTCTGATAATGCTTATGGCAATCCGGCCGTGAACAAAAAAGTTAACAGTAAGGCGACTGTTGTTGTTACACCTGACACCGGTAAAAGTTTTGGTTGGTATGATTTCACCATAAAGGTGCAGGGCAACAGGAATTTTGAGAAAAGATATACCGGCAGGGTAGAAGCGGGAAAGCCAACAAAGAGCGACCCGGCGATGGGATAAGGAATTGTTGTAGATCAACAGTAAACGAACATTTTATTTAATTTCTTTTTG
>DASTXM010000071.1:0-41419 GCA_035765495.1 Hanamia sp.
TCTGCTAATTTGAGTAATCCTAATTTGCTTTGGATTAACTTTGATTCTACATTCATTTCTGACAGTTTTTAAAGTGGTTAAATTGTTTGCTATTTCATTCACAATTTAACCCAACTGTCAGATTAAGTTTTAGCTATTTCAAATAAAATTATTCCCTGGCTCATTGCATGCTGTCGCTTGCGTTCGCGCCAACAACTTCTAATGGGCATATTCGTATCGAAGATGTTCTTGAAAACGACAACCGTCCTCGTTACCCGTCATTGGCAAATCAAATGTGTAACTTATAACAAAATTCGATGTTTGTTATTTTTCTCCCGTTCTTCCCACCTACGGGCATATAATAACTCAATGCGGGTATCTCAAATTAAATTGTCCTTCTGTCAAAGGGATTTTATCATATATATTGGTGCTTGTGTTCAATTTAAAAACAGTTACAGAAAAAGTTCCCTGCAGATTATCGGGGCCGATTGCAGTAATGGTAACTTTCGCATCCGCTACAAGATCTTTATAATCCGGAAGGAAGGAACTGAAATTACCGGCATCATCACAAAATAAACCCATTGATATGTATGAGTCTTGTGAGGAACGGTAATAAGTAAAAACTACCTGGGGTATTGTACCGGTTGCAGCAACTGTTTTTACAGGGTCCTGGTAAACTGCGCCGGGTGTAAGCGGATTCTTATCTGTTATTGCAATATCAATTTGATCCTGCAGGATTTTAGATGAATCTTTTAAAGCCAAAATACCCGTAGTATAAACTTTATCGTTGCTGTTGTATGCACTTTGTGCAATGGGAACACTATTAAATTCAGTTTTTACTCCATTTAGTTTAAAACGCATATAATAGGTGGACGTGGCCGGATTTAAATTTACAGAGCTTTTTTTACAACTGTTCAACAGCATTATGGCAATCGATAAAACAGCGACGGAAAAGAATATCTTTTTCATGATCCTGAAATTTTATTTTAAAATTTTAAAGCCTGTCCTGGTATCAAATATGAAATGAGATTTTCCGGTTCAATAACCTGTGTGAATGGAGTAGAAGATAAATTGCAAGACCATTCAGCTGAATAAGGAAATGACGAATGATCATCTTTGCCCATTATAACCTGAAAGTTAAACCAATTGTCAACACACCAATTCCGTAACCTAACTCGGCAAAGGCGCCCGTGTTTGCAGAGAAGTAATAGTTGGCACCAATTTGCCCTCCAAATAATAGAGCACTTCCTTTTGCAGAATAACCCTGCACTTCGCCTGGTGATTTGACACTAACGATATTATACCCAAGTGTAAGGCCGGCATAAGGATCAAATTTTTCGGAGGTGGCAAAATGGTAATTTCCGCGCGCCCCGATAAGAAGATAACTGTATTTCCATTTATAGGTATTGCCTCCAAAACCATAGCGGTATTGTGAACTGGAATATCCCACAATACCTCCTACAGAAATTTTGTCTGTCACAGCTTTTTCATAACTCAGGCTCAGGGGAGGAAGGGTTATCGATCCGCTGTAGAATCCACCTCCAAAACCAATACCTGCATGGAGATAAGAAGTACTTTTATCAAAAGTTACTTTTGATTGTGCATTGACAGAGAATGCAGCGACTGCAATGATTAAACTTAATAATGCTTTTTTCATTTTTGAAAATTTAATTGTTATTCCTACTCTTATGGCTTTTCGGTATCGCCCCGTTTTTATAGCGATGTCTGGTCTTCGCTTTTATGGCTTAAGTGATCTTTTAAGCTGCCTGGCTTTTCAAACTCATTTATGTTGTCCCGGACAGAATATTTTTCTTTAGAAACAGGTTCTGATAAAGAGGAGATTGGGATTGAAATGCTTCTCTTTAAGCCTTCATAGCCATTCTTCAAATTATGTGAAGGATTTTTAAAAAGCCATGCAAATAATATGATGGCCGCCGAACTTGCCAGGCATAGCCAAATGCCTGCACCTAAGCGCGCATAAGGCAGGACCAAATCTCCGTTTGTTGTATTGGAAAAAGATGTAATTTTAATTACGACAGAAAGCAAACCGATACCGCCGTATAGGATAACAAGAAACCAATGATTTTTTTCAAGTGGTTGTGCCAGGTTCCCGATCCTTGTTATAATTGCTTCAGACAGAAAAAGAATGAATACCAAAATCCCCAATCCATGAAAGCCATTGCGACTTTCAGTACTTCCAAAAATTGAAATGCTGATCCAGGGAAGAAAAACAGAAATGATTCCTATGGCAGCGATGATTAAAATAAATTTACGTTGCCTGTTAATAGTTTGAAAGTTCATACCCGAAACTTTTAATTGCCACCTAAATTTAGTAAGGACAATGAGTCTTGAAAAGACACATTTATTTTTCGAACGGCTTGATTTATTATTTGCGCCCGTGCGGATGAAAACCGTAGAATAGGAAACCTCATTTAATTCCTGATTTGAATTAAACCTGATTTATGTACAAGCTTTTCTTTCTTATTTTTTTTAGTGTCTTTACTCAGATTGGTGCAGCACAAAATCCGGCAGATGTTGATTCACTGAACCGGATTCTAAACGATAAGAGTAAACCCGATGATTCCAATCGCGTCAGGACGATTTTAAATCTTGCGAATATTCTTATTTATACCAATCCGGATTCAGCCATGAAGTACTCGGAAGAAGCGTTGCAAATCGCACAAAAACTACAATGGCAAAAAGGGATTGCGCTTTCTTTAAGACAACAGGGATATGTTTATTATGTGTCATCCGATTACGTAAAAGCGATGGATTATTGCATACGTGCATTGAAAGTAGCTGAACGAATGAACAACGATATTTTTAATGCCAGTATTTATAATAACATCGGGAATATTTATGCAGACCTGAAAAATTATTCAAAGGCCATGGATTATTATTCAAGATACCTGGCAATAGCAGGAAAGATAAATAGTAAGGTAGATGAGATGAATGCACTTATTAATATTGGTGATATACGTACCGAGATGAATGATTCACAGAAGGGGCTGGAATATTTTAACCGCGCTCTTTCGATTGCAACGCAACTGAATAATAAAAGGATCAGCGCCGCTATTTTAAACAATATCGGCGAAATTTATCTCAAACAAAAAAATGAGAAAGAAGCTTCTGTTTACTTTCAAAAGTGTTTAAGTCTTTCTGCCGAAACTAATAATGAGAATGCAAAAGCTACTGCCTTAAACAGCCTTGCAGAAATTTACCTGCATCAGCGGAATTACAAACAGGCAGTGGCTTTCAGCAGGCGCTCATTGCAATTATCCAAAGAATTAAATGACCTGGGATGGCAGGCAAATGCCTATGAAACATTAAGCAAAACGTATGAAGCAAAGAAGAATTTTGAAGAGGCACTTTATAATTATAAGCAATCCGATTTATTAAAAGATAGCCTCCTGAATGGACAGAAAAAACAGGAAATCACAAGCCTTGAAATGAAGTATAACTTCGACAGGAAAGAAGCTGAGATTAAAGCGGCAGCCGATAAAACGCAAGCGCTTGCAGCAGCTGAGCTTAACCGGCAAAAGGTTTTGAAAAATTCTTCCTTAGGAATTGCGGTTCTTTTGGTTCTTCTTGGCATTTCGGGTGTTGTTTTATACAAAAGAAGAAAGGATACTTTGGAAAAAAAGAAAGAGGCTGAATTTAATGCACAGGTCGCTTACACAGAAATGAAAGCACTTCGCGCCCAGATGAATCCGCATTTTATTTTTAATTCGCTCAACTCTATCAATGATTATATAGATAAGCATGATACAACTACTGCTACCTTATACACTACAAGATTTGCCAAATTGATGCGTATGATCCTCGAAAATTCTGAACAAAAAGAGATACTTCTTTCAGAAGATCTGAAGGCATTGGAACTCTATATGCAATTAGAAAGTATGCGTATGGAAAATAAGTTTGATTATCAGATAAAAGTAGATGAAGATATTGATCCGGAAAATACATTGATTCCTCCTTTGATCTTACAGCCATTTGTTGAAAACAGCATCTGGCATGGAATATCCAAAAAGCAAGGCCCAGGTAAAATATTGATATCGATTAAAAAAGAAGGGAACATGATTAATTGTATAGTGGAAGACAATGGAATTGGAATGAAAGAGTCAGCAGTTTCCAAAACCGAAAATGAGAATCAATCTAAAAAATCACTGGGTATGAAGATCACAAAGGCAAGAATTGATATCATGAACAAGATGAAAAAATCGAATGCAAAAATTACTGAATCAAATCTTGAAGAAGGCACTAAAATAGAAATACAATTACCGGAAGAATTAGCTTTTTAAATTATGATAAAAGTTTTAATAATTGATGATGAACAACATTGTATCGACCGGCTTATTAAATTGTTGATCCCTTCCCATAGTGATTTGCTTGAAATCGCGGGAACGGCACTCACAGTAGCAGGGGGAATTGAAAAAGTAGCATTATTAAATCCTGATCTCATTTTCCTGGACGTGCAGATTGGGAATATGACCGGTTTTGACCTGTTGAGAGAACTCCCCGAAAGAAGGTTTGCTGTTATATTTACAACCGGTTATGAAAAATTTGCAATACAGGCTATTAAATTCAGCGCTTTGGATTACCTGTTGAAGCCGGTTGATGAAGCTGATCTAAATGTTTCATTAATGAAATTTATGAATGAGCATACTGAGAAGCAAACCTCGCAGAAAATCGATATCCTGCTTCAAAATATTCAAGACAACAGAAACAGTCCGAAAAAGATAATTGTACCAACTGTGAATGGTTTGGAATTTCTTGATATAGCAGACATTGTAAGGTGCCAGAGTGAAATAAACTATACAACGATCCATCTAAGAGATAAGGCGAAAATTGTTGTAGCAAAAACATTGAAAGAATTTGAAGAAATACTTCCGGGCCATTCATTTTTCAGGGTACACAATTCTCATCTTCTCAATCTTGCTTATATTAAAAGCTATAACAAAGGCAAAGGAGGAAGTGTGAAACTTTTAGATGGAACAATGATAGAAGTTTCTTCCCGGCGAAAAGATGATTTTATTAAGCGCTTGTCAACGTTTTAGATTTTGTGTCTCCATGCTGTTGTTTGCGTCCCGGCAACAACTTCTAATTTGGCTTAATCCTGTCGAAGATGTTCTAAAAAACGACAATCGTAGGACGGCAATTTTGTTATTTTCTTAATCACAAAATAAAAATCCTCCGAATTCCTTCGTTTACTCGTACCTCTTTCGTTAGCAGAGGCGGCTAAAACATCGCGTTCAATAAATCAACCTGGTCCATATTATGAAAGTATTTTCCAACAGGATATTTGTCCAGCACGTTCCTGATCGCCTGTTCTTCGTGAGCCGTATTTTCCAGTGCCTTTTCAATTTCCGAAATATCTTTTTCATTAAAAAAATCTCCATAGATCTTTACTTTTTGAATAATTCCTTTTTCCACATCAAGGTTCATTTCCAGCGTGCCCCCTTCCGTCCTGATCCCCTTTTTAAAATTGTAATCCGGAGATGTTCCATAGTTCCAATCCCAAGTTGCATATTTTTCATCACGAATCTTTTGTATGGCGGCGAGGTCAACTTCCGTAAATTCATAAGGCACACAATCTTCATGAGTGGAGATAATATGATCCATTATTTTTTGAGTGAATGCTTCAAGCGTGATGGGCGTTTTAAGGTGATCCGAAATGTTGGTAACGCGCTTTGGCACTGACTTTACGGCTTTATCAGCATATTTCAACGGGTTGATTTTTAATGCCCCACTAACGTTTTTCATTTCTGACGTAAACAATAGTGTGCCGTGATGCAGCACTTTATTTTTGAAAACATGTTCTGCATTTCCGGAGAATTTTTTTCCATCAATGGTCAGGTCATTCCTTCCTTCAAATTTTGCATCCACGCCCAGGCCTTGCAACACTTCCAGGATGGGCAATGTGTATTTTTTAAAATCAACCATTTCAGAATTTTCTCCCGTCCTTGTAAAAGAATAATTAAGGTTTCCCATATCATGGTACACCGCGCCGCCACCAGACAAGCGCCTCACCACTTTGATGCCGTGTTCTTTTACATAATCCACATTGATCTCTGATAATGTGTTTTGGTGTTTGCCCACGATGATGGCATTATCATTTTGCCAGAGCATAAAGCAATCGTCCGGGATGTGTTTAAAAATATATTCGTCTGTGGCAATATTAAAGTAAGGATCAACAGAGCGGTGATAAATACAAAGCATTTTAGTTTTGGTCAAATTTAATTGAGAATTGTTGATCATTGACTTATTGGATTTTCGATTTTTGGAATTTTTGGATTATTGAATTATTCAAAAAATGTTTTTCCTTACTATCATTATAAACCTTAAGCAAAATAAAAATCTCTCCAATTTCTTTCTGCCCAAATGATTTCCTTGAGAATGAATCTTTGGTACTAAAGTCTGGCGCGCGTTTACGCATAACCGTTATTAAAAGCCCAAAACACCTTATCGCTCATTCACGTGCATTGCAGAAAATCACTTTTTCTCGGCGAACATATTCATAAGTATTGTTTTTTTATTATATATAAAAAGAGTAGATTAATATTCTTTTCATTTTTCACAAAAAAACAAGGAGGTAATTATGAAATTCATGGTAACATCGCGGGTTCAACCCGACAAGAGAGAAGGCGTTTTTAGTGCCTTTTCACAAATGACTTCTGCCGACGATCAAAAGGATACCGGCGATAAGGTGAAACTTATCGGTCGCTGGCACGACATTAGTTCATTTACAGGTGTTGCTATTTGTGAGTGGCATGATCCATTGGCGCTGGCGAGCTGGGCGCTCAACTGGAATTCCGTCCTGGACCTTCAGACAACTTTGGGATGACGCAGAAGTGAGAGAAGTCGTCAAAAAAAAGTTGGCAGGGAGCAAGAAGTAAAAACAGCCTATCCACACCTAAGGGTGTCAAGGGTAGGAAATTGCTTACCTTTTTGTGCCGCTGTTTTCCTCCCAACTGGCATAAGACTCCATGAGCGCAAGGTTGTTGTTTGTGAGTAGCGCAAGCTTCGGTCTTGTGCGTTTTCTTTAAAATGACGGTTAGAGTAAGGAAATTACATTTATAAAAATTTGATTTACCCCAGTGTTTATCTTACGGTAAAATAAAAAAAGATGGCCGTCCTGAACGATTGGAAACAGGGCAGCGCCCGGGCCGGCAAACTTTCAAAAATTGATCAGCGCGGTAATTTCTTCCAGGTATTTCTGATCGGTATCATCAAAAAGATCATACGCTTCGCTATCAATATCTAAAACGGCCACTACTTCGCCGTTTCTCATAACCGGAACCACTATCTCCGATTTTGACAAACTATTGCAGGCTATATGGCCGGGAAATTTTGCTACATCAGGCACAATAAGTGTTTCTGCACGCGACCAGGCAGTTCCGCAAACGCCCCTGCCTTTTTGTATTCTTGTACAGGCTACAGGTCCCTGGAAAGGTGCCAGCACCAGCTCATTATTTTTTACCACATAGAAGCCAATCCAAAACCATTGAAACTGCTCCTTAAGTGCCGCCGCTACATTGCCCATATTGGCCACAAGATCAGTTTCACCGGTAAGCAATCCTTTTATTTGAGGAAGCAGTGATTGGTATTGTTCTTCTTTATTTCCTTTGATGATCGTAAGGTCTTCGGCCATAGAATTTTTTTCAAAGATAGCGAACAGGCATAATTAGCTAATTAGCTAATTAGCCAATTGCTGATTAGCTGATGAGATCAAGCATCTTCTTCCATGAGAAGACAATACTGTAGGGCAGGATGGAATATAAAAATTACAGTTATTTGTTGTTTCTTGTTCGATATTCGATATTGGCATTCTCGGCTTACCTGCGTAAAATGGAGAACAACACGAATAATATCGCGGGCACGTAGTCTTTCAAAAAGATTTATGGTAAAATTCAGGAGATTGCCACGGCCAAGAGAGATCCTGTTAGCCTTACCAACAATGGAATGCGCAATGACGACTTCTAATGGGCTTATTCGTATCGAAGATGTTCTAAAAGTTATCAAAAAAAATCTATTTTCACATTTGAAATCATTCCACTAAATGAGACATAACAAAACTGTTAAACTGCTTATTATTAGTATTTTCTTTTTCTCTGTAAACAGACTGGCTGCACAAAATCTAATGAATAGTGCCGGTTTCTCCATTTCTGTCTTGCAAGGTAGGCTTCACCAGGGTGAGGGCTTTGAAAGTTTTGAAGTTGAACAAAATAATCTTACCTGGTTTGCGAGGTATAATCTTATTGAAGGTGAGAATTCTTCACTAAGTATTGGTGCTCCTGTCGGCGCTGGATTCGGGCTTGTAACTAATACGATTGGAGGTGATGTAGGAATTCTTTTTTCTTATGATCTTCCTTTGGTAATTGACTATAATATTGGCTGCAAATCAACAGTGGACAACGATCGGACATTCGGAGGCTATTTTGGCGGAGGCTTCGGTTATAATAAGGTTATTATATCCGCCAGCAGCTATTCAGATTTCAATGGCGCATCATATGGCCCCTTAATCAGAGCCGGCTTTCGTTTTGGCTCGTCCACTGAAAGTTGGAATGGACATGCTATTACAGCAGGGGCTTATTATAAAATGGGTCTTGAACATGATAAATTACATACCATTGGATTTAACGTCTTAATGGACTTTTGATATTTAGGTATCGATAAAATCAGAAAGGTTATTTGCACTCACCTTATTTCCCTAAAAGAAATTTGAAACCAATTGCAAAGTTACCAAGCAGATTAGCGTTTAAATTGGCATTGGCACTAAAACTATTTGATTTGGAAGTGACGACGTCCGTGCCGTTGGTATAGGTGGATTCAGTTTTTCCCTTGCTGTAAGATATTGATGCGATGTTGGGCATAGACAACTCTACTTGTAACTTTTTAAAAACTGCATAAGATAAACCAGGAACAAATGAAATCATGGCTCCGTTTCCTTTAAACCTGCTGCCTTCACTGCCGATGACAAATTTTCCCTGGATGTTTTTTGTGTAAGTATAAACTGCATCTGCTTCCCCATAGAAAACCAGATCCTTGACCAAAAGCTTATATTTTCTGTAAAAAACTCCTGCACCGTAATGATCTGATGTACTAATAGGGGAATTATTTGTGTGGCTGTAAGATAAAATAACACCCGCTACTGTATTTTCTTTGAAAACATTTCCAATTTGAATGTTTGAACCAAAATACTCCTGGTGAGGCGTTCCGTTTTGATCATCCTGCGTATTACTATAAATTATGCTACCTCCCAGTAAATATTTTCCTTGGGTGATTTGAGCGTGTGTGCTTAATGCACTAAACAATAAAATGGCGAGGGATGTTAAAAGTTTTGCTTTCATAATTAGTTAATTTTTTATGCCACAAATAAATGTATAAATGAGGATATATAAAAGAATGAGTTTGTCTTTAACAACAGTTTATCTTAATTAAATTCACATTGAGATGCAGCGTTTTATGAGATTGAAGAATCACTGATCTCAGTTTCGTGTCTTCAGGAAAACGAAACCTATTTACCCAGGTCTCCCAAAGCCACAAAGAAACACGAAGACTGTCGTTCTAATTCAGAGATTGCTTCAGCGCAGGTACTTAAATTTTATCTGGAAAATTAAGTGTGCGCCTTGCAACGACGCGGATGTAATTTGCCAGTCTCCATATCTTAATCCTCCTGTTGGCTTTAATGCCCAGGTACATGTGTCAACAATTGATAATGGCCTGAAAGAAAAAGAGCCCGTTTGAGAGTGTTTTGTTATCTAAGGTATTTAACAAAAGATTCCCGTTACACCGGTGTAAAAGAATCTATGGATGGCGCAGACCTTTATCTATATATAAATGACTTCAACATTTTTGATCAAATGGGTAATTATTAGCAAGATTGTAATAAACTGAATTTCCCTTTATTTTTTGAAGCGCCTTCACTTACTGATTCTACAAACGATTAAAAAGCAATGCTGGATATTTTTAATCATATGGATTATCATAAGTTAAAAGAAATTATGAATTAAAACTCCAGTTCTTTTAAAACTCCTGCTTTAGTGGGATAGTTATAAATGATGACCTCAAGGACATTTGTGCACATCTTCATCTTCTCAATTATTGTAATCAATAAAACTAGTTTCATGAAAACACGCACCATTATCTTAGGTTCTTTTCTCGCGGCAACATTTATACTTGTTTCTGCCCGGCATTCAACCGCCCAGATTGGGAAAAAGATCAAAAATGAAGTAAAATTCCGGGTAGAAAATAGTATCATCCAAAAGTCGGGCGACGCGACCTATAAAGCGTTCGATAAAACAGTTAATGGCATTTCAAAAGTCGCTAATAATTCCACCGCTGACCGGGGAGATCTTCTGAAGACGCATACTATATCATGTATTTAATCTATTAGAACGACAATCTCTTTGTGTTTCTTTGTGGCTTTGAGTCTTTGTGGTTCAAAGAAAGGCCCAGTACCTGGAGCCCGTTTCGTGAAGGTGTGAACCCGGCTGAAATGTTGGCAGGACACCAACATGAGCAGTAGGAACGACAATCTCTTTGAGTTTCTTTGTGCCTTTGAGTCTTTGTGGTTCAAAAAAGACCTATGCCTAAGCAATATCAAAATAAAAATCATTCTTTTTTTTAAAGAAAAATTATTAATCTTGTGATCATTCTTTTATTCACAAACTAATTTGCTTTATGAAAAACAAATTTCTTTTATTCTTTTCCCTTCTATTGCTGGTTGCATGTAAAAAAAACAAAATTTTGAACACGGCAGTTCAAACATTTGATGTTGTGGGAACATGGTCAATGTACAGTACCGGAAGTGGGGCCTATACTAAAACATCCGATACCTATCCCTGCCTCGCCAATAATAAATTGACGTTTAATGCAGACACGAGCTACCTGGCTTTTTATGCTGCAGCCGATACCTGTTACCTGCAACACACCCAAACCAGTTCTTATATTGTAGGAGAAGCCGGTGATTCAACGAATGGAAGTTACCAGGTTATAGGGCATAATATCTATCTTAAAACTCAGTATGGCCCTTCTGTGGGTGTACTTTCTGACTCAAACAATGTCGAGAAACTTGTAATAGCAGACACCATTAGTAATAACATTTATGTTTCCACTTTTATAAAGTGATTTGTTTTATTATTGCCATCTTCAGGAAATCCGGAAAGCTTAGTGACTTTGAATCTTTGTGGCTTAAAAAAGGCTAAGTACCTGGAGCTTGTTTCATGAAGACGCGAACCGGGACAAGAATGTTGGCGGGACACCACCATCAGCATCCTTTGGGTTTCTTTGCCCTTTGCACCTTTCTGGTTCAAAAAAAACTGAGTAGATTCCGTTTCATCGAAAAACCGCCATCCGGCGGTTTTTCGAATCAGTTATTCCCGAATCAGTTTTTATTATCCCCTGTCATCCGGCGGTGGCATTCCATCATCAGTACCCGGACCGCCAATGCTGTATTCGTTGTTCTCTTCATCTTCTTCACCAATATCTTCGTTGGCATCGTCAAGGTCGGCACCCGGGACATCGAGGTCCGAAGCCGAAATATTATTTTTAAAACTTTCTTCATTCAATGGCGCGCCATCATCATCCCGGTTGTCCAAAGCCGCTTCCCGCAGATTCTCGTCATCGCCTGGCATGTCGGCAAATGTTCTGCTCAGCGTTTCCCGTTCTTCGTCAGAAACATTGGAATCAGGGCTGTTCATGATTTCTTCGTCCAGATTTTCATCGAACGCTTCATCGCCTTCTTCATCCGCAGAAGAAATGGTTGTGTCCGCAACTTCCCCAAGTGGGGCGGGAGTGAAGTCTTCCTGGCCGGGAATTTCGTGTGCATCCGGAATTTCTATTGACGCAGGCTCTTCCTTCATTTCCTCGATATCGTGAGGTGAATCTATCTGATCGGATAACCGGTCATTTGGCGTGTTTTTATTGTTTTGTTTCATGATGGAATTTTAATTTTTACGACAGAAAATATAGTGCCAGTAATATCTTCACAAATATTTTTAAAATCTGTTGATAATTTTTTTGTTATTTAAACTTAAGGGTCTACTTTTGCACTCCCAAAATAAATTTGGTTAAAAAAAGTTCTTTAAAATGTCTCAGAGAATCAGGATAAAACTTCAGTCTTACGATCACAACCTGGTAGATAAATCAGCAGAAAAAATCGTTAAGACCGTTCGCAGTACAGGTGCAGTGGTAACAGGTCCAATTCCTTTACCAACACACAAGAAAATTTTTACTGTATTGCGTTCTCCGCACGTAAATAAAAAAGCGCGTGAGCAATTCCAGTTATGTACGCACAAGCGTTTGCTGGATATTTATACCAGCAGTTCAAGAACCGTAGATGCGCTTTCCAAATTGGATTTGCCGTCCGGTGTTGATGTTGAGATAAAAGCATAAGGGAAATGCCGAAAGGCATAACCTAAAGTTCTTAAAAAAATTGTAACACCCATCTCCGCCTACCAAAGGTAGAATAGCAGGAGCGCTGGGTATAATAAAATAGAAATGAAAAGTATTATTGGAAAAAAGGTCGGCATGACCAGCATTTTCGATAA
This sequence comes from Hanamia sp., assembly GCA_035765495.1. Taxonomy (GTDB): domain Bacteria; phylum Bacteroidota; class Bacteroidia; order Chitinophagales; family Chitinophagaceae; genus Ginsengibacter. The sequence continues at coordinate 12,531 of DASTXM010000071.1, forward strand.
CAATGGCAGGCAGACGGCCGTGACCATTATTGAAGCAGGTCCATGCGTGGTAACGCAGAAGAAAACCAGGGAGACTGATGGCTATAATGCTGTACAGATCGCCTTCGGTGATAAAAAAGAAAAGCACACCCTCCTCTCAGAAAAGAATCACTTTGCCAAAGCAAATACAACGGCAAAAAAATACGTAAAAGAAATCCGCGATAGCGAAACAGATAAGAATGTTGGCGACACCATCGGTGTTGACATATTCGCCGAAGGCGACAAGATATCTGTTGTAGGCACCAGCAAGGGAAAAGGTTTCCAGGGTGTCGTAAAGCGTCATGGCTTTCATGGTGTTGGTGAGCAATCTCACGGACAGCATGACAGGTCAAGGGCGCCCGGTTCTGTTGGCGGATCATCTTATCCGTCAAGAGTATTCAAAGGCATGCGCATGGCAGGCCGTATGGGAAATGACAAGGTGCAGATGAAAGGATTGAAGATCGTAAAGATCTTTCCTGAAAAAAATTATTTGTTAATCAGCGGTTCAGTTCCAGGCCACAACGGTTCAATCGTTTTAATCCAGAAATAATATGCAATTAGATATAATCAATTCAGAAGGAAAAAAGACGGGCAGAACGATTGATCTGCCGGAGGAGATATTTAACGCTGAGCCTAACCAGCACGCTGTTTGGTTGGCGGTGAAACAATTCCTCGCTGCTCAACGCCAGGGAACACACAAAGTGAAGACCCGTGCAGAAGTGCAAGGTTCATCCAAAAAATTGCACAGGCAAAAAGGAACAGGTGGTAGCCGTAAAGGTAACCTTCGTAACCCTTTGTTTAAGGGTGGTGGTACTGTGTTCGGACCAAAACCACATGGTTATGACATCAAGGTAAACCGTAAGGTAAAAGACCTCGCTAAGATTGGTGCATTAAGTGCAAAAGCAAAAGATAATAAGATACTGGTAGTAGAAGATGATGCTTTAAAAGTAGAAAAACCATCTACCAACCAATTTGGCAAAATGATCGTGACCATTAATCCTGAAAGCCGTAAGTCTTTGTTGGTAATGGCAGATTATGATGAAAATGTTTACAAGAGTTTCAGGAACCTTCCTTCCGTTTGCGGCACGCTGGTGTCAGACATTAATACTTATGATATCGTAAATGCAGATTCAGTAGTATTTACTGAAAGTGCTGCGAAGATATTTACAGAAGAAGGTGAAGAAGAAACTAAAGTGGAAGCATAGATTGTGAAAATTTGAAAATTGTAAAATTTGAAAATTGTAAAATTTGAAAATGAGTCACTTCAAATTTTAAGGTGTAGCACGAATAGCAGCGCGATTAGTAAATGAACAATAAAATTAAATTTTTATTCTGATCAATATCAGAAAAACTAAAATAAAGAAACAAATATGGAAATAGGAAAAGCGTTCAACCAATTTTCACAATTCCATATTATCATATTTTCAAATTAGAATCATGAAAACGTCAGATGTTTTAATAAAACCTGTTTTGTCAGAAAAAGTGAACCGCCTTTCTGAAAAATTCAACAGGTACACTTTTATCGTAAACCGTAAAGCCAACAAGCTGGAAATTAAGAAGGCAGTAGAAGAATTTTATGGAATTACTGTAGAAGATGTAAACACGATCAATGTGCCTTCAAAGGTGAAACAGAGAAACACAAAATCGGGTTTACTTACAGGTCGCAAACCGGCTAAAAAGAAGGCAATTGTAACAGTTGCCGAAGGCGATACAATTGATTTGTACAGCAATATTTAAGAAAGGTTTTTAATTAAGAGAACGAAAAACTCCGGCAATCAACCGGGAAAAAATAAAAGATCATGGCTTTAAGAAAATACAAACCAACAACCTCAGGAACCCGCTGGAGAATTGGCAATGCGTATGCGGAGGTGACCACCGGCGAACCTGAAAAAAGCCTGCTTGAAAAAGTGCACCACACTGCAGGACGCAATGCACAGGGACGCAGGAGTATGCGTTACCTCGGTGGGGGTCATAAAAAAATGTATCGTGTGGTAGATTTTAAGAGGAACAAGAAAGATATCCCGGCAACGGTTAAAACCATCGAGTACGATCCAAACCGCAGTGCTTTCATCGCTTTGGTGATATACGCTGACGGCGAAAAGAGATACATCCTTGCTCCACAGGGGTTGCAGGTCGGTGCTACAATTGTTAGTGGTGATGCAGTAGCTCCTGAATTAGGAAATGCACTTCAATTGAAAAACATGCCTTTGGGTACTGTAGTTCATAATATTGAAATGCAACCGGGCCAGGGTGGAAAATTAGGCCGCAGCGCCGGTTCTTCTGCACAGCTGACCAACAAGGAAGAAAAGTATGCAATTCTTAAAATGCCGAGCGGTGAGTTGAGAAAAATATTGATCAATTGTTATGCAACAGTTGGTGTGGTTTCCAACAGCGACCACAGCCTTGAAAGTAAAGGTAAAGCCGGAAGAAACAGGTGGAAAGGCATCAGGCCAAGAACAAGAGGTGTAGCGATGAACCCGGTTGATCACCCGATGGGGGGTGGTGAAGGAAAGGCATCAGGCGGACATCCACGCAGCAGAACCAATAAATATGCTAAAGGTGAGATCACGCGTACTGTTGGTAAAGGTTCTGATAAAATGATCATCCAGAGAAGAAACGGTAAAAAATTACCTAACAAGTAAGATTATTGAAAGCTGAAGGCAGAAGGCTTCAGCAAAAAGCAAATAAATAAATCAAATGGCTCGTTCAATTAAAAAAGGTCCTTACGTAGAAGCAAAGCTGGAAGATAAGGTGCTTGCTATGAATGAAGGAAGTACAAAGAAAGGTGTAATTAAAACCTGGTCACGCAGATCAACTATCACGCCTGACTTCGTAGGTCACACCTTTGCAGTGCACAACGGCAACAAATTTATTCCTGTGTATGTTACCGAATTTATGGTAGGCCATAAACTGGGAGAATTTGCCCCGACAAGAAATTTTAAAGGACACTCTAGTAAAAAGATTGCATAAACAGCCGCAGGTTAAGCTGATCACTGATCAGCCTTGATTTACCGGTTTTGAAATAAGAAAATATGGAAGCAGTAGCAAAACTTAATAATTACCCGACTTCACCGCGCAAAATGCGTTTGTTGGCCGATCTGATTCGTGGACTTGAAGTAGAAAAAGCGTTGGGCATCCTACAATACAACCCGAAACATCCGGCGGTGCCTATGTATAAATTATTAAAGAGCGCCATCAACAATTGGGAACAAAAGAATGCTGACGAAAAAGTGGAAGATGCCGGGCTGATCGTAAAAACGATCATGGTGGATTGTGGAAGAGTGATCAAAAGAATGAGACCGGCACCCCAGGGTCGCGGATACCGCATTCGCAAACGCAGCAACCATGTAACAATTGTGGTGGACAGCATTCATGCAATTGCGAATGAAGGGCCAAAGAAAAAAGTTGCAAAAGCTGAAGTTACTCCTGCTGCTGAACCAGTTGCTGAAGCTCCTGTAGCTGAAAAGCCGAAGAAAGCCGCTCCCAAAAAAGCAGCGCCTAAAAAAGCAGCAGCAAAAAAAGCCGCTCCTAAAGCTGAATCAAAAGCAAAGACCAAAGCTGAAGGGGAGAAGGTAGAAAAGAAAAAAGAAGACAAAAAATCAACAAAATAAAAACCGAATAATGGGTCAAAAAACAAATCCGATTGGAGCCAGGTTGGGAATCATCCGCGGATGGGACAGCAACTGGTTTGCAAATCCAAAAGATTATGGCAATAAACTGATTGAGGACGACAGGATCAGAACTTACCTGAACGCGCGTATTAACAAAGGTGGAATAGCTAAAATAGTGATAGAGCGCACGCTCAACAAACTGATCATAACTATTCATACATCGAAGCCAGGAATTATTATCGGCAAAGGTGGCGGAGAAGTAGATCGTATCAAAGAAGAATTGAAGAAGCTTACTGGTAAAGAAGACGTTCAGATCAATATTCTTGAGATACGCCGCCCTGAATTGGATGCAGCTATCGTGGCTGATACCATTGCAAGGCAAATCGAAAACCGTATCAATTATAAAAGAGCGATCAAAATGTCAATTGCTTCAGCTTTGAGAATGGGCGCTGAAGGTATAAAAGTGCGAGTTGGCGGTCGTTTGGGCGGTGCGGAAATTGCACGTAGCGAGGAAATTAAACAAGGTCGCACGCCTTTGCATACTTTCAGGATGGATATTGACTATGCGAGCATTTTTGCTCAGACAGTTTACGGAAAAATTGGTATCAAAGTGTGGATTTGTAAAGGTGAAGTACTTTCCAAGAGGGATCTGAATCCAAACATCATTGCTGGCGGAGGTAAAGGTGATCATGATGGACATGACAGGCGTGGAGGATTCGGAGATAGAAGAGGCGGTGATCGCGCTGACAGAAGAGGTGGTGGAAGAGGAGGGAGGAGATAATCATTTTTTAATTAAAAAGAAGTTTTCACGGCCCGGGGCCACAGTGAACAAACAATAAACGAGAAATTATGTTACAGCCAAAAAGATCGAAGCACAGAAAGATGCAAAAAGGCCGTATGAAGGGTGAGACCAAACGCGGAGATACGATATCATTTGGAACATTTGGATTAAAGGCACTTGACTCAGTATGGTTAACCAACAGGCAGATCGAATCTGCAAGGCAAGCGTTGACCCGTCATATGAAACGTGAAGGAAACGTTTGGATCAGGATATTTCCGGACAAACCAATCACCAAGAAGCCGGCAGAAGTGAGGATGGGTAAAGGTAAAGGTAACCCTGAATATTGGGCAGCGGTTGTACAGCCGGGAAGGATCATCTTCGAAGCCGATGGCGTTCCCCTGCAGGTAGCAAAAGAAGCTTTTGAACTGGCCGCACAAAAATTGCCAATTCACACAAAATTTGTGGTAAGCAGGGATTATGTTGGTTAATTAGCTGATTCGCTAATATGCTAATTAGCTAATGAAGGAAAAATGAACAGTGATACAAAATTTTTAATTGGCTAATTGGCTAATTATCAAATTATCAAATTAATAAAATGTCAAACAGAAACGATTTCGTAAACAGTCTGAAACAGATGACCGAGAAGGACCTGGAAGCCAGGATCCGGGAGGATGAATTACGAATTAAGAAATTAAAATTTGCTCATGCGGTGTCTCCACTTGAGAACCCGATGTCCATTCGTGATGTAAGAAGAGACCTGGCGCGTACGAAAACAGAATTGAGGAAAAAGCAATTAAAAAGCTAAATAACTGTTAGCAAATTTGAAAGTTCGTAAATAAAAAGCAGCTGTCTATTTTATTTTGAAATTTTCAAATTTTCAAATTTTCAAATTAATAAAATGTCTGAAAGAAATTTAAGAAAAGTTAGGGTGGGCGTAGTTTCCAGCAACAAAATGGATAAGACCATCACCGTGAAGGTAGAAAGGAAAGTAAAACATCCCCTCTACGGAAAGTTCGTAAAGAAAACTACCGGCTTTCATGCGCACGACGAGAAGAATGAATGCAACATTGGCGATTTGGTAAAGATCATGGAAACAAGACCACTTAGCAAAACAAAGCGTTGGAGATTGATAGAAATTGTAGAGAAAGTTAAATAAAAGCCATTAGCTATTAGCTATCAGCTATTAGCGGGAGTAATTATAAAAATTAAGTTTAATCAGCCAAAAGCTAAAAGCTAAAGGCAAAAAGCTAAATAAAAAATGATACAGCAAGAAAGCAGGCTAAATGTAGCAGATAACAGTGGCGCAAAGGAAGTGTTGTGTGTAAGAGTCCTGGGAAATTCTGGCCAGGACTATGCTAAGGTGGGTGACAAAATTGTTGTTACCGTTAAAGACGCTATCCCTGCAGGCGGCATAAAGAAAGGAACCGTAAGCAAAGCCGTGATCGTAAGAACCAAAAACAAGCTTCGCCGCAAGGATGGATCTTACATTCGTTTCGATGATAATGCAGTTGTGCTTTTGAATGCAGCTGACGAACCAAGAGGAACCAGGATTTTCGGCCCTGTTGCCCGCGAATTGCGCGACAAAGGCTACATGAAAATCATTTCGTTAGCACCCGAAGTATTGTAATATAATCGTATCTTTGCACCCCTTTAAAAAAAGGGTATTTAATAAGTAATTAATCAAGACAATATTTGTCAAAAATGAAGACAAGATTTAAACCAAAGTTCAACATAAAAAAAGGTGATTCAGTGGTAGTGATTGCCGGAGATGATAAGGATCTTAAAAAGCCGCGCAAGGTGCTGCAGGTAATAACTGATAAGAACCGTGTATTGGTTGAAGGAGTTAACATCGTAACCAAACACACCAAACCTTCGGCTCAGAATACACGTGGTGGTATTATGAAAGTGGAAGCACCGATCGCCATTTCAAATGTGATGCTTTGGGATTCAAAATCACACGCACCTTCAAAGATCAGCCGTACAAGGGAAGGTGGAAAATTAATCAGAACAGCAAAAAAATCAGGGGAGGTAATTAAATAATGAGTACCGATAAATATACTCCAAGACTGGAAACAAAGTACAAGAAAGAAGTTGTACCGGCTTTGATGAAGAAGTTTGGCTACAAGACAATTATGCAGGCGCCCAAATTGACGAAAGTTTGCCTGAATCGTGGTGTGAACGGCGCAGTAGCTGATAAAAAATTAGTAGATATCGCCATCGACGAACTGACAACAATCAGCGGCCAGAAAGCGGTTGCTACCATGTCAAAGAAAGATATCTCTAATTTCAAACTTCGTAAGAACATGCCGATCGGCGCAAAAGTTACTTTGCGCGGACAAAACATGTACGAATTTTTAGACCGCCTGGTATCAGTTTCTTTGCCCCGCGTTCGCGATTTTAAAGGGATCAATGATAAGTCATTCGATGGCCGCGGTAATTATACTTTGGGGGTAACTGAACAAATCATATTCCCTGAGATCGATATTGATAAAGTAAATAAGATTACCGGACTTGATATCACTTTTGTAACATCGGCAAATACCAACGAAGAAGCGTACGAATTGTTGAAAGAATTGGGATTGCCTTTTAAAAACATCAAAAAATAATTAGCAAATGTGAAAATGCGAAAATGTGCAAATGAAGCACGACAATTTTCAAATTTTCAAATTTTCAAATTTTTAAACTCAAACAATGGCTAAAGAGTCAATTAAAGCAAGACAAAGGAAGCGCGTAAAGATGGTGGAAAAATATGCTGAAAAAAGGAAAACATTAAAAGAAGCCGGAGACTACAGGGCTTTGGATCTTCTTCCAAAAAACGCATCTCCTGTTCGTCTTAAGAACAGGTGCCAGCTTACCGGTCGTCCAAGAGGCTACATCAGGCATTTTGGTCTTTCAAGGGGTATGTTTCGCGACATGGCTTTGGAAGGAAAGATCCCCGGCGTAAAGAAAGCAAGCTGGTAATACAGGCTGAAAGCTGAAGGCTGAAGGCTGAGGGCTGAAAGCAAAGAAAATGGTATCAATGGATATCGCATTGTAAATAAACAACAAACAACGAAAAAATAAACAATGGTTACTGATCCTATCGCAGATTTTCTCACCAGAATCCGCAATGCTCAAATGGCTAACCACAGGATTGTGGAAATTCCTGCGAGCAATTTAAAAAAGCGTATCACCGAAATATTATACACACAGGGTTATATTTTAAAATACAAGTTTGAAGATGATTCAAAACAGGGTGTTATTAAAATAGCGCTAAAGTATGATCCTCAAACCCGTGTTCCGGCCATCGAAAACATTGAAAGAGTGAGCCGCCCGGGCTTGCGCACTTATTCCAAACCGGGTGATTTCAAAAGAGTGAAAAATGGTTTGGGTATTTCTATCATCTCCACCTCAAAAGGCGTAATGACCGATAAAGAAGCGAAAGCAAAGAATGTAGGTGGCGAGGTTTTGTGTAATGTATATTAATAGGAAATGAATTCTTTTGCCGGTATAATTATTGTCTTTTTGGCTTTATTTTTTGCAATCAGATATGTTTTAAGGAGTTCCGGGAAAGATAAATAAATTGGTAAGATAATTAAGCCTTAGTCGTGGCTGAACACTGCCAGATTAAAAAATTAAATAAATAAACCGACTATGTCCAGAGTAGGAAAAAATCCGGTAAAGATCTTGAAAGGTGTAACTGTTACTGTGAGCCCAGATAATGTTGTTACCGTTAAAGGCCCAAAAGGCGAATTGAAACAGGAAGTTGATCCTGATATAAAAGTTGAAGTTAAAGATGATAAGGTAGAGTTTGGCCGCCCGACTGACCAGATCAGGCACAGAGCTTTGCATGGTTTGTATCGCGCTTTGATCAATAATATGGTTGTTGGTGTTACCCAAGGATATACCAAAACCCTTGAATTGGTGGGTGTAGGTTATAAAGCCACCAACCAGGGAAACCTGCTTGATCTTTCTTTAGGTTATTCTCACAATATAATTGTTGAAATACCAAAAGAACTTTCTGTAAGCACTGCCCAGGAAAAAGGTAAGAACCCGAAAGTGATTTTATCAAGTTCAGATAAACAATTGCTCGGACAGGTAGCTGCCAAGATCCGCAGCCTGCGCAAACCAGAACCTTACAAAGGAAAAGGTGTGAAGTTTGAAGGAGAAGTGTTGCGCAGAAAAGCAGGTAAAGCAGCTGGTAAATAACTAAACTGAGTTTCCTCAGTAAAAAAACAAATAAGTCAGATTTTTATCTGTTCTAAAATTAAAAACAGATCCCGGCAGTATCGGGGTCGACAAATAGAAAACAATGAATAACAAAGTAAGTGCACGCCAAAAGATAAGATACCGCATCCGTAAGAAGATCAGCGGTACTGCACAGAAACCGCGCCTTAGCGTATTCAGAAGCAACCGTGATATTTATGTTCAGTTGATCGATGACAGCAACGGAACAACCATCGCTTCTGCCAATTCAAGGGAAAAAGATATTGCTGCGCAAAAAGGAAACAAAGTGGAGGCAAGCAAAAGAGTAGGTGAGGCTATTGCCAGGAAATCAATTGAACTCGGTATTAAAAATGTCGTTTTCGATCGCAGCGGATATTTATATCACGGTCGCGTAAAAGCGGTTGCTGACGGAGCAAGAGAAGGCGGTTTGGAATTTTAAACCGATGTAACAAAAACAATAAAATTTACAATCAGTTATAATGTTGAAATCAAATACACAGAGAATAAAAGGTGCTGATCTTGAATTAAAAGAAAAGGTGGTGTCTATTAACCGCGTGGTAAAAACAACCAAAGGTGGAAGGGCTTTCAGTTTTTCAGCAATCGTTGTTGTCGGAAATGAAAGTGGGGTGGTAGGTCACGGGTTAGGCAAAGCCAAGGAAGTGCAGGAAGCCATCCTTAAAGGAATTGACGATGCCAAAAAGAATTTGATCAAAATTCCTTTGTTGCACGGCACAATTCCGCATGAGCAATGGTGCAAAGACGGAGCTGCTAAAATCCTGATCAAGCCTGCTGCTGCCGGTACCGGTGTAATCGCAGGAGGAAGCATGCGTGCTGTTTTGGAAAGTGCAGGAATTACAGATGTATTGGCTAAATCTCTTGGATCGGCTAATCCTCATAACGTGGTAAAAGCTACTGTAAAAGCTTTATCAATGTTGAGAGAACCTGCAGGTGTGGCCAAAACAAGAAACATTTCGATGAAGAAAGTTTTTAACGGATAAAAATCAGCGTTCAGCAATAAGAAGTTATCAATCATGAAAAAGATAAAAATTACACAGGTAAAAAGTGGTATCGACCGTTCAGAAAGACAGAAGCTGACTTTGAAGGCACTTGGTCTGACTAAATTGCACGCTACGAAAGAAGTAGAGGCAACGCCACAGATACTGGGAATGGTAAAAAAAGTAACTCACCTGATAAAAGTGGAAGAACTGGCTTAAACCGGTTTTTCTTTTTTTATTGATTTATTAATATGCGAGCTCCCGTACAGGAGCGTAAGTAAAAAAAAGTACAAATGAAATTAGAAAGTTTAAGGCCTGCAACAGGCGCTACCCACAAAACCAAAAGACTGGGCCGCGGTGAAGCTTCAGGTAAGGGCGGCACCTCAACCAAAGGAAATAAAGGAGGACAAAGTCGCGCTGGTTACAAAATTAAAATGGCGCATGAAGGTGGCCAGATGCCTATTCAGCGTAGAGTACCGAAACGTGGTTTCAAAAATAACAACCGGATCGAATACAAAGTTTTCAACCTGGGACAGATTGACCAATTGGTTGAAAAACACGAGATCAAAGAATTTAATCCCGAGAATCTTTATATCAACAATCTTATTGGTCAGTACGACCGCGTGAAGATCCTTGGAAATGGTGAGTTAAAAGGCAAATTGGCCTTTAAGGTAAATGCAGCAAGTAAGAAAGCAAAAGAGGCTATTGAGGCTGCCGGAGGTTCAGTGGAAATAATAAAATAATTAATGGATATTTGCAACCCGAATACAATTGCAAATAATTAAATCTTTTTAATTCTGTGAAGAAATTCATCACAACACTTAAAAATATCTGGACCATTGAGGAACTGAGAAGTAAGATCATTGTTACATTATCACTCATTTTGGTTTACAGGGTAGGCTCTTTTATCGTTCTTCCCGGAATAGATCCAAACAAACTGTCTAACCTTGAGAACAGTACACAAGGCGGAATGCTTGGTCTTTTAAATGCCTTCGTTGGAGGCGCTTTTGCAAAGGCGTCCATTTTTGCATTGGGAATTATGCCCTATATTTCTGCATCGATTTTCATGCAATTAGTAACAGTTCTTGTTCCCCAGATTTCGAAGATTCAAAAGGAAGGTGAAAGCGGCCAAAAGAAGATCAACCAATGGACACGTTATCTTACTGTTATCGTTACTGCCGCCCAGGCTGCTGCTTATATTGGTTTCCTGGAGACCTCTAACCAGGGCGCATTGCTCGAAGCTTATAAACCCTTTTTCTGGGTATCTACAGTTTTCCTTCTTACCGCCGGTACGATGTTCGTCATGTGGCTGGGTGAAAAGATCACTGATAAGGGATTGGGAAATGGTACTTCATTGATCATCATGATCGGTATCCTTGCACGTCTTCCTCAATCATTTATGCAGGAATTTTATGCAAAAGAAACTCATGGTGGTGGTGGTCTTTTGATCTTCCTGATTGAAATTGCTGCTTTCATTGCAGTTATCCTTGGATTGATCGTGTTGGTTCAGGGTGTGCGAAAAGTTCCGGTTAATTATGCAAAACAAATTGTGGGCAACCGTCAGTTTGGAGGAGCAAGACAATTTTTGCCTCTGAAAGTAAATGCTGCAGGCGTTATGCCTATCATCTTCGCACAGGCGATCATGTTCCTTCCAACTATTTTTGCAGGATTCCAAACCAGTGGAAAAAGTTGGGCTATCTATTTCACCTCGCCCACTAATGGAATTTATATGATCGTGTATGGTCTGATGACCATCGGGTTCACCTTTGTTTATACTTCTCTTATCTTTAATCCGAAACAAATGTCGGATGATCTTAAAAGAAACAATGGGTTTATTCCCGGAGTTAAACCAGGCCAACCTACTACAGAATACATTGGCACCATAATGGACCGCATCACTTTGCCGGGATCAGTACTGTTGGCGATTGTAGGTATCCTCCCGGGAATTATGCAGATAATGGGAGTAACACAGGGATTTGCTACCTTCTATGGAGGAACTTCATTATTGATCATGGTAGCAGTGGTGTTGGATACTTTACAACAAATCGAGACACAGCTGTTAATGCGTCAATACGATGGATTGATGAGCGGAGGACGCATCCAGGGCAGAACGGCTGCGCCGGGTGTTACCGGGGGAATTTGATAAAGTACGATTTACAATATTTAAAACCCTGGCCAGTTTATGCCGGGGTTTTTTTAAATTATAGAATACATGATTCACTACAGAACGAATGAAGAGGTTGAATTGATCAGGCAAAGTTGCACTATCGTGAACGACAGCATTGCGCACGCTGCTTCTTTTATTAAGCCAGGCATTTCTACGATGGAATTGAATGACATCGCCGAAGAATACATTCGTGATCATGGTGCGGTTCCTAATTTCAAAAACTATCACGGTTTTCCTTATGCCTGCTGCATTTCCGTGAATGACGCAGTGGTTCATGGTTTCCCTACAAAAGATCCCTTGAAAGAAGGAGACATCGTTTCTATTGATTGTGGTGCGCTTAAGAACAGCTACCATGGCGACAGTGCTTACACTTTTGCTGTAGGCGAAATTTCTGATGAAGTAAAACAATTGCTTCGCGTTACCAAAGAATCTCTATATATCGGAATTGAAAAAGCAGTGGCCGGCAATCGTGTTGGCGACATTTCTTTTGCCATCCAGGAATATACTGAAAGAAAGCACGGCTATGGAGTGGTGCGCGAATTAGTAGGTCATGGTATTGGCAAAGAATTGCATGAAGATCCACAGGTTCCCAATTATGGAAAAAGAGGTCGTGGAACTAAATTAAGGGAAGGCCTGGTGATTGCTATTGAGCCAATGATCAACCTGGGCGCCAAAGAAGTTTACAATGACAAAGATGGTTGGACCGTCCGCACCGGGGATGGAAAACAATCGGCACATTATGAACATACGGTTTGTGTAAAAAAAGGTAAAGCTGACATCCTCACTTCATTCACTTCTATTGAAGCTGCTGAAAAAGCGAATTCTAATTTGTGTTCTGACTATTATGTAAAATAAATTTTTCGATATTTTGTTGGTTCACTTTCTACATGGACATCTTTCTGCCTTTGAGCCAGCTCTGAACATTTTGCTTTTCAATCCAAAATCCATATTACTCTCGGGATTCTCATTTTTTTTACTTCTGCCTTCTCTTTAAAAAGCAATAATCAAATCTGCATTTCTAGATGCAATAATTTTTTACTCAGAAGAAATAGGTAGAATTAATGGTAATCACTTCTTGCTTTTTTGAAATATCGTTTATAAACTACTGAGAGGTTTAGATAGCAATTATTGTCAAATACCAACTTGAATTAATTATATCTTTGGTTTCAACTTATTTCAAGTATGGCAGCTAAACGTTCTATTTATGTTGTTGGCAGTTCCAACACAGATATGGTCATAAGAGCATCAAAATTACCCGCTCCGGGTGAAACTGTTATGGGTGGTGATTTTTTAATGAATCCAGGTGGAAAGGGTGCAAACCAGGCTGTAACCGCTGCCAGACTAGGAGGGGAAGTGACTTTCGTTGCCAAGGTAGGAAATGATGTTTTCGGAAAACAGGCGGTTCGCCTTTTTCAACGGGAAAATATTAATACCTTGTATGTTGTCAGGGATACAAGTCATCCTTCGGGCGTGGCCTTGATCAATGTAGATGCAAATGGAGAAAATTGTATTGCTGTAGCCCCGGGAGCCAACAGCCATCTCAAGGCTTTGGAAGTTGAGGCATCTCTTGAAATAATGAGTGATCCAGCAATTATTCTTCTTCAACTGGAAATCCCACTGAACACAGTTAAATATACCATTCGCCGCAGTTTTGAAAAAGGATTAAAAGTGGTTTTAAATCCTGCACCAGCACAACCACTTCCTGACGATATTTTTTCCTGTATTTACCTTCTTACACCAAATGAATCAGGAGCAGAACTATTAACAGGAGTGAAAGTGACTGATGAAGAATCTGCGAAAACCGCTGCGACTATTTTGAAAGAGAGGGGTTTGGAAAATGTGATTATTACCATGGGTTCCAAAGGGGCGTACCTGTTAACTGATACAATGTCAAAATTAATTGCAACTCCCCCTGTGACTGCTGTTGACACAACTGCTGCAGGCGATTGCTTCAATGGTGCTTTGGCAGTAGCATTGGCCGAGGATCTGCCTTTGGATGAAGCGGTAACATTTGCCTGTAAGGCCGCTTCAATTTGTGTGACAAGAATGGGTGCGCAGGCTTCCATTCCTTACAGGAAAGAAGTTGATAGTCTATTCTTGCAAACTCCGCTTGCTTAGCGAAAGATGTTTATGATTTTATTGCTTTTATAACGATATGATATGTTCATTATTCCAAACTACACCATTGCTGTTGCTTTCTGCATAATAACAATGTTATGCTGGGGCTCGTGGGCTAACACACAAAAATTGGCTGCAAAAAGCTGGCGGTTCGAACTTTTTTACTGGGATTATGTCTGGGGAATTTTGATAAGCGCAATAATAATTGCTCTTACACTCGGTTCCATCGGAAACCAGGGAAGGTCCTTTATTCCTGATTTGCAGCAAGCCGATTGGTCGAGCCTGAGTTCTGCCATTCTCGGCGGAATCATCTTTAATCTTGCTAACATCCTGCTCGTTGCGGCCATATCAATTGCAGGTATGGCTGTTGCCTTTCCTGTCAGTATCGGAATCGCTTTGGTTCTTGGTGTAGTCGTTAATTACCTGAAACTTCCTGTAGGTAATCCTTTATTGATTTTTGGGGGAGTAGCTTTTATCGTGTTGGCTATTTTGCTCAATGCCACCGCTTATCGCAATCAGAACAAGCAAAAGGGAAAGGTTTCCTACAAAGGGCTTCTAATATCTGTTATTAGTGGCATCCTTATGGGACTTTTTTATAAGTATGTGGCAAGTTCCATGTTTACTGATTTCTATAAACCTGAACCGGGAAAATTAAGTCCTTACACTGCAGTTGTTATTTTTGGGGTAGGGGTTTTAATAAGTAATTTTCTTTTCAATACCATCCTTATGAAGCGTCCGATAAACGGAACACCTGTAAGTTATAAAGATTATTTCAAAGGAAGTTTCGGAAATCACTTAACCGGAATTCTCGGAGGTATTATTTGGTGCATAGGAATGTCTTTCAGTATCATTGCTTCTGATAAAGCAGGTATTGCTATTTCTTATGGATTAGGCCAGGGTGCAACTGTTGTCGCGGCATTATGGGGAATCTATATCTGGAAGGAATTTAAGGATGCTTCTTTAAATACTAAATTGATTTTAAACCTGATGTTGTTATTTTATGTATCGGGACTTGCCCTTCTGATTCTTGCGCGATAAACAGGTCTTATTAATAAATGAAATTTCTTCAAAATGAAATTATTGTTGCTTCCACTATTTGTTCTGCTCTTTAATCATTCAATAGCTCAAAAAAAATCAACCAAACCCGTTTCCATTATTGTGGATACGGATATCGGGCCGGATTATGATGATGTGGGCGCTTTGACTGTGTTACATGCTTTGGCAGATCGTGGCGAAGCAAAGCCTCTTGCAATAATGACATCCAATAAGAATCATTTAACAGCACCATCCGTAGATGTTTTAGATACATATTTTGGACGTCCAGATTTACCGATAGGTGCACCCAAAGGAAAAGCGGTTGATATTGGCGCATGGCAAAAATGGCCGGAAATGATTGTTTCAAAAAATCCTCACGATATCAGATCTACAGATGATGTTCCTGACGCAGTGAAGTTGTATCGCAAGATTTTGTCGCAACAACCCGATCAAAGTGTAACTATTGCCAGCATTGGCTTTTTGACAAACCTTTCTAATTTATTGGATTCAAAACCTGACGAATATTCTTCCTTGACGGGAAGAGAATTGGTAAAAAAGAAAGTAAAGAAACTGGTTTCAATGGCTGGTTGGTTTCCGCAAGGATGGGAATATAATCTTTACACAGATTCAACTGCTTCAGCCAATGTATTTAATCATTGGCCAACGACGGTTATCTTCAGTGGTTTTGAAATAGGAAACAATATCAAAACAGGATTGGGATTGGTTCATGACGAGGCACTTACCGGACCAGTGAAAGATGTATTTGCTTATTGCATTCCAAAGGCAAAGGAAGACAGTGCAGGAAGATCGAGCTGGGATGAGACTGCAGTTTTTGTGGCTATCCGTGGAGCAAATCCTTATTTCGGTTTGAAGCGCGGACATATCATTATTAACGGCGGACATAATAGTTGGAAGGATGACCCGAATGGTTCACAATATTACCTGACCCCCGCAATGCCTTACAATGAAATAGCGGCGATACTTGAATCCTATATGAAACACCAGGGCGCGAATAAAAAATGATTAAATAAGTTTGTTTACTATAATTCTCGAGATGAAAATGAAAGAATCCGCCAGTCAAACCAACTTCATTAAATTTCTCATTGTTGTTATTCCTTTTATCCTTGTATCCGGCTTTGCAAAATCCCAATCTATTGAATTCAAATGGAGCAACCCATTAATAGAGAAAGTTCCCGTCGTCGAGGGACGAATGCCGGGCCAACTTCAAAATTCATTCAGCAGGTTTCCTACGGGTTTTCAGCAAGAGGTAGATAAAAATATAGTGAAGGAAGCAAACCAATCCTCAGGGTTACTAATCCGTTTTCAAACTGACGCTGATGAAATAGTCTTAAAATATACGGTTGATAACAAATCTGAAAAACCGGATAGGTCAGACATTGCAACAAGCGGTATCGATCTTTATGCTGTTGATGCGGATGGAAAATTTTATTGGTGCAATGGAAATTACCACTTTGGCGATACGATTATTTATCATTTTTCCAATCTTAAACCCAATGACAAATACCATCCTAATGGCCGCGAATACCGATTGTATTTACCCCTTTTCGCTTCCGTAAGATCATTGAAAGTAGGCGTACCGCAAAAAGCGGATTTTACTTTTCTCCAAACAAGGGCTGATAAACCTGTAGTAATTTATGGTGGAGCTACGGTTCAGGGCGCGGCTGTTACAAGGCCGGGACTAAGCTGGGCAGCCATTCTGGGAAGAAAACTGGATCGCCCGATCATTAATCTTGGTTTTGCAGGCAATGGCCAATCGAATAAAAATATCATCAACCTTTTACCAGGAATAGACGCACAAATTTATATTTTGAGTTGCTCCAATTCAGATGAAAAACAGGCAAAGGAAAATTTGATCCAGGCTGTTAAGACAATCAGGGCAAAAAATCCGCAGACGCCTGTTTTACTCACAGGAGGTAATGAACACAGCGATGATTACCTTAATCAGCGGCATCATTATGCAGACAGTTTATCGAATTCTGTTTTGCAGGATGCTTATTACACGCTCAAATCAAATGGTATAAACAATATTTACCTGCTTGACAGAAAAGAAATAAAATTCAATATTAATAGCCTGGCAGAAAATTCTGATCTAGGTGATATTGGTCATCAACAATATGCTACTGCTGTTGAAAAAATAACCAGGAAAATCCTGGATGAGCCTACCGGCAAATCTTCCACCACGCATCCCCGAACTCAAAAAAGAGATGCGAATATTTATAATTGGGAAATAAGGCATCGCTATATTTTACAGTCTGTAAAACAAAAACAGCCAAAGGTCATATTCATCGGCAACTCAATTACTCATTACTGGGGAGGTTTGCCACATGGTCCAATTAAAAGTGACTGGGATGTGAAAAATCTATTTTTTGATTCACTTGATGCTGAAGATCTTGGATATGGGTGGGACCGGATAGAAAATGTACTATGGCGGATCTACCATGGAGAGTTGGATGGATATACTGCAAATTATGCTGTGCTACTTATTGGAACCAATAACCTTGATGTAAATACCGACGCACAAATACTTGAAGGTTTACAATTTGTGGTGAATGCGATTAAGGAACGTCAGCCGTCTTGTAAGATTTTAATGCTGGTATTAACGCCAAGAAGAGCATATGAAGATAGAGTTGCGAGAGTGAATAAGGGCATTGCCAAACTTGCCGGCATGTTGAATGTTAATTATGCTGATGCAGGAGGATTGTTTCTAAAACCCGATGGCAAAATTGATGAGTCTCTTTTTTCTGATGGCCTTCATCCTACAGTCAAGGGATACAAATTGCTTGAAGACTTCCTGCGGCCTTATTTAACCGAAAGGAAGTAAAGGGAATTATAAAATCGCACTTAAACCCTTAAAATAAAATTTCACCCATTTTCTTAGTTTACTGTTCCGGAAGATCTTTTCTTCTGTCGACTTCATTTTTGGGTTTACAGAAGCTTACCATTATCTTTATTGGAGATTTAAAACAAAACAGAATGAAACAACTGGTTTATGGGATTGTTTTCCTGTTCTTTTTTCTGAATGCTTCTGCTCAAAACATCGACAGTACCCTTGCTGCTTACGCGCGAAATTATGTACATGAAAAAATGTACCTGCAATATGATAAATCGGCTTATGCTGCAGGAGAAACTATTTGGTTCAAAGATTATTTAATGCAGGGAATGTTTCCGGATGATGACAGCAAAACGGTTTATGTTGATTGGATTGATGAAAATGGAAAGACTTTATCACACAGCGTTTGCGCGGTTGAAAATGCATCAACCTATGGACAATTCCGGATCCCGGTTGATTATTCGGGTGATTTTATTCACGTGAGGGCCTACACGAAATGGATGTTGAATTTCGACACTTCTTTTTTGTATGAACATTATTTGAAAATCTTATCGCCGGAAAAAAAGCAACCTTCAAAAATCAAACTGAAACCGGAATTACATTTTTTTCCTGAAGGCGGAGATGCAATTGCCGGCATGACGAATAAGATTGCTTTTAAAGCGAACGACCAGTATGGAAGACCAATTTCCATCAAAGGAATTATAAAAGACAACAATGGTTCTGTCATCGACAGCCTGAGGATATTGCACGATGGGATGGGTTATTTTTTCATTTTCCCACAACAGGGACAAACATTCTCGGCTTCATGGGAAAATGAAAATGGAAAACATTATACTACACCTTTGCCTGCAATAAAACCTTCAGGTGTTGGTTTGCGTGTAAGCATTGCCGGTAGTAACCGTATTTTCCAGGTGAGCACTTCTCCTTCTTATCCTTTAAGCGCTGTTCATGTTTTGGGAACGATGTACCAGTACAAGATATTTTCCCTTGACGAAAAGCTTGAAAAAGGGAAAGCAGAAGGAACAATACCAACTGAATCATTGCCAACGGGAATTTTGACGATCACTGTTTTTGATGAGCAATGGAATCCACTGGCAGAAAGAATTACTTATGTTAACAATGGTGAATATAGTTTTAAACCAAAGGTAGAACTCGTTAATCCCAACCTTGGAAAACGCGCAAAGAACAATTTGCAAATTTCTTTGCCGGAAAATGTGGATGGAAATTTTTCCGTTTCGGTTACGGATGCAAAATTAGAATCAGACAGCAACGATAACATTATTTCTCATCTTTTGCTTACCGGCGACTTAAGAGGAAAAGTGTATGATCCTGCTTATTATTTTTCAAATAACAGCGATTCAATTGCCGAGCAACTTGATCTCGTAATGCTCACGCACGGCTGGCGCAGGTTTGATTGGAAAAAAGTAGTCAATGGAAAATTTCCTGATATCAAATATCAAAAAGACACCAATTATCTATCTCTTTCAGGAAGAGTGATTGGCGCCACACCTGAGAAGTTGCAAAAGGCAGGTGATATAATTTTAATGATCACTCAAAAGGATGCAGGAACGGAAACCTTCACTATTCCCGTTCAGCCTGATGGATATTTTAATGATCCTTCGCTGATTCTTTTTGATACCGCACAAATCTTCTATGATTTTGCCACCAAAAAATACATGGGTAAGTATTCGGTTGAGTTCATGCAGGATGTGCTTCCACCATTCTCTGAGTATTTTAATGCACCTTCTTTTAGCACCTTGGGTTTAGATTCTTCCAATCGTTATCACTTGCAATTAAGCAAAGAAGCCGAAGAGCAATTGGAATATTTTAACGGAAAGGTTTTGGAAAACATAAATATTAAATCAAGAATTAAATCAAAGTTGCAGAAGGTAAATGACAAATACACTTCCGGTGTTTTTAAAAATGGAAACGCTACCGAACTCGATTTGGAAGATGATCCTCTTGCGGGCAGTTACACAGATATAATCAGTTACATACAAGGAAAAGTTCCTTCTTTGTATTTTGATAATGTTGCCCAAAAGTTTTTATGGATGCGCAATAGGGCAGGGGAAAACGGGCCGGCATTATACTTGAATGAAATGGGTACTACTTACGGCGTTCTTTCCAGTATTTCTGTTTCCAATGTGGCGTATATTAAAGTATTTCGCCCCGGATTTGTTGGCGCGGCAGGTAGTGGAACAGGTGGAGCTATTGTTATTTACACGAAAATTGGAAAAGATGGGGATCCCGTTTCTTATCTCAAAGGATTGAACAATCATTCGGTTATGGGCTATTCAGTTGTTCGGGAATTTTATTCTCCCGATTACGACACATTGACAACAGATGATAAAAAAGATTTACGAACGACATTGTACTGGAACCCAACAATAACAATCGTTCCAGGGCAAAAGAAAGTTAATCTTACTTTTTTCAATAATGATTTTACGGATGAATTTCGTGTGATTGTTGAAGGAATGACAAAAGACGGTCGTTTGACTCACCTGGAAAAGGTGGTGAAATGATTCTTGAAAAATAAAATTGTCTCTTTTTTCTCTATTCACTATATTTTTTCGATGCGTTTAATTTTTGTTTAAGAGAACTGAATCATTTGCAATAATTTTCTTTTCATTAATTAAAATATCCGCGCGCTCAATTGCCTTTTCAAAAGTCGAAAGTATATTTCCCTTACCAATTGCAAATATCAAACGCGCTTCTTTCAATTCTTCCAAAACCTGTGCAGACCTAACTTCTGATAAAAGAAGTTTAATGTGTTTTTTATTACAATCCTTGTGAATTTCCTTTAAAGTTTGAATACCTGTTGCATCAATAATAGGAACATAAGCCATTCGTACAATTAAAACTTTCGGATGTTGTTTCAGGTATTTCATGGCTTCCTTAAACTTATAAGCAGCGCCGAAAAACAAAGGACCTGTCACTTCAAAAACTTCCACCTCTTTTGGTAAATTATATTTTCCTTCTGCAAAATCATAATTGAAATCCTTGTCGTCAATTTCATTGGTAAGAATGCTTACATCGCTTGATTTGATCATGTTTCTCATAAATAAAAAAGCGGCCAACACAATTCCCACTTCAATGGCAATCGTAAGATCAATTAAAACGGTGAGAAAAAAAGTGATCAATAAAACAGCGACATCTCCTTTTGGTCCTTTTAAAATAAATTTAAAACTTCTCCATTCACTCATATTGTAGCAAACGATCATTAATATTCCTGCAAGGTTGGCGATCGGGACTAAAGAAGCCCATCTGCCTGCAATAAGCAGTATCAACAAAAGTGTTACAGAATGTACGATGCCGGCAACGGGTGTTCGTCCGCCATTTTTAATGTTTGTTGCAGTTCGCGCAATTGCTCCTGTAGCAGGAATTCCCCCAAAAATGGATGAAAAA
Organism: Hanamia sp.; assembly: GCA_035765495.1. Classification (GTDB taxonomy): domain Bacteria; phylum Bacteroidota; class Bacteroidia; order Chitinophagales; family Chitinophagaceae; genus Ginsengibacter. Next base: position 33,718 of record DASTXM010000071.1, read on the forward strand.
ATATTTGCACCGCCTTGCGCGATCAATTCGGTATTGGATCGATGATTTCCACTGATCATTCCGTCTGCAACGACAGCCGATAATAATGATTCAATTGCTCCTAAAATGGCAATCGTAAAGGCAGGACGTAGCAAATGTTTTATTGTTTCAAAATCAACAGAAGGAACAACAGGTGCCGGAAAAAAAGAGGAGATGTTTCCAAACCGGCTTCCGATCGTTTCAACAGGTAAATGAAAGAACTGCACAACGGCAGTAGTGATCAAAATGGAGATCAAAGAGCCGGGGATCTTTTGATTGATCTTTGGCCAAAGAAGAATGATCACCACTGTTGCAGCAGCAATGCCGGTCGCATATAAATTGATACTATTGAAATTGTGAAAATAGACGGTCCATTTTGGAATGAAATCAGCAGGAACTTTTCCCATTCTTAGTCCAAAGAAATCCTTTACCTGGGACGAAAAGATGACCAATGCAATCCCACTCGTAAAACCAATGATCAATGGATGAGGAATAAATTTGATGACAGTGCCCAGCCTTGCAAGTCCCATAAGGATCAGGATAATTCCTGCGATAAATGTCGCTGCTATTAACCCGTTGATTCCATAGTTTTGCACAATTCCATAAACAATAACTATAAATGCACCGGTCGGTCCTCCGATCTGAACACGGCTGCCACCAAATGCTGAAATCGTAAAACCCGCTACAACAGCGGTTATCAGCCCTTGAACCGGAGTAACGCCTGAGGCAATTCCAAAGGCAATTGCAAGAGGCAAGGCAACAATGCCGACAATAATGCCGGCTAAAACATCACGTGTAAATTGTTTCTTATGGTATACTTTTAAGGTATCAAATAGTTTGGGTGCGAATATTTTTTTCATGGATGTAACGGCGCCCTTTCGCAAAAATGGTTGGAGGGATATTTTTTGAAGACGCAAAGTTATTCATTGGAACCTCGGTGTGCAGTGAGTTTAATCACTATAAAAAGTAACTTTTATCATTTTTTAAAAAGTATTTTTGTGACATGAGTTTAAGAGGAATTTTTCCCATAGAAAAATGGGACTTTGAAAGCAAATCGATCCTAAAAGATTTGCCAGCGGATATTTATGAGAAATTGCTCGCTGATACAAGAGAGCAGGCTTATAAAAAAGGCGAAATTATTTTCAGGGAAGGTTCGTTTCCTACCGGTATTTTTTACATTTCAAAAGGAAGGGTAAAAAAATACAAAGTAGATAAAGAAGGCCGTGAACATATTTTTTATGTGGCAAACACGGGCGAATTGATTGGCTACCATGCAATCCTTGCCCAGGATCGTTATCCGGATTCTGCAGCTACATTGGAGGAAAGCAGGATCATTTTTATTCCAAAAGAAAACTTCCTTGAAGTGATGAATCAATCCACAGTTTTGACAAACCGTTTGTTGAAGAATTTGAGTCATGAATTTGCAGTTTTAACCAATAGCGTTACACTTTTTTCCCAAAAGCCTGTCAGGGAAAGAATGGCGCTGCAACTGGTTGTTTTGCGTGAAAAATATAAAGTTGATTTTAAGGAGGGAATGACCGTCGAAATCAATATGTCGCGCGATGATCTTGCAAACCTGGTAGGTACTGCAAGAGAAAATGTGATCCGCATACTCACAGATTTTAAAGAGGAAGGAATCCTCGAAACCAAAGGAAGAAAAATAATTATTACCGATGTCAATAAACTCGTTGCTATAGCAGATTATCAATAATACCACCTTCAAAATAAGAATCGTTTCTTTTTCTTCTCTCACTGCCTGGAAATATAAATTCAAATAATTTATTGGCATATATTTTTATTGAGTTTCTGTATTAGAAATATTTAAAATAGAAATGATGCCCGAAACTATTGAAGCAAACGAATTAATCACGGCGGGGAAAAAAGCAAAATTTCCTCAAAAGATTTCACCAATGCTGGCAACATTAGTCAGCAAACCTTTTGATAAACCCGGATGGATCTTTGAAGTGAAATGGGATGGTTATCGCGCCATTGCTTTCATTAAAGATGGTCGAGTTAGTCTTTCTTCACGCAATTCAAAATCATTTGATGATAAATTTTACCCCATTCATGATGAATTAAAATCGTTGAAAATAAATGCAGTTTTGGATGGGGAAATTGTAAGCTTGAATCAAAAGGGAAAAGCAGATTTTGGCAGTTTGCAAAGCTGGCGCAGCGAAGCCGATGGAAGTCTCGTTTATTATGTTTTTGACATTTTGTGGCTTGAGGGCAAGGACCTCATGAAATTACCCCTGGAAAACCGGCGTGAAATTTTAGAATCCGTCTTGCCGCAATCAGAAACAATAAGACTCAGCGAAAGTTTTGATACAAACGGAATTGATTTTTTTAAAGTGGCCGAACAAATGTCCCTGGAAGGAATTATGGCGAAACGCAAAGACAGTTTGTATTTACCCGGAACAAGATCGAAAGATTGGTTGAAAATAAAAACTGAAGGACAACAGGAAGTGGTGATTGGCGGATTTACAAAAAATGAAGGGTCGACCAAAAAGTTCAGTTCGCTTTTAGTTGGTTTTTACCAGGATAAAAAGTTGGTCTTCACAGGAAAAATCGGAACAGGTTTTAATACAAAAATTCAGGATGAATTGATGAAAAGATTTGAGCCACTGATCATTCCTAATTGTCCTTTCATCAATGAACCTGATGTAAATGAGCCTTCCCGTTTTCGGCCAAATCCACCTCATGCGGACGCATTTTGGTTGAAACCTGAATTGGTTTGTGAAGCCAGTTACCGCGACATTTCAAAAGACGGAACCATGCGCCACGCATCTTTCCGGGGATTGCGCGAAGACAAAAAAGCAACTGATGTTGTTTTGGAAAAGGAAACGTTAACAAGTAAGGTTGTAAACGATGCTTCAAAGATCGAACACAACAAAATAATTAAGCCCGTTTCAGAAAGTGAAAGAAAATCCTTGTTGAATCCGACTGAAAAAACACAGGTGAGAAAAGTGAACGGTAAGGAGTTGAAATTTACCAACCTGTCTAAAATTTTCTGGCCCGATCAAAAAATCACGAAGAGGGATTTGATTAATTATTATTACCAGGCGGCGCCGTTCATTTTGCCATATTTAAAAAATCGTCCGCAATCACTAAACCGTTTTCCCAACGGGATAAAAGGCAAAAGTTTTTACCAGAAAAATGTAACAGGAAAAGTTCCCGGTTGGATTGAAACTTTTCCTTATCATAGTAAAGTGGATGGTGATAAAAATTTTTTGGTTGTGAGTAATGAGGCAAGTTTGTTATACATCGTTAACCTGGGTTGTATTGAAATCAATCCCTGGAGCAGTACCGCTGCAAAGCCAGACAATCCGGATTGGTGTATTATCGATCTTGATCCTGATAAAAATACTTTTGAACAAGTGATCGTCACAGCACAGGTTACCAAAAATGTTTTGGAAGCTGCCGGAATTAAAAGTTATTGCAAAACTTCCGGCTCTACCGGGTTACATATTTATTTTCCACTTGGAGCAAAATATACTTACGAAGAATCAAAAGAATTTGCGAGGAAAATTGCCGCTCTCGTTCATCGGGAATTGCCTGGATTCACCAGCATTGAAAGGATCGTGAACAACCGTGAAGGAAAAATGTATGTTGATTTTCTGCAAAACCGTCCGCAGGCTACTCTGGCAGCGCCTTATTCTGTAAGACCTAAGCCGGGCGCCACAGTTTCAATGCCGCTTCATTGGGAAGAAGTGAAACCGGGATTGCAAATAAAAGATTTTACATTGGATAATTCGATTGCACGAATGAGAAGTGAAGGTGATATTTTTAAACCGGTTTTGGGAAAAGAGATTAATATGAAAAGTGCATTGAAAAAACTGGAGAATTTTTGACCTTACTAACGGCTAGGAACAAACGTTTTTTTTTAAATAAAAAGCAATTATTTATTTGTTTACTGATCAGAAAGCCTTTCTTCATTAAAAAAGCAAGCCGGGTATTGACTTGCTTTTTTAATTCATTTTAATCAAATGTTGATTAAGTAGCAGGAATAGATTGATGCCTGTTGACATTGCTGTAAATGCTCAAATCCCAGATTGAGAGAATAAATACGGCAGCACCTACAATGTAAAAATTCCAACTATCAGGTGCGTTGGCAAATCCTAAAACCCATGGAGAAATAAATATCCACACACCAATAATCAGCGTAACCCATTCTTCCCAAATCCTCTTGTTACCAAGTGCCATAAGAGAAAAAATGATCAAAAGTGCACCCATCAAGAAGGAATCCCAAGAATAATTTGTGTGGCCAAATGCGAAAAGCCATGGTGAAATAAACAGCCAGATTCCGCCAATTAATATGAGCCAATCCTGCCATCTTGTTGTAGTTTTCATAATAACCTCCATTTTTTTTGTTAAGAAAAGTTTTAATAAATCAGCTATCAATTTGTAATTTCACAGAATTGAAAGCTTCGCGCATTAGTAATGGATTTTCGTGCCAGAATGCAATGAATTATCTCTCTTTTTATTGAATATTAAGCCCATTCCTATGTTTTAAAAAGATGGAATTCTATCTACTATTTTCAACGGAAACAGGTAAATTTTAATTGAAAATAGTAAAGAAAATGCGATTGTATGGAATCAGAGGTGAATTGGATATCAAGCCAATTTTGAAGAAATAAAAATCTCTTGTTTATTTTGTTCATTGCAAACTTTTTTCAATTACCCCCGATAATTCTTCAGGTTTTTGTGTTCCTATCAGTAATTTTTTACCGTTGGTAAATTCCAATTGCAATCCTTCATTTCCGGAAATATTATAACAAGTTCCTTTTCCAAAAAGGCCAAGCCGCCAGCCCCAACCTCCGTATTCTCCAATAGGACTGTATTTTCTGACATAACATTTCTGCAAACTGTTCCATGGAAAAAATCGAAATGAAGTCTGAAAAGGGAAAAGTTTCACATAAATTCCGTCCGTTTTGATTTGGGTATCAAGGCGGAAACTGAGAATGAAAAATGTAATTAACAGGCTAATTGCAGCTGCTGCGACAAGCTGACCATTGGTGGCGGGATTATCACCAATAATCTTTCCATTTACAATTTGTAGAAAAACTAAAAATAACATCAAACCATTCACACCGATCAAAATCGTCCAAATCCACCATTGTTTGAATCTTTGTTTTTCAGAAAATAATACTTCATTTTCCATTGTGCTAACTTTTGGTAATTAAAATTATAAAAAAATCCCGTTGCTTTTTCAACAACGGGATTTAATATCAATGAGAAACCGATTAAGCTTTGTCCTCTTCTTTTGTTCCTTAATCTTCCTTAGCATCGTCAGCAGCTTTTTCAGCTTTCGCTTCTATTTGCTGTGGTTCGTTTGCTGGTGGAGGAGGAGTTTGAGCTAAAGTATCCTCAGCTTTCTTTTCAGCTTCGGGTTTTTCTTCCTCAGCTTTCTTCCTTTTTGCAGGAGCTTTTTTAGCAGCAGGAGCTTCAGCATTTGCTTCTTCAGTCTTTACTTTTTCCTCTTTTGCCGGAGCTTCCTTGTCCATTTTCTTTTTCAGATCTGCTAATACACCGAGGTCGCCCAAAGTGGTTTTTTCAACCTTACTTTGAATGTTCTTAACTGCTTTTTTGGTGCTTTCTGCTTCTGCTCTCTTTTCACTGAGCTGTGCATTTTTCTCTTCTGCTCTTTCTCTTTCCCAAATCCTTGTGTGACTGAGAATGATCTTCTTGTCGTTGCGGTCAAACTCAATTACCATAAAAGGAGCTACTTCATCCAACGCGATTGAAGTGTCGTCTTCACGACGAAGATGACGTGCAGGAGCAAATCCTTCTAATCCATAAGGAAGCTGAACTGTAGCACCTTTATCATCACGACGGGTTACGGTTCCTTCATGAATGCTTCCAACAGGGAAAGTTTCTTCCAAAGAGTTCCACGGATCTTCTTCAATTTGTTTGTGACCCAATTGAAGTTTGCGGTTTTCTTTGTCAATGCTCATGATGATCACATCGATCGTTTCGCCAACCTTCGTATATTCATTCGGGTTGTTGAAACGCTTTAACCAGCTCAGGTCGCTGATGTGGATCATACCGCCAATGCCCGGTGAAAGTTCAACAAACACACCGTAAGGAGTAATGTTTTTCACCAAACCTTTGTGCTTGCTTCCTTCAGGGTATTGGGTTTCGATCGTATTCCAAGGATCTTCAGTCATTTGCTTGATAGAAAGACTCATCTTGCGATCTTCCTTACTCAATGTGACGATCTTCGCTTCGTATTCATCGCCCAGTTTGAAGAATTCTTTTGCATTGATTGGCGTGTTGGCCCAAGTGATTTCGCTCACGTGAACCAAACCTTCAACACCAGGATAAATTTCGAGGAATGCACCGTAGTCTTCAATGTTAACTACTTTGCCTTTCACGATCTCACCTTCCTTGATGTTTTCAGGAAGCGTATCCCAAGGATGAGGAGTTAACTGTTTCAAGCCAAGGCTGATACGTTTTTTATCATCATCAAAATCAAGAACAACTACGTTCAGTTTTTGATCCAGTTTCAATACTTCACTTGGATGGTTGATACGTCCCCAACTGATATCGGTAATGTACAACAATCCGTCTAAGCCCCCAAGGTCGAGGAATGCACCGAAATCAGTAATATTTTTAATGGTTCCTTCAAGTACCTGTCCTTTTTCAAGTTTACCGATGATCTCAGCTCTTTGTTGTTCAATGTCGCTTTCGATAAGTGCTTTATGAGAAACAACGGCGTTCTTAATTGCTTCGTTGATCTTAACCACTTTGAATTCCATTGTTTTTCCAACAAACTGGTCGTAATCAGTAACTGGCTTAACGTCGATTTGTGAACCCGGAAGGAACGTTTCCATTCCGAATACATCTACGATAAGTCCACCTTTGGTCTTGCTGGTAACCAGGCCGGTAACAATATCACCGCTTTTGTGCATTTCAACGATCTTTTCCCATGCGCGGGTTGTACGTGCTTGTTTGCGGCTCAGGTGAAGATTTCCATCTTTGTCTTCTTTTTCTGCCACCATCACTTCCACTTCGTCGCCGACTTTTAAGTTAGGCATGTCGCGGAATTCATTTGAGCCCACCAGTCCGTCACTCTTAAAACCGATATTGATGACAACGTCTGTTTTAGTCATCGCAACCACCGTACCTGTTACCATCTCTCCGTCGTTGATCTGCTTGAAGGTTTTGTCGTAAACCTCGTCATACTTTTCCCTGTCGGACTGATTGTAAACAGTTACGTTTCTTTTGTCAATGCTCCAGTCGAAATCATCATGAGGCGTTGAAAGCGCTTCTTCATGGATCTCTGATTCTGAAGGCTGAGGTTCTGTAGCTGCCTGTGCAGATTCTACATCCGGAAATTCTGGAAAAGGTACGCCTTCAATTCCGCCCTGTGGTCTGTTGTCGGATAAGATTTCCTGGGTTTCCGTTTTTGTTTCTTTGTTTTCTGTGTCCATTATATGTTAGCAGGTAACTTTGTTATTGCTGTTTCCGCTTTTGGCGAATCCCGCTTATCAGCATTTTTTGGTTATAAATAAATTTCAATCATTTTAATACCCTTTTTTTATTAGGAGTGCAAAGGTAAGTAAATACGTTATAACAGCAGCATGCCGATGGTAAAATAAATGCCAATAAAATGCCATTTTAAATTAATTGCTAATTCTTAAATTGCAACCGATTGTACATTAAATAAAATTGAATGAAGCGTTGG
>DASTXM010000072.1:0-19517 GCA_035765495.1 Hanamia sp.
TGTTTGCAAGCCGTTGAAAATCCCATGTGGCGAATTGGCAAGCACTGAAATTCTATTCTTGGAAACCTCCAACTTGTAAGCCTCTTCGGAAAAGGATGCTGCATTGATCTTTTCGAGTTTCAGTTCAATGAAGGGAAGATTGCTTTTGGGTTTAAACAAGATTGGCAATCTTTCATTGGTTATTTTTTCTAATGCAACGGCCAGGTTTTTTAAGGAAACATCATTGGTCAAAATCGCCTTACAATTTTTAAGGATAAAATTTTCATTTGTCCATTTTACATTTTGTGGCAAAGGGATCAATGAAGGATGTGGCAACCTGGCTGCATTGGATGATAACTCAAAGCAGGCAAGTATTATGAAAAACAAAACCTTTTTAAAAACTTCTTTTATTGCTTTTACATTCATTATTACCACTTCTAAATTAAATGCGCATCCGATCGAACAAAATAAAAATTACTGCCTTTTGTTTAGTTACTGTTTACCAATTTAAAAAAACCGGAAACAGGAATGCTCCCGGTTTACCTGATTATACTGCTTGAGAAACTTTTTATTAAAATGTTGGGTATCCTGGTGTTTGTTCCAAAGCCGGGTTGTTCGTTAAAGTGTTACGGTCAATAGGCCACAACAACTTGTAAGGCTCGGAAGAAGAAACGGATGTATATTCAAAAACGTATTTTCCGGATGGATCCATTCTCCTCAAATCGTACCAACGTTTTCCTTCAAAAATGAATTCATAAAACCTTTCCTGTAATATTGCTTCTTTTGCATCTGCATCAATGGGCTGGTTAGGATAACCCTGCACAGCAGGATCATAATTAGCACCGAACGCCCTTGCACGTACAAGGTTGATCTCGTTGGAAGGGTCTTGTCCCAAAATGACTTCAGCTTCCGCTTTTAATAATAGAAGATCAGCGTAACGATAAATTGGATAATCGTTGGTATAAACACGGCTACCTGCATCTTGTTCTCCCTTGTATTTACTTACAAATGCACCGGCAATTTGATAATTGCCGCCATCCATTGTGTAAGCAGCAGTAATCGATGCCCATTTACGGCTGTCTTTATCATCAAACCTTCTGAAAGTGGCAATTTTTATGGGCGCCCTGAGTAGTCCTCCCCAATTATCGTTCGTTACATCAAATTTCCGGTTCTCCGCAGAATCATAGTAATTAGCAATCAAACCTGTTTGAGGTTCAAAGGTGTTTGCAAATGGCAGGGTGGATTCATTTAATTCATTATGTATCGCGAGAATGGTCTCATCATTGCCTTTATTGTTCGATGCAAATACATCTTGAAAATTTGGAAGTAAATGAAGCGAAGGAATATTTGATTGAATATCATTCAAAGCATTCAACGCGGTTGTAGCATCTGCGGCACCACCGCCCCGATAACTTGTCCAGAGATACACATGAGCTTTCAACATTAACGTTGCCGCTTTAGACCAATATGCTTTTTTATTCCTGAAAGAATAATCATTACCGAAACTATTTAAGGATAAATCAATATCACTTTTTATGAGCGCCATTACACTGTCCTCGCTGGATACAGGTTTGGCAAGATTAGAAACATCAATTGCTGTTGTGGGTTCTGTTTGAATGATGACTTTGCCCCATGATTTATATAATTGGAAATAATAAAAGGCACGCATCCCATAAGCCATCCCCAAATAATAATTTTTATTTTCCGGGGTAACAATATTCAATGTATTCAATTTAGAGATCAGCAAATTGATCTGGTTGATATTAAAATAAAATCCACCATAGTTGCTGACGCCGGGATTGTTGCCGTCTAAAGTATTGTTCCAAAGATTTTCTACTCCCTGTGTGGCTTCGCCTGTAAAGGCAGAACTCGATCCGGGATCGGTGCCGAAAATATCCGCACGTCCTTCACCCAAAAGTTCAAAGGCAAGGGTATTGTTTCTGAATGCCTGTTCTATACCGGAAACAAAAGCATCCACCTGGTCAGAAGTTTTCCAATAGCTTGCATCACTAAGGCTGCTCACGGGGGCCAAATCAAGTTGCTTGGAGCAGGAATTGATGGCAATTGCAAAAGCCAGTGCAGATATCGTTATAAAAATATTTTTTTTCATTTTGATCAGTTTATTCATTTAAAAAGTTACTTGTACACCCAGAATGAAAGATTTCGGAGTAGGATAAGTTCCCTGGTAAACTCCTCCTGCCGGTGGTTCCGGTGTGGGCCCGGTGAAGCTGGTTATGTAAAACAAATTGTCTGCGCTCGCAAAAACCCTTGCCTGCGAAAGCACTTTTGTTTTTGAAAGCAAGCCGTGGCTGAAATCGTATGAAAGCGTAATTTCCCTGGATGCGAGATAACTTCCGTTTTCATAAAACCTGGAATTATTTCCATTAAGCGCGGGACTGGCATTATTGATCCTTGTATAATTTTTCTTTCCAAGCGGAGCGGCCACCTGGTCAGCATAATACACTTTTGGAATATCTGTGTTTGTATTGGTGGGCGACCACGAATTCTTCTGCCAATCAATGTAATTGAAAGTTCCCTGGTAATTTCCAAGGATACGCGCTACCTGGTCGTTATAAATGACATATCCTGTCGCAAACTGGAAGCGTGTGTAAAGGCTCACGTTTTTATAAGACAAAGTAATGTTGAAACCACCTGTCCATTTTGGATTGATGTTGCCAATGTACACCTGGTCGCGGTTGTCAATGGTATCATTATGATCCACGTCGAGCCAGTTGACATCTCCCGGTGTGATAAAATTTGCAGCGGTAGTATTCGGGCCACCAATTTTTGCAATGGCATCATACCTGTTTCCTGCAACTTTATCGATCTCTCCCTGGTTTGCGAAAATAGAAACCTGTTTAAAAGCATACACATCACCCAGGGACTGTCCTTCCTGGTAACCACCTACCCAGATCAACTGGCCGGATTTTGGATCATACACCTGGAAGCCTCCCTGGCGGTTGTTTGGTTGACCGTTAGGTGGTAACTGCAAAATTTTATTCTTTACGTAAGAAGCCGTTGCACCCACTTCCAGTTTCAAACCATTCGGATTGTTGATAATATTTGCATTTGCCGCAAATTCATATCCTTTATTCTGGAAAGTACCGAGGTTGGTTCTAACAGAATTAAATCCTGTATAACCCGGTAATGAAAGATTGGTTAACAGGTCGCTTGTTCTCCTGTCAAAATAATCGAAGATAAGTGTGACACGGTTTTCTAAAAATCCCAGGTCGAGACCGAGATCAGTTGTTTTACTTTTTTCCCATCTTAAATTATTGTTGATAATGCCTGTATTTAAAAACCCTGCGTGACCATCGTAAAGTCCCTGCAGGCTATAACTTCCCTGCACTTCATAATCACCCAGTCCGGCGACGTTTCCGTTGATACCATAACTAACTCTTGGTTTCAAAGTCGAAACAAATTTTGAGATACCGCTGTTTTGGAAAAACTTCTCTTTATGCATATTCCAGCCTGCAGACATTCCGGGGAACACACCAAAACGGTTGCCCTGCGGAAGACTTGAAACACCGTCTCTCCTGAAAACGAGTGTCAATAAATAACGGCGGTCATAGTCGTAATTCAATCTTCCAAATTCTGAAACAATCCTGTATTCTGATTTTGAACTGTAATTACTTCCGGGATTGAAAACAGTTGAAGCATTTACAGTTGGAATATCGTCGGTAGGCGCCTGGCTTCCCAAAACCTGCATATCAAATCCTTTGGTTCCAAAATATTCCGTACCGAGCATGGCGTTCACATCATTTTTACCAAAAGAGTGTTGGTAATTGATGATCCCGTTAAATTGTTGCTGAAAGCTTCTTGAATAATATGCATAAGCTGTGCGGCTTGTATTACCGGGATTTGGCGGATTTGAAAATATCTGCGAATAATTTTGGGTCGCTTTCTGGAAAGACTGGTCCAATTGTTCAAAATAATATCCGGAACCGGTTCCCTTCACATACAGGTCAGGAAGAATATCCCATTTTACGGATGCATTTGCTGTTATGCGGTTCACTTCATCACTCCTGTCTCTTTTACTTAACCAATATAAAGGATTGCCATCGTTGACACCGTTTCCAGGATTAGGGATAGTTTTGGCAGAATCTAACCATGGATTCATTGTAGGCCATAAAGAAAGATTGCGATACATATTATTTACCTCACTTCCATTCACTCCCAATTGTGAGGAAGTAGAAGCGTTAACACCCGAACTTACTTCAACATTGGGTTTAACTTTATAGGAACCATTGATGTTGCCTGAAAATCTTTTGTAGCCTGAACCAACAATTACACCATCTTCTTTGTAATAATCAAAGCTGGAATAATATTTTCCCTTATCATTCCCACCGGTAACATCCAGGTAATGATCCTGTGTTTGTGTATTTCTGAAAACAAGATTTTGAATTTCACCACCGTGATCTTTAAAAATAATTGTGCCACCATAGGGATCGCCAACAGTGTCCCAACCTTGTTTTAAAAGATAGGCGTTGGAAGGATCATATTCGCGAATGTCAAAGGTTGCCAGGTCGGCAGAGTCAGTAAGCAAGCCATAACCGCGACTGCTGTTAACGGCAGAAAGCGATCTGCCTGAATTAAGATTTCCTAACCGGTTGTAATAGATAAAATCTTTTGCACCAAGGTATTTATAACCTTTCCTTGCCTGGTTAAATCCCTGAGTGAACTTATAAGAAATTTCTGCCTTTCCTCTTTTACCACTTTTTGTAGTAATGAGGAGTACGCCGTTATTCGCGCGTGCTCCATAAATGGCAGTAGCTGCAGCATCTTTTAATAATTGAATAGATTCAATGTCTTCCGGCGGAATATCATTATAAGAACGAATGATTCCGTCTACTACAACCAGTGGTCCACCCGGGCTGTTGATAGAAGCACCACCCCGCAATAAAACTGAGGGGCCTGCGCCCGGTTGACCTGTTGTATTCACTACATTAATACCAGGAAGCGTTCCCTGCAGTGCACTGCCGACATTAGCTCTCGGTACATTTTTTAAAACGGACTGATCAAGCTTGGCAACAGAACTGGTAATAGTAGAACGGTTTTGTGTACCGTAACCCACTACCACAACTTCGCCCAATTTGCCCGCATCTGCGTGTAGCTCAACCGTTAGTTCAGAAGACTTCTCGATTTTTACATCTTCATCTTTAAAACCCGTGTAGCTAAAAGTGAGTACATCACCAGTGGAAGCATCAATGGTGAATTGTCCTTCTGCGTTGGATTGTGTACCAACACCTGACTTCTTAATAATAATGCTTACCCCTGCTAAAGGTTTTCCATCTAAGTCAGAAATTACTGTACCGCTTACTTTTTTTACCTGTGACCATGAAGCGGCTGACAGGAGAAGACAGCTTAGTAACATTCCAATTTTCAAATAAGAAAATTTCATTTTGGAAAGGTTTAATAATTTATTAGTATTATGTTTGACATAATAAAAGTAAATGCTACTTTTGAATTGACCAAAAAAAATTTTATTTTTTTGATGAAATTCTTTTTGCGGATATTCACATATACTTTTGAGTGATTTTTCTTAAGCCAACACATTATGAACTCTGCCTTATTTAAAAAGAGCCTCCAATCAATTGATACCAGCACGCTTGTGGACAAAGTGGAAAAGAAACTAGTTGAGATCTTACAAAAAAAGAAACTGAAGGTCGGCGACAGTATTCCTAAAGAAGTAGAACTCGCCGAAACGCTTGGAGTGAGCCGCACTGTGGTAAGAGAAGCCTTGCTTCGCCTGCGGATGATGGGATTGATCGAATCCAAAAAGAAAAAGGGTGCTGTCATAACCAACCCCGACCTTTTTGGAATTATGAGTAAAAGCATGAACCCACATATCCTTGACCAGGAAACGTTGAAAGGAATATTTGAAATAAGGTTAGCCCTGGAAATAGGCATGGCAGATTTTCTTTTCCACAGGGTTACTAAAGAAGATATTGAAGAATTGAAAAAGATTGTAAAGAAAGAACCCAAAATAACCGATCAGCATCTATTTAACATAGAACATGAAATTGCATTTCATGGAAAACTGTATGAGATTACCGGAAATGAAACATTAAAAAAGTTTCAAAAAATGTTATTGCCGGTTTTTGATTATGTGCACCACAGCGGCTTGCTGGGCAAAGAGATGCCGCTCAAGAAATTTGTTTCACATAAAGGTCTTGTGGATGTTTTGGAAAAAGGGACTCCTGAAGAATTTCGAAAATCAATGCGCCTTCACCTGGAAAATCACTTTGCGCGCATATTCGATTAATATCTATTCCCGTAGATCAAATCTTCTTTTCAATCAGCCAGTGATGGCCAAATGGATCTTCAAATTCTCCCTGTCGGTAACCATACTCATAATCTTTTGCAGGAGAAATCTCTTTTGCGCCCGCAGCGATTGCGCTTTCCATAACCGCTTTCACGTCAGGAACAAACAAACCGATAATGCAGGTAGTTCCGTTGTATTTTGCAGGGAATAAAAAGTGAGACTTCGTTACTTCATGTAAATGAAAAATTGTTCCATCAATTGAAAGTTCTGCAACGTGAATGCTTCCGTCCTCATTTTTAAAGCAAAGATTTTCAGTGGCACCAAAAGCCTTTTTATAAAACGAAATATCTTTTGTCCCGTTGGGGATCATCAATTGTGGTGCAAAAAACAATGAGTCGCTCATTTTTATTTTTTAAGACAATGAAGTTCCGAATCTTATTGGGATTTCTCGGGTTCAAACGTACAATTATTTAAAAATCCCCTTTTCAGGGTATTGGACAAAAAGGTCATGTAAATGATCTTTGACGTTTCGAAAAAGCAAACATTTACACCATAAAAAGTAAATTAATGAAACTATTTTTTAAAATATTTATTCTTCTTTCCATTACTTTTCCCTTTTCTTCATTCGCACAATCTATTATTCACGCCACAGAACTTCCCGGCAAATTAATAAAGGACACAAGAGTCTCTTCCTATATTCTTAATTCGAAAGCAATGCCGGCTTCGAAATTAAACTCTTATGCAAAAACGGTAAATGCTGTTTTCAATGAAATGTATTCATCAAAAGAATTAAATCCTCCCCAAGGTTTTGATGCAAAAATTGCCTATTTCGGAACCATCAATCTGTTGAAGGAAAAAATCCCTTACGGAACGATTCGGAGCTATTTCAGGTATTTGGTAAAAAAGGGAGGAACGGTTAAAACCTCCATGGATGGAACCGACCTCAATTTTGAATTAAATAACCAAAATGGTTTCTTTGATCACATCGGGAACTTTTCGGACCAGTGTTATAAACTAAAGTTTCCCTTATTTTTCGAACAACTGCCTGTAACCGATTCTACATCAGATTATATGGAAATCAATCTTAAATATTATAGGTTTCCATTTATTTCAAACAATACAACGGGATCGCCTATACGAATAATAGCAGCTAACAATAAACCACTGCTGGTACCTCTTACAAGAAAAGAATTCGTTCAATTTCTCATTGCAAGGGAAATGCAAAGAATAAAGGAAAACGAAGAATTAATTGCTGATGAGAAGAAACAAATAGCTGAAACAAAAAAAGAAATTGAAGATCCTTTATTCAAATCAGTAAAGGAAACTTTGGAAAAATCAATTCCGTCAATGCAACAACAAATAGAAAAGTTGGGGAATAATAACCAAACTATTCAAACAAAAATTGCTGACCTCGAGTCAATGATGAAAAATATGTCTATAGCAGAAGCATCATCTCCTGCGAGATTAGATGAAAATAAACCCAGCGACGAAATTTTTGGTTTGGAACAACTCGTTCCGGTGGGAAGAAAGGAAGGTGTTATGCTTACGAAAGTGAATCCTGATTATTATAATTTTTCTGCCAATGCACCGGCTGTTCAACTCATCACTGTTTATTATACATGGCCAACCGGCATTACCAGTTCTGAACCGGATTATTTGCAAATAGCAACAATGAAAGTTTTTAGGAATTTAGATTATCACAAGCTAAAGGAAAGTATGAAATGAGAAGATTTAGCGGCCAACAGTAAACAAGCTTTTTATGTAATTTTTTATTTGGAAGCTTTCAATTGAAACAAATTTTGTATTGAAAAGCCATAAGTTCCATTCAGCAAATATTTTTCAGCAAATTTTATTTTACGCCTGATACGATTTTTCACGCTTTAACAACTTGGCTTTGGATATATTTGCTTTTCAATTTCCTGTTTCATAATAAACATCTAAAAAATTGTTCGGCTTATTTCCCAAAAAAATAAAGAATGCAGTAAATGTAGTTCTTTCGATTTTTTTTCTTTCCCTGTTATTCTCTTCAAAAATTTTTGCACAACAGGATTCGTGTCATTTGCAGGTGAGCCTTTTGACTGTAACTCCCGGCGAAGAATTGTATTCCACTTGGGGGCATACCGCTATACGAATACACGACACTGTTACCAACCAGGACATCGTTTACAATTACGGCACATTCGATTTCAGCGACCCAAAGTTTTACTCAAAATTCGTCCGGGGCAAATTGTTATACTATTTATCATCTGACGACTATAATTCTTTTTTAGAAGAAACCCGCTATGAGCAAAGAGGCATTACTGAACAGATGCTCAACTTGACTTGTGATCAGAAGCGAAATATCATCATGCTGCTCGAAGCCAATATGATGGCGATGAACAGGTTTTACAAATATGAAATATTGTACGATAACTGTACAACAAGAGTTAGAGACTTGATAGAAAAGGGGACAGACTCAACTATTCATTTTGGAAAGGTTTTACAATCCAAAGCATCTTTCCGCAATATGATCCACGAATACCTGAATCGCGGAGACAAACAATGGAGCAAACTGGGAATCGACATCTTATTAGGTAGCAAAACCGACGCTGATGCCACTCCTTACCAGGTAATGTTTTTGCCGGATTACCTGATGCAAACCCTTGACAGTTCAACAGTTTCAGGAAAGCCACTCGTGTCTGGCAAAGAGGTTATTCTAAGACAAGTTTTTCATCGCCAGTATAAGCAAAACCTCACCCATCCCTTCTTTATTTTCCTGTGCCTGTTCGTGCTAATTGCATTTTTGAGTTTTTCAAAAAATCAAAACGTGCAAAAGATGCTTAACTCGTTCGACGGAATGTTATTATTTATCACCGGGCTATTGGGAATTCTTATATTATTTATGTGGTTCGGGACCGATCATATTGTGTGTCGTAACAACTACAATATTTTATGGGCCTGGCCCCCAAATATCGTCGCAGCATTCTTCATTCATTCAAAAAGAAGCTGGGCAAGAAAATACTTTTTGTTTTATTCGCTTATCCTTTTGTTGCTGATCGTATTCTGGAAAGCAGTGCCCCAACATTTCAATATTTCACTCATTCCTATCTTTGCAATTATGATTTTCAGGAGTTTAATTTTAACCTTCAGAAAAAAGTGAAATGGCAACTTTTCAATTCCGTGACAAGAAAATTTTTTATCGTGATGAAGGAGAAGGTAATCCTGTAATATTGGTACATGGTTTTGCGGAAGATGGAAATGTATGGAACAAACAATTAAAATACCTGAAAGAAAATTTTCGTGTAATCGTTCCTGATCTGCCGGGCAGTGGAGCAACAGAATTTGTGGAAAATGTTATTTCCATTGAAGATTATGCCGATGTTTTAAAAGCTTTAGCGGAAGAGGTAATTTTAAAAAAAGAAAATAGTTCGAATAATTTTTGCATGATTGGCCACAGCATGGGCGGCTATATTACGCTTGCTTTTGCAGAAAAATATCCAGAAGTTCTGAATTCATTTGGG
Organism: Hanamia sp.; assembly: GCA_035765495.1. Classification (GTDB taxonomy): domain Bacteria; phylum Bacteroidota; class Bacteroidia; order Chitinophagales; family Chitinophagaceae; genus Ginsengibacter. Next base: position 9,745 of record DASTXM010000072.1, read on the forward strand.
CTTTTCCATTCATCGGCATATAGTGACAGTGATGAAAAAATAGCCATGCGTCGAAAAGGAATACAATTCATCAGGAAAAACAGAACGGAACCATTTGTAAAAACTTCAGTACCGAATTTATTTTCTGAGGAAACAAAAAGAGAGAAACCTCAAATGATCCGGGAATTGATTGAAATAGCTAAATCTATTTCCCCGGAAGCGCTTATCAATTATTACAAGGCTATGATCGATCGGCCTGATCGTACTTCGGTATTAAAATCATTTAGAAAGCCTGTTTTGCTTATTGCAGGAAAACTTGATACGGCGGTTCCGTTAAACTTGTCCCTGGAACAATTCAGCATGCCTTCCATTTCACATGTGCATATTTTGCAACATTCAGGACATATGGGCATGTGGGAAGAAAAAGAATTATCAAATACTTTTCTGCATAATTTTCTTAAAGACGTAAAAATTTCAGAACTTTAAGTTTTCCACCGATCCGTGCTACCGTTTTACTGAATTTGACAAAATTTATCTTGCATTCATATTCTTTTCATGAAACGATCATTGCTGATAATAACTGCAATATTGCTAGCCGCACTTAACAGTGCTGCGCATCATATTGTAGGCGGGGAAATGATCTATCAATACCTTGGGAAAGGTTCGCAGACCAATACCAGCAAATATTTGATCACCTTAAAGATTTTTCGCGATCAAAACTCGATAAATGCAGCCCTTATGCCCACGCAGGTTTACATTGGTGTTTTTAACAAAGACAATGGATCTGCAGTTTTTAATGTTGTAGACAAACAAAGTGAATCCCCAGTGGAGGTTGGTGCGCTTCCCCCGTGCATTCAGAATGCTCCACATTTGAATTATCATGTGGGAATTTTTCAACTTACAATTGAATTGCCCGACAATACAAAAGGATATACCGCGGCTTACCAAACTTGTTGCAGGGTGGATAATTTGGCCAATGTTGAAAATTTTGGAGGAAACGAAACCGGTTCCACTTTTTCAACAGACATTCCGCCTAATCAATATAAGGACAACTCACCCGAGATCGTTACAAAAGTAGATGTGGTATGTGCGAACAGAACTTTTAAACTGGATTATTCTGCAAAGGACAAAGACAATGATTCTTTGGTCTATAGTTTTATAAATGCATATGATGGCGGATCTGTAAGAGGTGACACTTTGGTAAAGCCGGAAGCGCCGCCATACTCTTCGGTAATATACATTGGCGGCTACAGTTCGGGGTTACCCCTGGGAGGCAAAGCCACAATAGATAGCAAAACTGGTATCATATCAGGCACAGCTCCCCAGGTTGGAAAGTATGTAGTAGGTGTTAACGTAGCTTCTTACAGGAACGGTGTGTTGATCAACAATCACAGGAAAGACTTTATAGTGAACGTAACTAATTGTGATTTTGCCGGCGCCCAGTTGAATCCGAAACCTGTGATCTGTGACAGCTTTAATGTTTTTTTCCAGGATGATAATCAATCCAGCTTAAACCGCACCTTTTACTGGGATTTTGGTGATCCCAGATCAGGTACTAATAATTTTTCAAATTTGGAAACGCCCCACCATGTTTTTACAGACACAGGGGTTTTTGTTTACAAGCTTGTGGTGAACAGGGGCGAAGACTGTTCCGATTCAACCACCCAAACATTAAAGGTTTACCCGGGCTTTTATCCTTTGTTCAATGTTGATGGCCAATGTATTAATTCTACTATTTTTTTTACCGATAAAACAACTACCAATTTTGGAAGTGTTACTAGCTGGTCATGGAATTTTGCTGATCCTTCTACGGCCGCTGATACTTCTGACACCAGGAATCCTTCTTATGTTTATACGCAACCCGGGAATTATGACGTTCTGTTGACTGCATCTAACAGTAAGGGATGCACGAAAACTTTTACTAAAACTGTTCCAATCAAAACTCAGCCTGATCTTTCACTTACAAATGACACGCTTATTTGTAGCATAGATACTTTACAGCTTTCAGCCGTGGGAAAAGGAACTATTTCCTGGACCCCGAATTATAACATCAATAACACGACTAGCTTTACACCACTGGCCAGTCCTAAAGTTCCCACAACCTATTATGCAACCTTGAATGAAAGCCGGGGGTGTGTAGCAACAGATTCTGTTTTTGTGAATGTGGTGAACAAAGTAAGTTTGAATTTATCGCCCGACACGACCATTTGCCTGACAGATACAGTCCGGTTTAATCCCATAAGTGACGGCCTTCATTATATTTGGACGCCAGGAAATACTATTCTCAACGACACTGCTAAATATGCATTGGCTGTGCCGGATCAAAATACAACTTATCACGTTGTTTCAAGTATTGGGAAGTGCAGTTCTTCCGCTGATATTAAGATAACGCCTGTGCCTTACCCACAAGCGAAAGCTAACAATGATACAACAATTTGCTTTGGAACCACCATTCAACTGCACGGGAGTGGCGGCAGTATTTACAAATGGACACCAACAACCTTTTTGAGCAATCCTGATATTCCGAATCCCTTAGCATCTCCGGTGGAATCGACAACTTATCTTTTACAGGTGAATGATATTTTAGGTTGTCCCAAACCAACCTATGCACAAGTACAGGTAAATGTTGAACATTTGTTTGCAGATGCAGGCCCTCCTGACACAAGTATTGTTGTGAACCAACCTTTGCAATTGCATGGAACAGGAGCTCAATTTTTTGAATGGTCGCCGGCAACAGGTTTGAATGATCCTGCTATTGCTGATCCGGTTGCATTATTAAATGAGAGCCAGAAATATATGCTCACTGTTACCAGTGCAGCAGGTTGTACAGCTGAAGACACCATCAGGGTAAACGTTTATAAAGTATTGCCTGACTTATATGTTCCCAATGCCTTTACACCGAATGGTGATGGAACCAATGATATATTCAGGCCTATTCCAATCGGCATTAAACAACTCAACTATTTTAGAGTTTATAACCGGTTGGGGCAATTGATTTATTCAACAACTGTTCAAAAACAAGGATGGGACGGAACGTTCAAGGGCAGGCCTCAGGATCCGGGCGTTTATGTTTGGATTGCAGAAGGTGTAGATTATTTAGGAAAAATGTTGGTAAGAAAAGGAAGTGTTTCTCTGATAAGATAAATTTGGAGTTACTAACGGTTAGCAGTAAACGAAGAAAAATAACGAATTTTCTGTTTCAACTAACGGTAATACGTAAACGAAGAAATAAAAAGAATTTTTTTGCCGCTACTTCTCATTCATCTCAACAACACCTGCTTTATTTTCCAGCTGATCTGATTCAGCCATTTGACGTGAAATATTGTAGAAAAATCGTGCAGTTCGATCTTCTGAATCAATTTCAGTCACCTTTCTGAAGGCTTCATTTGCCTCTTCAAAAGATTTATTCAAATAAAGATTTACGCCTTCGTCAAAAAGTGAAAGTGTTTTCAATTTATTTTCCAATTCAATCTCTTCATCGCAGCTGAAACATTCATGTACATTAATCGAATGATGTTTTCCCTTGAGTTGGACAAGACCAAGATTGCGCAAATGAAAATCCTTTTTATTTTCAATCTGGTTCAGGCTGGCCTCGCTCAGTAAAATACTTGCTTTAAAATGTTTGGTAAGACTTTCAACCCGCGAAGCAGTATTTACGGTATCAGCAATTGTGCACGCGTCCATTCGGTGAAAATCGCCGGTAATACCCATGATCAGTGGACCGGTGTGCATGCCGATTCCAATTTGAATTGGTGTTCTATTATTTTCAACCAACACCTTGTTTAACTCTGCCACTTCTCTTTGCATAGCTATTGCACAGTGCAAAGCATCACTTGCATTTTCAGGAAAAATGGCCATGATAGAATCGCCCAAATATTGGTTAATAAAACCACTCTTCCCCCGAATGATCGGTCCCATTCTTTCATTGAACAAGCATATAAATGCAAACGTTTCTTCCGGTGTCATCTGCTCGGATAGACTGGTATAATTTCGTATGTCGGTAAACAAAACAGTAACGATCTTTTCTACCTGGTCACCAAGTTTTACGTCGGTTATCACTTCACGTCCAAGTGATCTTAAAAATTCATGCGGAACAAACTTTTCAGTTGCATCAAAGATCCTGCGCATCGCTTCTTCTCTTTCATTCGCTTCGCGGATATTTTTTTCATAAAGCAAAGAACTTTCAATCGCAGAAGAAGATTGCAAAGCAAGCGTGGTTAGCAATTTCAATGAACCGGCAGTGTATTTGTCAGCTTCATTGCTTGCAAGAATGATTGCACCCATTATCCTGTGTTTTACCCTAAGTGCAGAAAAGATAACCGATTGCACCTGGGGCAAAATAATTCCAGCTTCTTTTAAGGTAGAAATATCGCCTATAATCTCTGACTGCCCACCCAATACAATTTTTCGAAGCAATGGCAATTCCTTGTTTATCTTTTCCTCGTCAAAAAAAAGCGCGCCTTCCGATGCTTCTACTTTCATTATCTTATGCTCCTCGTCCCACAATGCAACCACACCAAAATCGGATTCAATAACATGAAGTGCTTCAGCAAGCGCTATCTTTGAAATGTCTGTTGCTCCAATTGTTTGCGCAAGCTTATCAGAAAAATTGAAGATCAAATTTATTTCCTGGTAAAGATTCAAAACTTCGCTACCCAATCTTTTTCTTTCCAACTCTTTTTGCAACAGTTCCACTAAAAACTCTGCAATCCAGTCACCGGCATCCTTATTATCCTTTATTAGTCCGATTGGCTCTTCTTCAAAAAATATTTCTTTTTTAAATCCATATTCCGGAGCTCCGTAACTAAAAATTTCATTGCCTTTTTCATCTTCCACACAAACATTTGCTCCAAGCCGTTTAACCATATCTTTCAAAAGATTGGCTGTATTTGTTTTTCTTGAAAAAATTTGTTTGAGCATCGATTTAGCCATAAATCATTTTTGAAAAAACTATATCCCAAGCACTTCTTTTGCTTTGCTTAAAATCATTTCGGGATCAAAAGGTTTGGTCATATACAGGTCCGCTCCCACTTCCTGGCCTTTCTGGCGATCCAGTTCCTGGCCTTTAGCTGTGAGCAGAATGATAAATACATCATCAAGGTTTAATTCCTTTTTTACCCGGCGGCAAACTTCCATTCCGTTCATTTTCGGCATCATCACATCCAGGAAAACCAATTGGGGTTTTTCTTCGCGAATGATGTCGAGCGCTTCCTCTCCGTTCTGGGCTGAAAAAAATTCAACATCATCGTCTTCCAGTTCTTCAAGTGTTTGTTCAAGAAGCATGCGGATGTGCGCTTCATCATCTACAATCAAAAGTTTTTGTTCCATTTTCTGGTTCTTTGTTTTTGGTTTCTAGTTCTTTGTTTTCTGTGAGCGAAAAAAAATTGTCATTTTTGTTTGTTTACAGTATTGGTAAAAGAGTTAAGCCTTAAGCCTTGAGCATTCTGCCTTTTACATTTTTATTGATAAATGAAAAACAGGACATTTTCCAAACCTTTTTCAAATCGCAAGGTTTTTACGATCTCCTGGCGCCCGGAATAAACAGAATTTAAAATGATAATGTCGGGCTTGGCAGCAATTGCCTGCGCCGCCAATTCTTTTCCATCCGATTCCACTACCTGGTAACCTTTTGTCTGCAAAACTTCAGTAAGGGACCGGACTGCAGCAGCATCTTCGTCAACAACCATCACTTTCTTCTTTGATTTTCCCTGCTCCAATAAATTACCTACCTCCGCAAACAATTCTGCAGTATCAATTGGCTTTGTCAGGTAACGATCAACTCCAATCCTGAAGCCTCTTGACTTATCCTGAACGATCGATAAAATGATGATGGGAATATCCATCGTTTGAGGATCATTTTTTAAAATAGCTGCCACATCAAATCCATTCATCTCGGGCATCATCACATCAAGAATTACAAGGTCCGGGCGGTTTTTTCGAATGCATTCCAATGCTTCTTTTCCATCACGCGCCTGTTCTATCAGGTAACCCGCTTCGCTCAATTCCTGCTCAAGAAGCGATCGGATTGAATCATCATCATCAACCACAAGAATTCTTGAATTAGAGCCATTGGATTTAATATCAGAGAAAGCCATTTGTTCTTTTAATTGCTTCACTAAATCATCAAGATGAATTGGTTTTCTTTGTAATTGTCCTGTTTCAGAGTTAACGAAAGGAATGGCAAAAGAAAATGTACTTCCTTTTCCCACTTCACTTTCCACCCAGATGCGGCCGCCATGATGTTCTACAATTTCTTTGCAAATTGGAAGACCAAGTCCTGTTCCTTTTGGTTTATCAGTAAGCGTATCACCTCCCACCTGTTTGAATTGTTCGAAAACCGCTCCGTAATCCCCGGGCGCAATGCCAATACCAGTATCTTTTACACTTACAATTACTTCGTTGTCTTTCTGAGAAACATGACAGGTCACCTCCCCTTTCTCCGTAAACTTTACGGCATTTGAAAACAGGTTAATGACGACCTGAATCAGTTTATCTGTGTCACCAATAATGTGGGGAACACCGGGATCGATCTTTTTAACCAGGCGGATATTTTTTTGTTCAAACAAGGAAGTCGTTGCGGAAATTGCCCTTTCTACAACTTCAGGTAGAGAAACATCTTCCTGATTCCATTCCATCCTTCCCGCTTCGATCTTTGCTAGGTCAAGCACGTCATTTATCAAATGGGTCAAACGTTCTCCTTCAGAAATAACGACTTGAAGGTTTTCATTTACCTGGTTAACTGTTTTTTCTGTTTTTGGATCTGTATCAGAAATGAGTGGGAATATTTTATCGTTCAACCGTTTGTTAATAATCTTGGCGAAACCGAGGACAGAAGTGAGCGGCGTCCTCAACTCATGGCTAACGGTGGAAAGAAATGCACTTTTTGCTTCATTGGCTTTCTCTGCAACCTTGCTTGCTTTTTCGGCTTCTTTCTTTGCCTGTTCCACATCTTCAAAAAGTTGCGCATTACGCAAGGCCACGCCGACAGAAGATGCAATCGTGGAAAGAAGCCGTAAATCATTTTCATCAAAACGGTTTTCCTGCTCAGTGCTTTGAACACTCAATACGCCAATAATGTCATCTGCAACCGGAATCGGTACACCAAGATAAGAAGCCGCTGGAAGACCCACCCTGTTTAAACCTAATTGGTCGGTATGTTCATTCACATCTTTATTGATCAGCAAGGGGTCTCCTTTCAAAATAATATTGGAGGTTAATCCTTCGCCCAATTTCATAGGCGCCATATTGTCTCCAAACTGGTAAGGGAATTCTATGATCTTACTCTTTTTATTGAGTAAAGCGAGATAAACAATATTGGCTTTGAACAAATCCCGCAATTGATCGCCCACAAGCTGGATCAAATCTGAAGGATTTAATTTTGATGAAAGCGCTTTGCTGATATTATTGACTGTTGCCAGTTCGCTTGCCCTTTGTTTTGCCTGGGCGAGTAATTGATTGGTTTCATCAAACAAACGGGCATTTTCAAGTGCGACACTCATGCTGTTGGTGAGTGTAGTCAATAAGCGAAGATCTGAATCAGAAAAAGCGTTTTCCCTGTCAACGTTTTGAAGACTTACAGAACCTTTCACCATATCGCCAACGATCATCGGAACAAATAATACCGATTTGGGAGGTTCACCCACTGAGAAACTTATTCCTTTTTTCTTCTGAGCAACATCCATAAAATCTTCATTAATAAGAACCGATTTTTTTGTTGAAATCAGCTCCTTATTCAGCCAATTGATTGGCCTTGGTTCGCTCTTGAGCTTTACACCTTTTTCTATCGCATATTGCCAGTACTCAAGTCCTTTAGCATCATCAAAAGTTCTGATAATAAGCGTCTGGGTATCAGGGAAAAGATCGCATAACCGCTTGCCAACGAGTTCGTAAATAGCATCCATATTCATTTCCTTCACCAATCCTTCCTGCACGCTATTGATAACACCTAATTCTGCAGTGCGTTGTTCTGTTTCTTTCAATAGCCGGTTTGTCTCATCAAATAATCTTGCGTTTTCCAATGCCACACTCATCGCAGAAACGACCGTTTGAAGGAGACGCAAGTCGGAATCACTAAAAGCATTTTCTTTTTCGTAATTGCTCATGCTTACCATCCCGACTGGCTTATTAGAAACGATGATCGGCACAGACATAAAGGATTTTTCCATTTGAGTTCCCGGAAGCAGGACTGATCCCATTTCTTTCATTTTTCCGGGAAGGTCTTCGTTGATCACAATTGGCAGGGAGGTTTCATAAATCCTTCTTGACATTCCTTTCATTTTACCTGGCGGAATTTCAATACGTATACCTTTGTCGCGCACATAAGGAAAAAACACTTCATTGGTCTCTGGAGAAAACATACGAATATCGATATCAAGAGTATGCATTACTTCACTTAACTTATCGCCTACCAGATCATAAATACCCTGCATATGCAGTTCTTTTGCAAGGCCTTCCTGCACGCTGTTAATAACCGAAAGTTCTGCTGTCCTTTGTTCCGTTTCCTTTAAGAGCCTTGTAGTCTCATCAAATAAATGGGCACTTTTTAAAGCGACGCTCATGCTGTTTGCGAGGGTAGTGAGCAAGTTGACGTCAGACTCAGTAAAGGCATTTTCGTGATCCATATTTTGAAGACTGACATTTCCTGTAACCTCTCCACCATGTATCATTGGAACAAACACCGCAGATTTAGGAACTTCCCCTTCAAGGTGCGCCTCATCAGAAAATCTTGATATAAATGCTAAAAAGTTCTCGTTCACAATAATTGACCTTTTTGCCTCAATCAAGTACCGGCTAAAATCGTCGAAAGAGCGGTCAGGAATTGCTTGCCTTTCTCCTTTTTCAATACAATAATTATAAATTTCCTTTTTGTTTTCATGGTCATAACTTCTGATTACCACGGTTTGTGCATCAAATAAATCACGAATTTTATTTCCAACAAGCGTGTAAATATCTTCCATGGTTCGCTGTGCTACAAGTCCCTCCTGAACGCTATTGATGACTGCGAGTTCGGCATTTCTTTGCTCTGTTTCTTTTAAAAGCCTTGTTGTTTGGTCGAAAAGCTGTGCACTCTTAAGTGCTACACTCATACTATTAGCAAGCGTTTTCAACAAGTTAACATCTGATTTAGAAAATGCATTTTCATGGTCCATATTCTGCAAAGAAATCAAACCAGTCACCCGTTCGTTTTCAATCATGGGAACAAATACGATTGATTTCGCATGTGCTGTGCCCATAGTAACACTTCCATATTTTTTGCCTTCTTCAATTACATTATTGTTCAGCAAAATAGGTTGCCGGCTTTCAATTACTGCCTTTCCAAAACCAATGGCCTTATAGGGTTTCATCAATGTTCTGTCACCTTTTTCATAACTGTATTGCTCAGTTACCAGGTCAGTTTGTGGATTGTAAATAGCTATTGTTATTGTATGAGCATTAAATATTTCCCTTATCTTCTCTCCCACCAACTCATAAATCTTTTTGATATCCAATTGCGCAACCAATCCCTGTTGTACACTATTGATTACATTCAATTCTTCTACCTTATTGCTCAATTCGGCGGTTCTCTCTTTAATCGTTTGTTCAAGTTCACGGTGTTTTTCTTCAAGTTTTCGTGTGCGCCATTTCAAGATCAGATAACCAATTGCCACGAAGACAAGTGCATATAATAAATAAGCCCACCAGGTGCTGTACCATGGAGGAAGAACAGTGAAAGCATAGGTTGCTTCATTACTTATTTTATCGTAAATATTTTTTGCCCTTACATGAAATACATATTTTCCAGGTGGAAGATTGGT
>DASTXM010000073.1:0-27332 GCA_035765495.1 Hanamia sp.
ATGGATTATATACCGCGCATTTTTATTGGCTCGGCGCTGTATTCGCCATGTTGTTTCTCGGTCTTTTTATGATGCCGTTTTATTATGGAAGTAAAGCGCGAAGTGTTCCAGAATATTTAAAACTTCGGTTCGACGAAAAGACAAGAACTTTCAACGCTTTCACTTTTGCAGCGATGACGATCTTTTCCTCGGGCATTTCTTTATATGCTTTGGCAATGTTGATGCAAACCGTTTTGGGATGGGATTTCAATGTCTCTATTTGGGTAGCTGCGGGAATTGTGTTGGCATACACCTTTTTAGGTGGTTTAACGAGCGCAGTTTATAATGAGGTACTTCAATTCTTCCTGATCGTTTTGGGAATTGCCCCGTTGGTTTTTATTGGCATTCAGCAGGCGGGCGGACTTCATGGAATTATTGCCAATGTTGAAAATGCAAAATTGCATTTGTGGAAAGGAATGAGCAGCCCGGCGACCAACCCAATGGGCACGGACGCATTCAGTATGATATTTGGATTGGGCTTTGTCTTGGCATTCGGCTATTGGTGCACCGATTTTTTGGTGGTTCAGAGAGCAATGATCTCGCATAATTTGAATGATGCAAGGAGAACGCCAATCATTGCGGCATTACCGAAAATTTTTATGCCGTTGATCGTGATTGTTCCGGGAATTATTTTGCTGGCATTGCAACACCAGTTTGCAGGATTTGATCTTCCAAAAAATATCAACGGCCAGACAGATTACAATATGACGTTGCCTTTGTTGTTGTCGAAGTTATATCCAAGTGGAATTCTAGGCGTAGGAATTACAGCGCTTATTGCCTCTTTCATGTCAGGAATGGCGGGCAACGTAACTGCTTTCAACACGGTCTTTACTTATGATCTTTACCAGAGTCATATAAAACCAGATGCCAGTGAAAAACATTACCTGAATGTCGGAAAAGCAACAACCGTTGTGGGCATTTTGTTGTCGATCCTTACCGCATATGTAGCACGTGGATTCAACAGTATTATGGATTTGCTTCAATTGGTTTTCAGTTTTGTGAATGCGCCTTTGTTTGCCACATTTTTGTTGGGAATGTTCTGGAAAAAATGCACCGCCAATGGCGCTTTCTGGGGTTTATTATCGGGAACAGCAGGCGCAGCACTCACTTATTCATTAACAATGGCAGAAGGCAAAGGCGGGTCAATCGCTAATCTTCATACATTTTATTCCGGCACCAGCCAGGCTTTCAATATTGCATGGATTGCTTTCTCAATTTGCTTTGTAGTAACTTATGTGATCAGTTTGTTTACTGCCCGCAAACCTGAAAATCAATTAGTCGGTTTGGTGTACAGTTTGACGCCGCGGCAGCAGGACAAAAATAAAACCTGGTACAAAAATCCTGTGTGGCTCACAGTAATTGTTGCCACTATCACCATTATTTTAAACATCATCTTTTATTAAGAGTATTAAAAAAATATTTCGATGAAAAAATTCTTTGATCTCCGTTTTGTGATTGGCGTTTTTTTCCTGTTGGTAGGAATTTTATTGCTGATCTATAGTATTGTCAGCCCCAGCGCAGCGCACCCTGAAGTAAATCGCTGGAGTTCGATATTCTTCATTGCCTTTGCTGTAATAATGATCCTGATGTCTTTTGATAAAAAGCCGGAGGATGAGTTGTAGGAATTTATCTTTTGAAATTTTACATTAATGAAGAATTCTAATATACTTTGTAATTTTGAAATAAATGACCGAAGCAATTTCACATAAGAAACAATTAGGCGCTGGAATATACACTGTCGCAGACATAAGTAAGTTTCTGGGAGTTCCTAAATTCAAGGTGAGACGATATATAAACGATTACTGGAATGAAAGATTAGGTAAAAAACTCTTTAATGAAAACTACTCATGGTCGGTGGATGGTAAAATAAAAGCCGTAAATTTTTACACGTTAATCGAGCTTTATACGTGTTTTCAACTACAAGAGTTAGGAGTGAAACCAAAGGAAATTTTAAGATCGAGGTATGCAATGAGTAAAGACCTTAATTTGCAATATCCCTTTGCGAGTTCAAATTTGTTGAGTGATGGGAAAAAAATTTGGTTTGAATTTAAAGATTCTATTGTGAAAGCTGATGGATCAAAGCAAACAGATTTTGTCGAGTTCATAAAAGAATTTGCAAATAAAATTGAATTTGATTCTCATAAAATCGCCGGAAAATTCTGGCCAGCAGGGAAACAAAACGATGTTGTAATTAATCCTCATAATCAATTCGGACAGCCGGTTTTGAATGGTACAAATATTAACGCTGAGGTGATATTTTCGATGTATGAAAGCGGAGAGCCTCTGAACGCGATTGGGATACTTTATGATCTGACTGAAAAGCAAGTGAATGATGCTATTTCTTTCTACCAAAAATCTGTTGCATAATTGAAATATATTTAGATGAGAACTTGTCTGAATATGTAGCCGATGCACTTAACTCTCTTAATAAAGGATATTTTACAGAAGTGATTGTTCATTCAACCAAAATGAAATTTGGCAAAGGGAAACCTGATGAAACAATCATACCATCAATTGGTAATAGTAACGGAATTCTTATTACGAAAGATTTAAACATTCATAAAACAAGATTGCAATATCAATTGTGCCAGAAGTATAAAATAGGAGTGTTCTTCCTAAAAATGCAAAAAGGTTTAGACAAGCATTGGGAGATTGTAAAACTTTTAATCAATTCATGGGAAACAATTCTTTTAAAAGTTTCTACAGAAAAGAAGCCTTTTGGTTATGAAATTCCTGTCAGAGGTAAAATGAAAAAGTTGTGATAGAGAACGTAATTCTAAAAACAAAAATTCCAACTATTCCTTCGTTCACTATCCTTTAAACCCTTACGTAAATTTTCCTCTTATTCAGCCACCAGCCTACGCTCCAACAGAGCAGCATGTAACAAATTGCAAACAAAAATGAGCCGAATGGGCCCGGTGATATTAACTGGAAAAAATGACTGTTTACAAATCCAAACAAACTTTCATTGCCAATGGGGATCATAAAAAGAATGATCACAAAAAGTTCGGAGAGAATATAAATGAATAATGGATTTCTGCCGAATATCATAAAGAAATCAGGCCACTTGAAGCCCTTCCAGTTTTTCATTTCAATGATATAGATCAAAGCAGAGATCAAAGTAAGATCAATACCTGAAGTGAGCAACACAAACGGGCTTGTCCATAATTTCTTGCCGATCGGGAAAACAAGGTTCCAGCAAAGCGCCAGGAAAATAAGTAACGAACCCACGAGCATTAATTTGGAAAGACATTCAAAACTTTTTCCTTTCTCCTGAATGAATTTGCCTGCAAGAAAACCAATCACCACGTTTACAATAGACGGAATCGTGCTCAGCCATCCTTCCGGATCGAACGGAATTCCTTCACCATGATACAAATGATTGTTGCCCATTAAGAATTTGTCAAAATAAATTCCCGCATTGCCCATCATGCTGAATGGTTGCGCAGCATCACCGAAAGCCAGCAATATCAGCCAGTAACCAACCAGGAGAATAATGCTTACAAGCACGACAGATCTTGTGGAAAGATATTGAACCAATAAAGAACCAAAGAAATAACACAAGGCAATCCTTTGCAAAACGCCCATGATTCTCGTGTGGCTTATTGGCGCTCCTGTAATATGACCGGCTGCATCTAAACGGAAAAACGGAAACCAATACATCAGGTAACCAATCAAAAAAATCAGGATGGTTCTTTTGATCACTTTTTTCAAAAAAGCCGAATTGCCGAGCTGCCGGTATTTATCCTGCGAAAAACTCATGGCATTGCCCACGGCAAATAAGAAAGATGGGAAAACCAAATCAGTTGGCGTAAAACCAAACCATGTTGCATGTTCAAGCGGCGGATAAGGATTGGCGCCGCTGCCCGGAGTGTTCACGATGATCATAAAACAAATGGTCATGCCTCTAAAAACGTCTAGTGCTAAAAAGCGTTCTTTAACTGACTTCATAATGAAGGTTTATTTTAAAAGAAAATTACTTGTCGAAAATTTTGGAATTGATAATCGAAGAGCCATCAGGCGTAAAAAACACGTCGCCACTTTTGTGTTGCAACACATTGTTTGAATCAATGTAACTGAAATCGAGGTGATACCTGATCTCCTTTTTAAAATCAGGATTATCAGTCACTTCAAAGGTGTCTTCTTTAAAACCTGTAATATCATATTCACGAACTTTATGAAGCTGGCTCCTGATCTCATCTTTAGCCATAATTTGCCTTTTGTCTTTGTCAAAACCATGGGGCTCACATGAAAAAAGGACAGTGGAAAGTGCCATAAAAATCGCGCAGAATGTGGATAGCGATTTAACACTAAGAGTTTGGTGCATCTAAAAATTCATTTAGCTTTAATCAATATCGTTTCATGAAAAGGATAAGAATCAGAAAAGAATAAATAATATCAGCAATACTTAATTTATCTTTCAATTTTCGTTCTCAAATGTAAAGAAATATAACGATCAAATGTGTACGGTTTTTGATTAATGATGCTTTAGTTTCATTTTCTTCCAATTTTTTAAAAACAGTTAGTTTTACTACTTATCGAATTTTATGGGTCCAATCGCAGAAAATATGCTCCAGTTTTTTCAGGAACACAATTCAGAAAAAATTATTGCCTTTCAGCAATTGCCAAGATCGGGTGGCGACCGGGTTTATTTCAGGATTACCACTGAAGTAAAATCATACATCGCTACCTATGATGAAAACATAAGTGAGAGCAAAACTTTCCTGTATTTTACTGACCATTTTGCAAAGATTGGTGCGCCGGTTCCTGAGATTTACTTTACCTCAGAGGATTTTAAAATGTATGTGGAGCAAGACTTTGGGCCGGTTTCACTTTTAAACGAACTGGAAAAGCATGGTGAAAATGATTATGTTTTTTCTTTGTTTCAAAAGAGTTTGAAGGCGCTTGCGCAAATGCAGATAAAGGGGCTGAAAGATCTGGATCTTTCGTATTGTCTCACTTCCAAAAAATTTGGACGCCAGGCGATTCTTAGTGACCTGCTGTATTTTAAATATTACTTTTTAGACACGCTGAAAATTCCTTACGATAAGGAAAAGTTGGTGAAAGATTTCGAAACGCTCAGCACTTACCTCACCAAAGTGGAACACAAATTTTTCATGTTTCGCGATTTTCAAAGCAGGAATATTTACATTCAAAATGAGGAAGTTCATTTCATCGATTACCAGGGCGGAATGAGAGGTGCGCTTCAGTACGATGTCGCTTCATTGTTGTGGCAGGCAAGAGCCAATCTTTCAGATGAATGGAAAAATTCTTTGCTGGATTATTACATGGATTGTGTGGAAGAAATTTTGCAAAAACCGCTTGACCGGCAAAGGTTCCTTAATCAATACAATGGTTATGTATTGATCAGGCTGATGCAGGTTTTGGGTGCTTATGGCTTTCGTGGCATCTTTGAAAGAAAGGCGCAATTTCTCACCAGTATTCCGCTTGCACTTTCAAATATTAAATGGTTTTTGAGCAACAGGAATATTGGAATTGAACTAACTGAATATGACCGCATGTTGCAACTGATCGTGCAGGATGAAGTGGTTAATAAATTCCGGCCGGTGCAGGCAACTGACTCTACTCCGCTGGTGGTAACGATTAATAGTTTTTCTTATTTGAAATCAGGATATCCGAAAGAGAAAAGTGCAAATGGTGGCGGATTTGTTTTTGATTGCCGCGGATTACTCAACCCGGGGCGTTTTGAAGAATACAAAACCATTACAGGTCGGGATAAACCGGTAATAGACTTTTTGGAACAGCAAACTTCAATGCCTGCATTTATGAATAGCGTTTTTAACCTTGTTGATATTTCTGTTCAGAATTATATTGAAAGAAATTTTGCTTCACTCACTGTTAGTTTTGGTTGCACCGGTGGGCAGCACCGAAGTGTTTATGCAGCCGATGCGTTGGCAAGATATTTAAGGAATAAGTATAAGGTAAAAATTGAATTGAATCATGTCGAGCAGGGAATTCATGAATTGAAAGGTTTTGAAATTGATTTGAAATGAAAGCAATGATTCTGGCTGCAGGTTTGGGAACCCGCCTCAAACCTTTTACTGACAAGCACCCCAAAGCTTTGGCAATTGTAAATAACAAAACAGTTTTACAGCGGAATATTGAATACCTCGCTTCTTTCGGCATTAAAGATGTGATCATTAACGTGCACCATTTTGCTGAACAGGTAATTGATTTTGTAAAAGCAAATAATGGATTTGGAAGTACGATTTCAATTTCTGATGAAACAAATGAATTGTTGGAAACCGGCGGTGGTATAAAAAAGGCAGCATGGTTTTTTGAAAAAGAGCGTGAACCTTTTGTAGTGATGAACGTGGACGTTTTAACTGATTTGGATTTGAATAAAATGATTGGTTTTCATTTGCAACAAAAACCTTTAGCGACACTTGCCGTAACTTCAAGAAAAACTTCAAGATATTTTTTATTTAATGAATCAGGAATTTTATGCGGTTGGAGAAATGAAAAAACAGGTGAAGAAAAAATCAGCAGATATTCCGAAAAACTAATTCCAAAGGCTTTTAGCGGTATTCATATTATTTCCCCTGAAATTTTTTTATTAATAAAAAGGGAAGGGAAATTTTCTATGGTGGATGTCTATCTCGAACTTTCACAATCAAATAATATCCTTGCATTTGATCACAGCGATTCAAAATTTATAGATGTAGGAAAACCGGAAAGTCTTTTGCAAGCGGAAAAAATATTTAAATAAAAAGCGCCGCAAAACAACGACGCTTTTTATTTAAACCAAAATAAAAATTCCTGGAATTAATTGGTTTACTACTGAACTAAAAATTATTTGGTTTTAAATAATTCACTTTTTGGAACCACTTTCACTTTGTCGCCATCTTTGAGTGTTTTTGATACTACATCATAAGGCCCTGAAACCACTTCCTGTCCTTCTTTTAATCCATCAGTGATTTCAATATAGTTGATATCCTGTATGTCCGTTTTTACTTTTTGTATTTTCACTTTTCCATCAGGTTGAACTACAAAAACTACTATATCAAGGTCATTATCGCCCTGGTTGGCTACTGCCAAGTCATCAGTTGCTGCAGGTTTGTTTATTGTATTATTTAATGTTGAATCATTTTTCTCTCTTGTAGTCACGGCATTGATGGGGATGGATAAAACATTAGTGTGGGTTTTAGTCTGGATGTCAGCACTGGCACTCATTCCAGGCCTGAAAGGAAACTTCCTGTTTTTGCCCAATAGATCTTTGTAAGAATCCGGATTCAAACGAATGTAAACTTTGTAGTTCGTCACATCTGTACTCGTGTTGGCCAGATCACTTTGGGTAGATGCGCCGTTATTGCTGCTAGCAATTTGCGTAACAACACCAGTGAATTTCCTGTCGTTATACGCATCCACTTCGATCACCGCACTATCACCTAGTCTAACTTTCGGAATATCATTTTCACCCACATCCACCCTTACTTCAATCTTGCTCATGTCGGCGATGCGCATCATTTCTGTTCCAGCCATCATTGAACTACCCACTACTCGCTCTCCTTTTTTTACACTTAACAAAGAAACAACACCGTTCATTGGTGATCTTAATGTTGCAAGGCTAAGATCTTTGTTGGCCTTCTGTAAAGCCGCTTCAGCACTTTGAACAGAAGCCTGGCTTCCGATAACACCTTGTTTGGCTGCGTTCAAATTGGCCAAAGCTGTTTTATACGCCGCATCAGCTGTGTTGAACTCATTTCTTGAAATTACTTTTTCATCATACAATTGCTTTTGCATGTCATATGTTTTCTTCGCCTGGTCCAATTGAGCTTCCAGTGCGCCCAGTCCTGCTTTGGCATCAGCTAACTGTGCTTTTTGCTGGTTTACAATTGCAGCAGCCTGGTCTCTCTGCGTATTGTAAATATCTCCATAAATTTTAGCCACTACCTGCCCCTTTTTCACGCTGTCACCTTCCTCAACCTCAAGATCCACAATTTCTCCTGAAATATCAGGACTTAGCTTCACTTCTACTTCCGGGTATATTTTTCCACTTGCATTCACAGTTTCAACGATCGTACGCCTTTGCACTTTTTCAGCCGTTACTTTTATTCCTTCATTTTTCCCAAGAACGCCTGCCTTCTTCAATACGACCAATAACACAATCAGAAACACAAGGCCAATTATGATCCACTTGAGTTTTTTATTCATTTTTTCTTATTTTCTTTTGATAGAATTCTTTTTTAAAATCATTAAAATTTGATGCTTCCGTTTTTATAATATTCAAGCACTTTCATTTTAAATACATAATCGAATTTGTTTACTGCATTCTGCAATTTGGCAGTAAACAAGCTGTTTTCATTGGTGATCAGGTCGAGTGTTCTCAACATTCCGGCCTGGTATCTTTTCAAAGCGAATTCGTATGTTTTTTGCGCAGCATCGACCGCTTTTGAAGTTGAAGATAATTTTTGCATCGCCACTACCGCAAGGTTATATGCCTGGTAAACATCTTGCTTCAAAGTTTGATTATCGAGTTCCTGCTGGTATTGGATATTCCTTACGTTGATCTTTGAACGTTGGTAAGCCGCCTTTGCCTGCCATCCGTTAAAAATCGGGATGGAAATATTGATTCCGATGGCCTGCCCAAAGTTGTTGCTGAATTGAGTTCCGAAAGGATCAGAAGTAATGTAACCATTTTTGCTACCGTTTACATACAAAGGTTTTTGCACATCAATATAACCGCCTGAATTGTCGCTTACCACAAGTCCACTCGGTGTATATCCATTGAAAACCTGGGAATATGTTGGTCTCCGAAAATATCCATAATTAGAGTTGAGGTTGCCAAACGCAGAAATGGTCGGAAACAAAGCTCCCTTCGCTGCAAGACTATTCTTTTCCGCTGCTTTCAAATTGAATTTATTTTCCTGCTGCAGCGGTTGGTTTTCCACTGCTGAGGCATAAACATCTGCGGGTTGCAAATCACCAATTGCCATTACCGGAATTTGCTCCAATGGAGGCTCCGCAATATCAAATGAATCCGCTGGATTAAGATTTAGATAAGATTGCAATACATATTTTGATTGTGCAACATTTCCAACGGCAGAGATAAGATTGGCAGTGTCATTTGCAAGTTGCGATTCAATTTCAGTTGCATTATATTCAGCCAAAGTTCCGGCATTTACCTGCTTCTGAACAATTTCAAGTTGTGTTCTTGACTGCTGCACCTGCACTTCCGCAATCTTTTCCTGTTCGCGTGCTAACAGGATCTGTAAATAAGAATTGGCAATGGTCAAAGAAATATCACTCTTTAATTTATCAGTGGCTGCCTTCGATGCTTCCACTGACCATTGATTCGCCAGAATTGTATTTCTTTTAGAAAACCAGTTAAAGATATCTGCACTCGATTGAAGATTGAAACCAACTGAAAAATAATTCTGGTTTTCCAAAATCCCTGAAGAAGGATTTTTGGATTTACCATAGCTCAAACCTTCATTATTTGAAAAATTGAAACTTGGTATTTGTGAAAGTTTGCTTTGCTTGTAAGCAATAGTTGCAAGCTCTGTTTGAAGCTCGCTTTGTTTTATTGAAATGTTATGATCCATCGCATATTGTACACACTCCAGCAAAGTCCATTTCTTTTGAGAAAAGGCTAAACCGGAAATGAAAATGGAAATAAACAGTAACTTAATTTTGATTGACATAAAACAAAAATAATCATTTGAATGTATCAGGGAACAAGAGTTGGATAAGTGGTAAATAAAGCGATTAATAGTACGAAAGTTAGTTTTTCTGAAAAAATGGATGGCAAAAGTTAAGACTACTTTTTCATTCCCGCAAATCCTCTTTCAAGGTCTTCTATTAAATATTTTGCATCTTCCAGCCCAACGTACATTCTCAGTCTTCGATGATTTCTTTGAGTGGGATCAAAATCTTTTTCATCAATGGAAGAACAGCCAGGAATGATCAATGATTCATAGCCGCCCCAACTTACTGCTATCAAAATGTGTTGTAAACTTTCGCAGAAGTGCTCAATTTCATTCAATGAAACGGCTTTGAGGTAGAATGAAAATAATCCACCCGTACCTTTCATTTGTTTTTTGGCCAAATCAATTTGCGCAAAACCTTCATCGAAGGGATAAATTACTTCTTCTACTTCCGGACGATTTTTTAGAAAGCTTACCACTTCTTTTGTGGTTTCTGAAATTCGTGCAAGTCTCACTTGAAAGGTCCTTAAGCCTCTCAACATCAACCAGGCATTAAAAGGAGAAATTCCTGCACCAATGTTTAAAAATTCGCTGAGAAATAGTTTTTTGATCATCACTTTGCTTCCGCAAACAACGCCGGCAACTACATCGCTGTGGCCATTGATGTATTTGGTAGCACTTTGCAAAACAAGGTCAATTCCGAAAGAAATTGGTTGCTGGTACAAAGGCGAGCAATAGCTGTTGTCACAAATGGTAATGATGTTTTTTGATTTCGCCATTCTGGCAACTGCTTCTAAATCTTGCAGCTCGAAACTCCAGCTGTTCGGTGTTTCAAGATAGATCAATGTTGTATTTTCTTTAATGGCATTTTCAAAATTTTCAATTTTTGTTCCGTCAACGTAAGTGACAGAAACATTGAATTTTGGTAAAATATTGTTGAACATTTTTTCGGCCCAGGTGTAGGGTTTTGCAACAGAAATAATATGATCGCCGCTTTTCACATTTGCCAAAACAGAAGAAAAGATTGCGGCTGCACCGCTACTGAACACAAGACTATTTTCAGCACCATCCAAAGCAGCCAATTTTTCGGAAAGGATTTTTACGGTTGGGTTTAGCCCGCGACTATAAAGATATCCCGAAGATTCGTCCTTTAATACTTTTCGAAGTTCCGCTACTTTTTTAAAAGCAAAGTTGCTCGTTTGCATTATTGGCGGCGCAACTGCATTAAAATATTCTTCCCTGTTTTCTCCAACTTCATTTAAGATTTCAGAGATTGTTTTTGGAACCATAAAAGAATTTATTGAGGTTAATAACGATTGATTGTAAAGCAAATTTGGTAAGAAAGGTTGAAAAGCTCAGAAAGTTATAAAAATAATTGTGCGTTACATTTGTGCTTCCAATTTTTGTCGATGAAAAAATACTTCATAATACTTCTATTTTTTGCACATTATGCAAATGCCCAATCAATTACCGGCGTTGATTCTATACCAATTAAAGACAATCAAAGAGCCTCTGTTATTGATTCTTCAAAGACACTTGAAAATATAATTGTAAATGTCTATGATCAAAACAGGAGTTTGATCGATGTAGCAGCTCCTGTAAGTGTTACGACTCAGGCCCAGTTGAACAGGTTTGGCAATATGAGCATTTTACCTGCATTGAATATTTCACCAGGGGTGAGCATGGAAGAACGCTCCCCGGGGAGTTACCGGCTCAATATTCGCGGCAGCTCACTTCGTTCTCCTTTTGGTGTGCGTGATGTTAAGATCTATCTCAATGACATTCCACTTACTGATCCTACCGGAAATACCTATTTAAACCAACTTAGTTTTTACAATTTTAATTCCATCGAAATAATCAAGGGGCCTGCCAGTAGTTTATACGGAGCGGGAATTGGCGGAGCAATGTTGATCCATACTTTACCAGCCAACTGGCGTCCCGGCGTTTCTGTTGATTATACTACCGGCAGCTTTAATACCAATAGTATTAATGCGAATGTGAAAACTGGTAATGCCAATCGTGAAAATAGTTTCAATTATTCTAATCAAACAAGTGATGGTTATCGCCAGCAGGCAAAGATGCACAGGGATATTGCCAGCTGGGAAAGTTTGTTGAAAGTTAATGACAAACAAACTTTGCACGCTTACATGTCGTACAGTGATCTTTATTATGAAACGCCGGGAGGTTTGACGCTTGCTCAATTTAATGCCAATCCGAAACAAGCAAGGCCAGGCACGGGCTCACAACCGGGAGCAGTGGAAAACAAAGCTGCCATTTATCAAAAGATCTTTCTTGCCGGATTTTCCAACGAATATCAATTGAATGATCACTGGAGCAATACAACTTCTTTGTATGGCACTTATGCAGATTTCATCAATCCGAATATAAGAGTGTATGAATACAGGAAGGAACCGCATTTTGGCGGCAGAAGTGTATTTGAATACAAAAAGGAAATTGATAAAACGCACTTTCAGCTTGATTTTGGAACCGAAGCGCAGAAAGGATTTTTTAATACTCGTGATTATGGCAACAACTTAGGTGTTGCCGATTCTATGGAAACTGATGATAATCTAAACAATTGGCAATATATGTTTTTTGCGCAGGCAGATTTTGAATTGCCACAGGGCTGGACGGTTACAGCCGGCGCAAGTTTGAATAAATCTTCTATCGAAGATGTAAACCTTGCGGCAAAGCCGTCGATCACTCAAACGCGAGTCTTTAAAAATAAATTCCCTCCTCACATTGCAGTGCTTAAACAACTTAATAAGAATGTATCTGTTTATGGAAGTGTTTCAGGTGGTTTTTCTCCGCCAACTGTCTCTGAGGTGCTTCGTTCCGATGGAAAATTTGGAACCAACCTGCAACCTGAAAATGGGATGGATTACGAACTGGGAATTAAAGGAACTGTATTGCAGAACAAGATATTTTTTGATGTCAGCGGATTTTTCTTTGATTTGAAAAACACGATCGTTCAACGGATAGATGCGAACAATGTTTATTATTACGTGAATGCCGGATCAACAAAACAAAAAGGCATTGAAACTTATGCGTCGTATCGTTTTATAGATGCACCGAAGCAGGTTATTAATTCTGCAAAAATATTTGCGAGCTATGCATGGCATGATTTTCATTATGGAAGTTTTAAACAGGTGAATGACGATTTTTCCAACAACAAGATGCCGGGAGCCGCGCCAAATGTAGTAGTTGCAGGGCTAGATATGAATTCCAAATCCGGATTTTATTTGAATGTTACCTATAATTTCACAGATAAAATTGCATTGAATGACGCCAATAGTGCTTATGCTTCTTCTTACAATCTTTTAGGTGCAAGACTGGGTTATAAAAAGAAGTTTAATAAGAAAATTGCTGCTGAAATTTTTGCCGGTGCAGATAATCTCTTTGATGCAAAATATAGTTTGGGAAATGACATCAATGCATTTGGCGGCCGCTATTACAATGCTGCAGCCGGAAGGAATTATTTTGCGGGAATTCGTTTCAATTTCATTGAAAAGTAATATTTGAAATTTTGTGTTGACAGTAAAAGAACAATTAAAAAGATTTTTTTTCTCACAGTAAAGCCGCACCAGTTGCGGCTTTGTTGATTTATCCACATCCGCATGAAACTTCCATTTTGAAAATGATTTTTATTGCATTTACATTTGCTTCGTAAACGGTTCCTGTATTAAAAACAGGATTAAAATGGGAATCCGGTTCAATTCCGGAGCTATCCCCGTAGCTGTAAGGTGCGTGAATGGTCGATGGTTAATAATTGTATTAGCATTTAACTTTTTCCATTCACCTTGTTGAATCTTCATACCACTGTCCGCAAAATGTGGATGGGAAGGTGTTCGACGAGAACCAAGCCAGAAGACCTGCCTTTTACAAATAAACAATTCAAAGCTTTCGGGCGAAAAGCGTGAAGTGTAAAAGCTGGAAGGCATTTATATTTCCCATTTTTAATCGAAGGCAGTCACAACAAAAATTTTCTGTAAAATGAAAAAAGGAATTTTTATTGCGGCTGCTGTTTTTTTCAGCAGTTATGCGCAGGCTCAAGATGACTCGGTAATAACCCTTAGCGAAGTAATCGTTACGGCCACCAAAGCGCCCATCAAACAAAGTGAAACGGGAAAAGTTGTCGATGTGATCACTCATGAACAATTGCAAAAAAGTGCTGGGAAATCACTTGGCGAAGTATTGAACAACCAGCCTGGATTGCAAATCAACGGAGCCGATAATAACCTCGGAACTAACCAGACTGTTTACCTGCAAGGTGCTTCTGCCGGAAACACTTTGATACTGCTTGATGGTGTTCCATTGTACGATGCTTCAGGGATAAGCAGCGAGTTTGACCTGAATAATTTCTCACTGGATAATATTGAACGGATTGAAATTTTAAAAGGCGCACAATCGACTTTATACGGCTCCGATGCCGTGGCCGGAGTGATAAATATCATTACCAAAAAATCAGGTGATAAACCTTTGAATGTAAGTGTGAACCTTTCTGCAGGAAGTTATCAAACTTACAAAGGTGCAGTTTCCTTAAGCGGAACTAACGGTAAAGGACAAACGTTTTTTGTTTCTTACGACAAAGTTCAAAGCAAAGGTTTTTCTTCTGCCTATGATTCTACCGGGAAAAATAATTTTGACAAAGATGGTTTTCGACGTGATGTGCTTCATTTGAATTATACTTTTAAGCCGTTTAAAAAGACATCCTTCCGTTTGTTTGCGAAATACAACAACAATCATGCAGCCCTTGATGCTGGCGCTTTCCAGGATGATAAAGATTATACCAACCACAACAATAACCTGGTCTCAGGTTTGGTCATTGGCCGGAAATTGAAAAATGGTTTTGTAAGGGCGCAATACAGTTTCAACCGGTTCAACAGAAATTTTTTGGATGATTCAACAGATGTTGGAGGTTATTCAAAATTTCAAAAAGGAAAATACAACGGAACTTCTCATTTTGCCGAGATCTACACCAGTCTTGATCTTTCCAAATATTTTGAATTGCTTGCGGGCGTTGATTATCGCCGCAACTCAAGCAGCCAGTTGTATATTTTTCTTCCTGATTATGGTTTTCCCTCATTACCAATTTCTGCTGATAGTGCCATCACAAAACAAGTGAGCACTTATGCTTCGCTCACATTCAAAAACAAAAAAGGATTTAATGTGGAAGCCGGCGGCCGCTGGAATTATCATAATATTTATGGAAGCAATTTCACTTATTCATTCAATCCCTACTTTTTGATTGATAAGAATTGGAAGGTGTTTGCCAACGTTTCATTCGGCTATCGTGTGCCTTCGATTTATCAACTCTTTTCAGAATTTGGAAATATAGGATTAAAGCCGGAAGTAACTATGAGTTTTGAAGGCGGAGTGCAGTACACTTCTGAAAAAATAAAAGGAAGAATCGTTTCATTTATTCGTCACGGCAAGGACGTTTTTTATTTTTACACTGATCCAAATACGTATGCTTCAAAATACATTAATGCCGATCAGCAAAGGGATTATGGCTTTGAAGCTGAAGCTTCCTGGCATTTTTCCAGCGAACTTTCTGCTTCATTCAATTATACTTTTACGGATGGCAAAATTGCTACTGAAAATGCGGCCGGAAAAGACACTTCTTATTTTAATTTGTACAAAAGACCGAAGAATGTTTTGAATTTTTCAGTTACTTACCAGCCACTAAAGAAATTATTTTTTTCCACAAATCTCAAAACTGTGAGTAAAGCTTTTGAGCCGCAATACAACGCAGCAGACGCCGAATTAAAAGGATATTATTCGATTGGTTTTTATGGTGATTATAAGTTGGATAAACGATTTACGCTATTTGCAGATCTTGAGAATGTTACCAACCAAAAATATTTTGTAACAAGAGGATTTACAACAAAAGGTTTTAACTGGAATACAGGATTTAAGGCAGCATTTTAAAAACTGTTTGCTCCTCGCCGCGCTCTTGTTAAATTTGAGTAAAAAAATTCATGCCGCAAATTGCTAACATTTCCGAGAAACAATTGCTAACGGTAACCTTTACCCTATTTGCCGTGATTGATATTCTGGGATCTATTCCCGTGTTGATTTCGCTGAAAGATAAGATGGGCGGCCAGATCCAATCTTTGCAAGCAACGATTGCTTCCGGCGCATTGATGCTTTTGTTTTTATTTGTTGGGGAACAATTTCTGAAACTGCTCGGTGTGGATGTTCAATCGTTTGCTGTTGCCGGAAGTTTGGTAATCTTTTTAATTGGCCTGGAAATGATACTTGGTATTGATTTCTTCAAGCAAGACAACAATCCCAAGAGCGGAAGTATGGTTCCTATTGCTTTTCCACTGATTGCCGGATCGGGAACACTTACCACGATCATGTCGCTAAAAGCTAACTATCATGATATCAATATTCTGATTGGTATTATGATCAATTTGATAATTATCTATGTTGTTTTAAGGTCTTTGAACTGGATAGAAAAAGTATTGGGGCCGAGCGGTTTAATTGTGATCCGTAAATTTTTTGGCGTAATACTTTTAGCGATTGCCGTAAAAATATTTGCCAGTAATATTGCTTCTTTTGGCTCTTAACAAAGTTTTATAGCGCTCAAATAGTAAACGAAGAAAAAAGAGGAATTTTTGTTTCGGTTTGCCGAAAGAATGTTTGTGGCCTCGCCAGGAATCGAACCTGGATCTGGAGCTTCGGAAACTCTTATACTATCCATTGTACTACGAGGCCTCTGTTAGCTGCAATATTACTTTCAAAAAATTTAATGACAATGGGTAATCTTAATTGACCGTAATTCTTTGATTGCTGTTTAGCTCTCAAAGACAACATATAATTCTTATCTTTAAGGAATGATAATTAAAACCAAAACATTCTTATTCTTATTAACGCTTGTGATAGCAAATTCCTGCACACAAAAACTTCCTTATGGCGACCCGGTTGAAAAGCCACAAGATATTTTAAAGGGTCATTCTTTTACAAATTATTGGATACGGGCGATGGATCTGTCAACCGACTTTGTGGGTCTTGATCCTTTTTCGAAACAAATTTCTAAAGAGACTTTTTTAAAACAGGTGGCAACAGGCAAATACCTGCCGGTAAGACTTTTGTCGGATTCTGTCTCAAAATTTTATTATCGTCTTTATAAAATGGACACGTCTGTGGATCCATATATTCCTGCAATTTTACGTAGTATTGGAGCAGTAGCATATAAAGATTTTAAGTGGGAGGGATTGTCATTACCTGAAATTAATTACACTGATTTAAATGGGAAAAAATACAATTCAGATTTTATCAAGGGAAAAACGCTTGTGGTTGATTTTTGGTACATTGGTTGCACCGCCTGCGTAGCAGAATTTCCAAAACTGAATGCATTAAAAGAAAAATAGACAATAGAAATGATATTCTTTTTGCCGCTATTGCGTGGGATAAAGAAGATGCGCTTCGACAATTTTTGAAGAAAACCGATTTTCAATCTGATGTAATCTCTGATACAACTAATGATTTACTTAAGACGCTCGCAATACAATTTTTCCCTACCCAGGTTGTCGTGAAGGATGGCAAAGTGGTAAAGATTTTTGATGATCAATATCATGCGCTTCCCGATTTAAAGATGATGCTAAGAAACGAAGTGGAAAAGCAGGTTTATAAGAAATGAACCGATTATTTCATCCTCACATACTTTTCAATATTCAGCCTTTCGGTTGCCGTGTTTGGAACTTTTTCAATCCCTCTTTGAGTGAGTGTGTCGTTTTTGATTGTTACGGTAAAAGTGAAATCGTGTCCTTCCCATTCACGTTCGAGGCAATATTGAAGATGCTCCGTGTAGCTGCTGTCTTTTAAAGTATAACTTCCGCCACCGGCATCAAAAGTTTTTGCAGAATCGGAAGCGCCTTTGGTGTCATGAGTCAAAAAAGCAAAATGATCGTTGTTGATGATCTTAATAAATGAAACGTCTTTCGTGTAATCGGTAACGTTAGTGTCGCCTTTCTCAATCAGTGTTCCCGAAATTAATTTCCACGTGCCGGCAATTGGCAATACTGTTGCTGTTTCTTTTTGTGGTATTGGATTGCTTTCGTTTGACTGGCAGGTAGCGAACAAAATACCCGCGATTAAAAACCCCACTAAAATTTTCATCTGAAAATGATTTATTGTTTTGATTAAATACTTTAATAATTCCGTAGGTGTTTTTCAGCTAGCTAATTTAAGTAATCTTCTTCATTTTCGTCTGTTCCTTGCCGTTGCAAAACAAAAATTTCAGAAAATTATTTGTTCACTATTGAATGGCTTATTTGCAACAGTCTTTTTCCCTTACAAATATGGATTTGAAAATTTTCCAGAAGAAATTACCTATGCTTTGAAGTGTTGTCATCGGGGATGTTTTTAATCTTTTTAAAATTACAACTTCAATTTTCCTAAGGCAAATCCAGTCCTTAAAATAGTATTAAATATTTCCAATCTCGTAAATTGGATCCACTGCAGTTCCAGCTTCCATTTCAAAAACAGGATGAATAATTCCATCACGTACGTCATAAACCCAACCGTGCAAATGCGGTAATTTGTTCTGTTTCCATGCCTTCTGAATAATGGAAGTTTTTGCCAGGTTCATCACTTGTTCCTGAACATTCAGTTTAGTAAGAAGACTCTTTTTTTCATCTTCTGTTTCACAGGCGTCAATTTCTTCACGATGAATCCGGTACACGTTTTTAATGTTCCATATCCATTGATCGAGTAGGCCATAACTTTTGTTGGACATTGCCGCAGCTATTCCGCCACAGTTGTGGTGACCACAGACGATGACGTGTCTCACTTTTAAATTTTCAACGGCAAACTGTAAAACGCTTAACAAGTTCAAATCTGTTGGAACAACGAGATTGGAAATGTTGCGATGCACAAAAATTTCTCCGGGATGCGTACCTGTAATTCTATCTGCGGGTACGCGGCTATCGCTGCAGCCGATCCACAAAACTTCCGGCGATTGAAGTGCTGCTAATCGTGAAAAGTATTCCGGATCTATCTCCACTTGTGAAGATGCCCATTCTTTATTGTTGTTTAAAAGTTTTTTGTATGCTTCCATTTTTTGAATTAAAAATTATGAATTACGAATTAAAAATTATATCACAATCAATTGAAAATTTTCCTTTTTCCAATCGCCGATTGCCAATTGCAGATTACATATTCAGTCCACCACAAACACTAATCACCTGTCCGGTAACGTACGAACTCAAGTCACTTGCGAGGAAAAGAGTAACGTTCGCAATTTCGTCTGTGCTGCCAAATCTTCCCAAAGGAATTTTTTCCAGGAACGCTTTTCCTGCATCTCCTTCCTTTAAATAATGCGTCATGTCTGTTTCCACAAATCCGGGTGCGATGGCATTGCAACGGATATTCCTGCTGCCCAGTTCGGCAGCCACCGATTTTGTAAATCCAATGATACCTGCTTTGCTCGCCGCATAACTGCTTTGCCCTGCATTTCCTTTCATGCCAACAATGGAGCTCATATTGATAATGCTTCCCTTGCGCGCTTTCATCATTGGGCGGATCACCTGTTTGGTCATATTGAAAACACTTTTCAAATTGGTAGCCATCACTTCATCCCATTGATCGGGCGATAAACGAAGCAATAAATTGTCTTTTGAAATGCCGGCATTGTTGACCAAAATATCTACTGTTCCAAAATCTTTGAGCATTTCATTCACTACCTTTTCGCAATCGGAGAAATCAGCTGCATTGCTTTTATATGCTTTTGCTTTTACGCCAAGTGTTTGAACTTTTTCTTCCAAAGCTTTGGCTTTTTCATCACTGCTCACATAAGTAAATGGAATGTTGGCACCGTTTTCAGCCAGTTTTAAAACAATTCCTTCGCCAATCCCGCGGCTTCCACCAGTGACGATTGCAACTTTGTTTTCAAGCATTTTCATATATAAATTTTGGGGCTAAAATTAAGGCTTAGAATTTTAATGTGATAAATAGACATGGTAGTAATAAAAATTCATTTTTAAAAAATGCTGAGAACTCAATTTCGTTTTATCTTTTTTTCTGCTGCATCTGTTAATGTCAAAAAGAAAAAGCTGCCAATGTTTTATCTTTACAACCTAAAATCTTTTGCTATGTCTCCCTTCGATTTATCACTCCCGGTGGCCATTGGCAGCGACCATGCTGGCTTCAATTATAAAGAAGCGATCATTTCATTTCTCGATGGAAAAAATGTTGCATGGAAAGATTTTGGAACTTATTCGGCTGAATCAGTTGATTATCCTGATTTTGCACACCCGGTTGCGGATGCGGTTGAAAGTGGGGAAGTGGCTTTTGGTATTTTGATTTGCGGAAGTGCCAACGGCGTAGCTATCACAGCAAATAAACATCAACAGATAAGAGCAGCCGTTTGCTGGGGCGAAGAATTGGCAGAGCTCGCCCGGAAACACAATGATGCAAATATCATTTGTATTCCTGCAAGATTTGTCAGGGAAAGCGAAGTAGAGAAAATGCTGGAGATATTCATCCACACCGATTTTGAAGGCGGCCGTCATGAGGCGAGGGTAAACAAGATCGCCTGTTGCTAAATTATTTTTTACTCAGCACTTCTTTATTTTTTTTGAGGTTTTTATCGGCAAGAGCAATTGGCGTGAAAGGTCCGAATTTGTGTTGCTTTTCAGAAAAGCTGTCAGCATATGGACCGAAAGGATAATCAATCGGTTTTGCAGAAATATCCGGCCAATCTTTATCAAGGCTTTTGAATGAAGGCCGCGGCATTGAATTAACATAAGCAGCCACATCCCATGCCTGGGCATCACTCAGAAAAGGCCTTTTATACGTTGTTCCGTAAGGCATATTATTTTTTACAAATCCTGCCAGGTTGGAAAGTTGGTACAGGCCTGCTCCATTATTATAACTGAATTTGCCCCAAAGTGGTGGATACAAATATTCCCTTCGATCTTCCATTATTTTTCCTTCACCTTTTTGCCCGTGACAAGCACTGCATTGTGCAAGAAAAATTACTCTTCCATTTGCTGTGTCTGCAGCACGGTTTAAATAGGCAAGTTTTTCTGTTGATGTGCCGAAATTGTTTTTTACCTCATCTTTATTTTTCCCCATCCAGTTAATGTAGGCGATCATGGCTTTCATTTCCCTGCTTGAGTCGCTTAACTTTTCTCCATCCAGGCTGCGCTGAAAACATCCGTTGATTCGTTGAACCAAATTAACAAGTGAGTTGTTCCTTTTTTTAAATTGAGGATAAGTGGAAGCAGCAACTGAAAAATTATTGGCAAAAAGAGTAGCTCCTCCATTGATGTGGCAATTGTCGCAATTCATGCCGTTTGAAATTTGAGCAACACTTCCTTTAGGTCCTAAATATCTTGAAGTATGAACAATAAGTTCGCGCCCGTAGCGTATCAAATTTCCTGCAGCGTCATTGGCCAACTCTGAAGTATCAGGAGGAATCCAGGTATTACTCTTTTGAGTAAATGAATAATTAGCGGTATTTTTTATTTTACTCTTCTTCGGCAAAAGGAGAAACGCCAAAAGAATGCAGATAAAAAATACCGCTGATATTGTCCAAAATGTTTTCCTGCTCATTGTTGATTTAAAAGTTAAAACCTAAGCACCATTACAATAGTTGCAACCATGTTCCTGTGCCCTGTTTACGCCCCAAACACCGGAAGGCAATAATTGAACACCAGGAATTACCGCAGCCAACATATCCTTATGAACTTCATCAGGATCTGCATTCATTTGCTTGGCAATAACATGGCTGTTAACCAAAAGGGCAACAGAGCAAACCCCAAACATAACACCATCGTCCATTAATTGGTTAATGCCGATTTGTACATTTCCTATTCCGGGAACAGCAAAATCATCCTGGCCAGGTTTATAGAAAATATTACGGGCGGCAGCCGCTCCTGTTTTCGGGTCATTGATCTTGGCCATGTCGCCAAGTTTGTATTTCCCCCATACGCTATCATTTAAGGCGTAAGGGATGGCTTCGTGCCTTAAAATCACAACTGCAGTGCAATCATTAGGATCCGAACCGGTTTGTTGGTTGGTCATCAGAAATACGCGTGGCCATGCCATAGGCATAATTCCATCTGGTACTGTCGCATCGAAAACCATGCGGTGTTTGCCTTTGATCTTTTTAAACCATTCCTCCGGGTCCTCAGAAGGATTAAAAATTTGTTTTGAATGAGCGGCAAGTTTTGCCGGAAAAGAAAGAGAAGCCATGGTTAAAGCTCCTGCTCCCATCGCCAGAGTTCCCAAAAAATCCCGCCGGTTTGTGGATGCTTTGTTGTCCTGTACTTTCATAATTGTAATATTAAAAGGTGAAAAATTCAGAATAAAAACCTCACAAAGCCGAATTACTTCGACATCAAAATGTGTAGTTGAAAATCAGGATCACCTCGCAAATAAGACAATTGTTGTAGTAAAAAAGGGAACCCAAATTTTTAATCAGGATGTTAATATCAGGCAAATTGTTCCCTCTGTAAAGTTTTCTAATTGGGTAGTGGATTTGTAAGTGCTTGGAGGCAAAATTAAAAAAAGTTATCACACCACCAATTTTGTTTCTTTCTATTTCTTTTAACGCTCAATACCCGGAATCACCGGCAGACTTTCATTTCCATTTTCATTAACCGATTCAACTGCAAAAAAATAATTATCTTTTGAGTAAGGAACAGAAATGGAGTTTTGAGCAATAAAAATCTTCTTTTGCCACATCGAAGCAGATGTTTCCCTGATCAATAAATAATATCCTTTTGCTTTTCCATTTTGCGGGGCTTTCCATGAAAGCGAAGAAGAATTAGATAATCCAATTACTTTAATGTTTACATCCTGCGGAACTGAAGGCGCTTTGGCAAGGTTGGCTAAATTAGCCAGGTTGAGTGCAGTATTTTTTCTCAGGTATTCAAAATCCATAAACTTTGGAAGATCTCCGAATTGAATTCCGTTTTCTTTTCTCACATCCTGGTGCTGGTGATTAAAGTTTTCATTCATCTCAGTGATCCTAACAGCCGTAAAACCATTTTTTAAATAAGGAAGATGATCGCCACCTCGAAGAAAGCGGTCTGTGCGATAAACCAGTATTACCTGCAAATGATCTATATAACGCTCACCAATTTCTTTAACGTATCGTGCCAGCTCCCTCGATTTACTGTCGTTTTCCAATCCAAATGCGCGGATTCTTGCAATATCTTTTTCAGTTGCATCCATTGGAATTCCTTCACTGAATACGCGCACTTTCGTGTTGTTGATGATGTTGGTTTCATTGCTGTTGTTGCTGCCAATGATGTCATTATTCAATACTGCGCAAATGTTCCAATTTTCTTTTTTCGCTTTGTTGGCGATGAAAGTAGAACCATACAATCCTTGTTCTTCGCCGCTTACAGCTACAAAAATAATCGTTGCAGGAAAAGAATGGTGGCTCATGATCCTGGCGCATTCGATCACAGCTGCTGTTCCGCTTCCGTCGTCGTTCGCTCCAGGTGCATCGGCCGTACTGTCCATCACATTGCTGCGCCTTGAATCCAAATGTCCGCTGATGATCAAAATCCTGTGGTCATTTGGATCGGTTCCTTTTAATGTCGCCATTACGTTTCCCAAAATAATTTTTCTATTATTGCGCGAACCTGCAGCAATGGTTGTTGTATCAATCTTCGCACTCAACCTTCCGTCGGAATTTTTTGCAAACTCATTGAACTTTTGCAAAACCCAATTTCTTGCAGCGCCAATTCCTTCTTGAGAATTCGTTTGATTACTCAGCGTACTTCTCGTTCCGAACGATACTAAAGTGTTGATGTAGGATTGAAGGGAATCTGCAGAAACTTCTTTTACCATTTGTTCAATTTCCGGATCCCGGTTGATGATTGTTTGGGAATAAGAAAGGCCCGATAAAAAAATAAAAATGGCGGATAGCAATTGTTTCATTCCTGGAAACATTTAAAATTATCTTGGTTTTGCAATCATTTGTTTTTGGTAAAAAACCTTTCCAACACGTTCGATATGATCAATCAAGTCAGGGTTTTCAATTTGTGAATAAACAGAAATATCAAAAGTGTAAGGCAAAAACAGATCATCAATTTTCAGGCTGATCTTGTTGATCATTTTCAAGTCAAGATTTTTTCCTTTAATAGTAAGATCGACATCTGATCCTGGTTTGTAGGTGCCCTTGGCGCGGGAACCGTAAATGATCACTTCGTTAACCTGGTCAAATTCCTCAAAAATGTATTGAATGTTTTCTATTATATCGTTTCGCAAACCAAAGTGCATTGTATGTTTTATTTTTAAAAAAGCTGCTTTTTGGGTAAAGCATATATTTATATCAACTAAAGTACAATGTATTTAAATATTTTGGTTATCCTATCTTCTTAAAGTAAACAAACAAATTCTTTCAAATTTTATTTTCCCAGCTTTTTCTCAAAAAATCATCTGCCTAAAAAAAATTAATTTTGCACAAAAATTTTAAAGATGAGTAAAGGACCGGTTTCGCAATTTGTAGAACACAATTATCGCCATTTTAACGCTGCTGCATTGATGGACGCAGCGAAAGGATATGAAACACATTTGAACGAAGGAGGAAAGATGTTGGTTTCGCTTGCAGGCGCGATGAGTACAGCCGAGTTGGGAATTTCATTTGCAGAAATGATCAGGCAGGATAAAGTGGCAATCATCAGTTGCACCGGCGCTAACCTTGAGGAAGATATTATGAACCTGGTGGCGCACAATCATTATAAAAGAGTGCCCGAATACCGGCACCTTACGCCGAAAGAAGAATGGGATCTTTTGGAAAATCACTATAATCGTGTAACCGATACTTGCATCCCTGAAGAAGAAGCTTTCAGGAGATTGCAACAACATATTTTCAAAATTTGGAAGGATGCTGAAGAAGCAGGAGAAAGATATTTTCCGCACGAATACATGTACAAAATGTTGCTGAGTGGCGTGCTGGAACAATATTATGAGATCGATCCAAAGAACAGTTGGATGCTCGCAGCGGCTCAAAAAAATATTCCCATCGTAGTGCCCGGATGGGAAGACAGCACGATGGGAAATATTTTTGCTTCTTATGTAATCAAAGGGGAATTGAAAGCAAGCACGATGAAAAGCGGCATCGAATACATGACGCAACTTACTGAATGGTATCGCGAATTGTCAACAGGAAAAGGGCTTGGATTTTTCCAGATCGGCGGCGGAATTGCGGGCGATTTCCCGATCTGCGTAGTGCCGATGATGTACCAGGACCTTGAATGGAAAGACGTTCCTTTTTGGAGTTATTTCTGCCAGATCTCTGATTCAACAACATCTTATGGATCTTATTCAGGAGCCGTTCCAAACGAAAAAATTACCTGGGGAAAATTGGATGTGAATACGCCTAAATTTATTGTTGAAAGTGATGCAACGATTGTAGCGCCACTGATATTTGCCTGGATTTTAGGGCTTTAATTAGCTAATTAGCTAATTAGCTAATTAGCCAATCAGCTAATTGAATACAATGTTTGCCAAAAAAAATTTTTCACCGCAACAGGTTGGTATTGTTACCGCTTTGCCCATAAGCGGTTTGGCAGCGTTTGTCTTTTATTTCTATACTGAAAAATGGGAACCTGCGCTGTTGATCTTTGCAGGGTTGTTTCTTTTTGCTTTTTTAGTTATTTTATTCAGCGTCAAAAGATTTGTTTATCGAAAGATAAAACTGATCTACAAACTCATTTCACAAACGAAGGCAAGCAAAAAAGAAGAGTTTTATTATAAGAATATTTTGCCCCAATCTTCAATCGAAGAAGTGAGTGAAGATGTGGAGGAATGGGCGGTTCAGCACCGGGAGGAACTGGAGGTCTTGAGAAAGAATGAAGTGTATAGGAAGGAATTTTTATTGAATCTTTCGCACGAATTGAAGACGCCGATTTTTGCCATCCAGGGCTATGTAGATACATTATTAAATGGTGCGATAGACAACGCGGAAGTGAATAAAAAGTTTTTGGAAAATGCTTCCAAAAATGTGGACCGCCTGGTGAACTTACTTTCTGATCTTGACCAGATCACCAAATTGGAAAGTGGCGAATTGATGTTATTGAAAGAGAATTTTGTTATCCAGGATCTCGTCAAAGAAGTTTTTGAAACACTGTCAATCAAGACTCGTGAGAATAACATTAAATGCATGATCAAACCGGGTTGTGAAGCGCCATTGACAGTTTATGCAGATAAAGAAAAGATCAGGATGGTGCTGATAAACCTTGTGGACAACGCAATCAAATACGGTAAGCCAAACGGAACAATTGAAGCCAGCGCCTATAAAGTGGAAGGAAAAAAAATATTGGTAGAAATCACTGACAATGGCTACGGAATTGCAGAGGAACACCTGTCAAGAATATTTGAAAGATTTTATCGGACCGATCTTGCCCGGGCGCGAAAAGCCGGTGGAAGTGGACTGGGTTTGTCAATTGTAAAACACATTATTGAAGCCCATGGAAATACAATTCATGTCAGGAGTAAAATTGACGTGGGCACTACCTTTGGATTTTTATTACCTTCTGCAAAACCTGTTGTGAATACCAAACAAATCTTTCCTTCAGGTAAACAAACATCTGCCTGAACGATCAATCGGGAAGGAATAATTGAGTTTTTTTAATTGCCTGCAAATAAAAACTATAGGGATTTTCTAAACAGCCATTTTCCCATTTCTTTGAAAGTTACTTTTTTACCATACAACAAAATGCCTGTGCGATAAATCTTAGCAGCGAGCATTGTTGTGAGGATAAATCCTGCCACAAGCGAAATCATGGAAACGGCAATCTGCCATGCCGGAACATTCCCGGAGGGAATCCTTGCCATCATTACGATTGGTGAAGAGAGTGGAATCATGCTTCCCCAAACAGCGATAGGCGCATCTGGTTTTCCAACGGCTGTTGACATGATCACAAAAGAAAGAATGATCGGCATCGTGATTGGCAACATCAAAGATTGCGCTTCCTGAGGATCTTCATTAACCACACTTCCAACCGCAGCAAATAATGATGCATAAAAAAGATAACCGGCGATAAAATAAAACAGAAAGCAAGGAATGATCATTCCCCAATTGGCTGAAAGAAAGGTGCTTTTTGCATTCAGGAAATTCGCTGCTGCCCCAGTGTTTGCGGAAGCGGCCATTGTCGTGTTAATCGCTTGTGCGTGATGTAAAGTTTCTGAAGAAAAGAAGGAGGAGCTGATGGATGACAACACAAGAATGAGCACAAGCCAAATTAATAATTGTGTAAGCCCAACCGCGGCGATGCCCAAAATTTTTCCGATCATCAGCTGAAATGGCCTTACCGAACTGATGATCACTTCCGCAATCCGGTTCATCTTTTCTTCCATCACACCGCGCATTACGGCCGCGCCATAAATAAACAAAGTCATATAAATCAAAATGCCGCTGCCATAGCCTATTCCATAAGAAAGACCAGAGTTGGTTTGTTCAGTTTTGCTGCCTTGTTTTACAACTGTTCTGAATTGGTATTGTTCTTCTTCATTTACTTTATTGATCGAATCGAGCAATTTTTTGTCAATATGATTTCTCAAAAAGGCTTCATTCCTTATGGCATTATCAATCTGGTCTTTCACTTTTTCCTCGGCATCTAATCCCAATTGTTTGGTTGAGATCAAAGCGATGGA
>DASTXM010000074.1:0-8557 GCA_035765495.1 Hanamia sp.
TGCAATGGCGACACGATGTCAACGATGGTATTGAAAAATAGCCGGGTATCGAACCCGGCCATTTTTAGCAAGAACTTCGCTTCTGGCTCCATTCTGTCAATATCCAAAAATTATTTGACACAGTTTAATTTACACTCCCTATCTGATTATGAACGAACTCACATTTATTGTTTTAAAGTTTATTAAGGAACCTATCGATTATATCAGTCTTGTTCTGGAACGTTGTCAATTAGAAGTCATGTAAACTTCATGTTCGCCCAAAATAATTTCTTCCGGTATTTTGAAAACCTTTTTTAAAAGATTCTTATCTGCTTAATGGAAAAGTGTGATAAGGGGATGGTTTCAGGAGTGCCAACCTTTGAAAGGTTGGCACTCCTTCTGCTGCAACAAACCCTCTCGAAAAAACCTGTTACGGAATACAAACTTCTGGCTGTTGGCCGCGAGGCCAACAACAGCGTTTTTGCTATCATCCTCGCGATGGTAAAATTCGCCCTCGTCAAAGGCCGAGAAGCAATCCCATGCCGCTTTTGGAAAATCCGGGTTGCCGGGAAGCCCATTACTCCAAAAATCAAACAAATTATTCATGATCCAATCTCCATCTATGAATTCTATTTTGCCGTACCAATAAAGCAATGCTGTCTTCAGGGACAATTCTTCAATCAGTTGCGCCGGAAACTCAGCAGGGTTTAGGAGAATAAGCGCCACATCCTCCGCTGCTAAAGGTCCTGCTTTTAGCTGCCAGAGTATCTCATCCAGTTGTAACTTTTCTTCTGACATAGTATTTTTTGAACACAACGTCAACTATCCTGAGACGTTGCTGGGAATTGGACCCGGTCCGGACAAAAAATTATTTTGGCTCATAAACAAACACCTCTTTTTTACTATTGTCTCCCCGGTGCAAGGTTAAAGTGCCATTGGTATTAATCGAGTCAATTATAAGCTTTCTATATATCATTGAAGATGGAGGACCATCCACTGCCAAACGATCCCAAATTGGAAAAGAGAGGGTGTCGCTCCCGTTGCTAAAGACAGAAACGTTGGGTGGCACAATAAGACCGGCACCATAAGAACAAGAGGATTTGCTTTGGTCAATTTTTGTAGAGAAGATCATTCGTTCCGGATTGAAATTTCCAAATTCTCCTTTTTGGGAAACAAACACATATTCATCGTTGTAGGTGCAAGGCTCTTGCACGTTCCCACTGCTGCTTTTAATTCCATTCTCGAGGTAGTATCTTTCATGAAGCAGGTAAGGTCTGCCCACCAGGTTGTCTCCTATCTTTTTGGCCATTCCGGTTTTGTATTTAATAACATCCTTATCTGCGTCTGCGGGAGGAAAAGCAATAAAATCCAATTCAGTGGTGTTATCTGATGAAGGCGGAAGGCTGCCATAGAGAGCAATCGTCGTTCCCCTGGAATCTAATATCCTGTATTCACAGGCAGCTTTTGTTACGGTAAATTTCACATATTCCCCGGCGGAAGCGTTAACATAAATGTCCTTTGTACTGTTTTTTGGAATAATAATTTTCCTCTCCTGGTCCAAAGAAGTTTTAATTGATAATGGTATATCGTCTACGCTTACATTAGAAGCCTTTATGATGTAAGTCTGATCTGTGATTTCAATCTTTTTTTCCGTTTTTGAACATCCTGCAATAGAGAAGATAAAGAGTAACAAAGCGAAGGTGTGATTCATTTTATTCATAAACAGAAAACTTTTAGCGGTTTTAGAAGATCATAAACATGCTTCATATTCAATCCTATCTTAAGGATCGGCCTTAAAGCATAATGATTCTGCAAAAATAGAGAATTAAATTGAAGTGCCTCCCCTGGGTTGGGTTTCCACCCTTTCTATACCTTTCATTATTCCGCTTTTTACCATATTTCCATAAGCATTGCCGGGTAACCAGTTTATAAATGAAAGTGCCAGGTGATAATTCTTTTTTGCGTTTTCAAGGTCGTTAAGGTCTTCGTAACATTTAGCAATGTTTAAATACAGGGAAGGAAAACATTCTTTAACTGTGTCGTTATTTATTTTTAGTGCAAGATGCAAAGCAGTTTCATCCCACAACAATTTGTCATTAACGGTTTCCTGGTGCCTGGCAACGTAATGAGCCGCTGTAAATTTTTCAAAATCATTTGTCGCTTCGTTCCACGCCTGCACAAAAAGCCTGCGTGCTTCTACCGGATTTCCTTTTCCTTCCTCCTCCATGCCTTGAGCGCAAAGTTTTACTACATCATTGTTTGGGTCAAATTCCATGGCGAAATGTTTTGTCTTTTTTTTGGTAAAGATTCCTGTCTCCGCCGGGTTTCTCCCAGAGGACGGGCACATCCTTATTGCTTCGACCAAATTGTGTGTCCATTGGTTTCAAAAACAAATGAAGTTGCTTTGGAAAAAAAAGAAGTTTTAAATCTTACTGTCTTTGCAAAATCCTTTAGGTCAGAAGTCAATTTTTCCAGAAGTTGTTCCCGGCTTAAATTTTGAAAATAACCTTCGTGAAGTTTGAAGTACATATTGGTAGGTTCAAATTCAATACGTATTTCCGAACGATGTTTGTCTTCATCATATGTATTCATTCCAATT
The DNA here is from genome assembly GCA_035765495.1 of Hanamia sp. Lineage (GTDB taxonomy): Bacteria > Bacteroidota > Bacteroidia > Chitinophagales > Chitinophagaceae > Ginsengibacter. Next base: position 2,579 of record DASTXM010000074.1, read on the forward strand.
AGAAAAAGAGTATAATCATTTAATGATTCAAAAAGTCCGACCGCATATTTTGATATTGGTTTTTGTGGCTTGTCCCTTTCACAAATGTTCAGCAACCAGTCCTGCATTGTAGCAAAATTTGAAACCAAATGTGGTGGCGGTGGTTCTATAACATCTATCACAATTTCAATTTGACGCTGTACAAGCACTTTTCCGGGGTCGTCTTTATTTTGTTGTGCACTTGCCATAAAAGGAAGTTCTATTAATTGATGATCGGCTATCCGACCCTTTGCAACCTGGCAAAGGATGATTTTTTATTTCTTCTCATCAAGCATCTTCTGCAACATTTCCACTTTTCTTTTTCACTTTTTACCAATGCATCATAGAGTTCAACAATTTTATCGATTGGGTTAAAAGTTGGATAATAATTAATCGCGTTTAAAGTAGAAGAATCCTGGCTTGTGAAAGTATTGGAGATAATATTGAATGCTTTTTCTTCATCAAAATTTTTAATTGCTTCCACCGGCACTTTTAAAACATCAGAAATTTGTTGCAACAGGTCATCATCAATAGTTTCTTTTTGCTCAAGCAGCGATACTTTTTGTTGGTTCCAGTCATCACCAAGATCGATAGCAAGCGCATCCTGCTTGATGCCCAGCATTTCCCGAAAGCGCTTTACGTTGCGGCCCTGATGGACTTTTTCTTTCATTTCGTTGGTAGTCATGGTAAATAATTATTGATTAAAGTAATGCGTAAAATAAAACTTTTTTTTGAAATGGGTGGGAGGTAAAATACCTGTCTTTTGAATAAAATATTTCGAAGCACTATTGAAAAAATAAAAAGAGACTAACCGAAGTTAATCTCTACACGGTAACCTGTTTCTAATGTGGCGTGCTTCCGTAATGCAAACTTATAAATTTTCTGATTCAGGTTTTTCTAAAATGTAAAACTTTTTTTAATGATGGCGAGGCGTTGCTGAAAAGAGTTTTGAGACGGATTCTTATTCTGAATGTTCTGAGTTGCAAACAAGAAGAAGCAGCAGAGGTCAATGAATTAGTAAAGGGGCGTATCAGAAAGACTTGAATTGATTACTGGAAAATTATAGCCAAATTTCAGTGTTACATCTTTCAGTAAATCCGTAAGCCATTTGGGGCTATTGGGAGAAACAAAAACGTTCTCAATTAATTCATTTAGAACAACCTGAACTTCTATTCCTCCGGTTTCCAAATTTACTTTCATTCTATTATTATCTAATTTTTGCCAAATAACGCATCGAATCTCATGTTCGTGTTCAAAACTCAATCTCTTATGCAAATAAGGAGACAATAAATTATTATTTAAATAGGGGTAGTCCTCATTATAATCTATATAATTTACAGTACCAATGTGAATATTTATATCAGTTTTTTGAAAAGATTTTAATAATCTCGAATAATTAGATTGTATAGCAATCCCTTCGTTGGATTTTAGATATAGCCGCACATTGCAGCGGATTCAAATTTATTCATATGCCAACAGTTGATAGCCATTGCTTTTTTTTCTTCTTGCTGAAATTTTTGTATAGAATCTAAAAGATGGGGATTTCGATGCTTATCTTCTTCAGGAAGGCTTTCCCACCACTGAGTTCTGCTATTAATATCGGATCTTGTAAGAGAGCCTTCAAACTTGTCTTCAAAATTATCAGCACGAGTAAAATAGAGTGTACTGCTATTTAGTAATTCAACATATTTTGTAAAATCCATGTAACGCCAGATTTTCTGAATTTTATCTTCCGGCGGTTTAAAAAGAGGATGGTCAAGAAACATAGTAAATAATTTGCAGTGGGATTAAAGAAGATGGATAATGATTGCAAGACCTTGTGTGATTGCAGCAAAACCAGCAAATAAAGCGGCCTTTGCATTTTCTTTTCCTTGTTTTGATAGTGACTCCCCTAAGATTGAAAGATCTTCACTATAACCTTGTCCCATATAAGTACCGCCAACAGGATCGCCACCTATTGGTCTCATACCTGGTTTTACAACATGTATCGAAAAGCTTGTTGGCGTTCTAATTTTAGACGCCTTATACCAAAGGAATGCAGCATAAAATGCCAAACCTGCACTCAAAATTTCAAATAATAATTTAATATAGTAGTCCATACAATCGATTTACATTTAGGTTTACTTCTTCTTTTTCTCTCCCCCAAACATCCCACTTGCATACTTATCATACAACTCAAACAGAAACTCAATCCGCTTTGTTTCATTAATAAATGGTTGCGGGCGGTAGCAAAGATCAACGGCTTTGTCAAGCGACTGGTGGGCTTTTACCAATTCTGGCGGCATGGTGTTGGGATCATATAAATCTGCTAAACTGCTTTCAGGAAATTTAGCTCTTACATTTAAAACGTTTTGTGCAGCTTCTTCTACTTTTTGTTTTTGTTTTTCGGTTGGGTTTTCAGGCCACGGGAAATTGTTGTAAACAATTCCGGTAGAATAAGAATAATCACTTTTCATTCTTCCCGCAACACTCCTTACCCAAGCCATCTGCATTGTTGAACTGAGAACCCCAAAAACATAAAGTGATGGAGTGGCTACTGTATAGTTTTTATTACTTGTTATAATTTCCTTTGACATAAAACCGACTGGAATATATTTTCTTCTTTCTGTTGATACTTCCGGAAAGACAATATAATCAGATGATGGTTGTCTTATCTCTCCAAACAATGCCGGAGTCGCAGCTAATTTTCGGGTAGTTGGCCTGTTACTCTTTAACCTCGCTTCTTTTACCAATTCAAGCCTTTTTAATACTTCAGGAAGCGATTTTAGTTCGTTTGGACTTGCGTCTTTTAGCCAAAGGCACCAGCGATATTCACCGTTAATAAATTCGTGTGAGCCAATGAATTGCCTCATGAATTTTTTGGCTCCGGGCTCGTTCTTTAGAAACACTTCCTTTTCTTCCTCCGTGAAAATAAGATGGCCACCCTCATTTGGCATATTACCAAAAACCATGGGTGCAATATTGCTTATTGGAGTTCGTCTCTTTTGAATAAAATTATCTTTCCCTTCCACCAAATATGGATTTATGTTTTTTGCGCTTACCTTGTGTGGCTCCCCCTTTATATTTTCGTATTCGTAAATGCTTTTATCAGTTGCATCAAAGTTTGCAAAACCGATAATCACGACATGAACAGCAGCATTCCCTTTGGCTTCATTTCCCCATTTAAAAGTCCGGTGAGCAAAAAGAATTTTGATTTTATAAAAATTAAAAAGAACATTCCACAAAATTCCTACTTGCTCTCCCTGCGTAATACTATTGGTACTTACGAAAGCAACTTTAGTTTTGGTATTTTGTATGTATTGCGCAGCCTTTAAGTACCAGGCAGAGACATAATCTAAAACACCTGTGCCTTTTAAACCGTTAAATATTAGATCCATATCCTTTTTCTGATCGGCATTTTGCAGACTCTTTCCTATAAATGGAGGATTGCCGAAAATGTAATCGAACTTCAAAAGATGATTGAATGATACAACGTTTGCTTTCTCAGTACTTCCTTCTAAAATATTTATCTTGTTTGTAAATACGTTTACTGTTTCATAAGCTACATTAGGTTCCGCAATTTTTATAATATTGGTTGTATCAGCATAAATTTCATAATTAGAAGAAGTAATTAAATTATTCCAATCAATCCTCAAAGCATTTCCGTTTTTTATAACAGCGCTTTTTCTTAAAGGCAACCGCACATAATATTCTCCAAAAGTTTCACTGGCCAGCATGTTCATTTGGTGGTCTATCAGCCACATGGCTACTTGTGCTATCTGCGCCGGAAATTCTTCGTATTCTATTCCATAAAACCGGTCAACATCCAGCAAAAAATAATGATCAATGCTGGTAAGGGTTTGGTTCTTCAGCAATAGCTTTATGATCTCCATTTCCAGCAAACGCAGCTCGCGGTAAGCAATAATTAAAAAGTTGCCACATCCACAGGCAGGATCGAGAAAGCGAAGATTGCTTATTTTTTCGTGCAGTTTTTTCAGTTTACTACTATTGCCTTTTACACTTTCAAATTCTTTCCACAATTCATCAAGGAATAAAGGCTTTATCACCTTCATAATATTTTTTTCACTGGTATAATGTGCACCAAGGTTTCTTCTTTCTTCAGGGTTCATCACACTTTGAAACAACGAACCAAAAATGGCGGGAGAAATTTTACCCCAATCCAGCGCACAGCAGTTCAATAAAAGCTTTCGCATCTCACTATCGAAACTGGCAATGGGCAAATGCTCCTCAAACAACTTTCCATTTACATATGGGAAAGCGTCGAGGCTTTCATCCAAATTAGAAAAGCGTTTGTCCCTTGGCGTATTCAACACTTCAAACAACTGCGCAATGTGGTTGGCAAGGTCGCTGCCATCAACGTTGGTGCGCTGATCGATATAATCGTACAAGATGCCGCGCTCAAAAATGTTGGAATCATCGGCAAAAAGACAAAACAACAAACGGACGAGGTACAATTCCAAGGCATGGCCTTTGTAGCCGATGGATTCCAGTTTGTCGTGCAACTTGCCCATCAATGCCGCTGCTTCAATATTCACCGGATCCTGTTCACGAAAAGTTCTCTTTTCATAACCGGCGATAAAACCAAACAGCCCGATATGATCGATCAGTTTGTCGAGCGTAAATTCATGAACATCATTACTATCGATATCGTATAGACGAAAATTGGCAAAGTCGGAAACGAGGATATATTGCGGCAGTTGTTTGTCGTCGATACCATAGAAATAATCAAGTACCTGGTTGTGCGCCTTGTCGAGACTTTTGCCCTTGCTCTTGTGTTCAACAATCAGAGTTCCAGGCCAGAAAAGATCGATAAAGCCGTCTTTATTATTCAATTGTTTTACGTGGTGTTCAAAAGTAGCCACCCTCCGGCGTCGGATGCCAAAGACATTAAAAAAATCGTCCCAAAAAGATTTGGCTTCTGCATCCTCACTTACTTCATCTTTCCATTCGTTGGTAAAAGCAATAGCCCGGGTTTTTATTTCATTCCAGCTTAAAGGCATTGGCAATTAGTTATTGCACAAAATAAGAAATTATTTAATAGAGGTTGAAAAAAATGAAAACAAAGTGAAACGCTCACTTGTTAAACGCAACGTCCACTCACGTAAGAAGTTGCTGAGAATGAAGACTTATTTGTGAACAACCATAAGAAAAGGTAGTGGTTGCTTTGCCTCTTTAATGTTTAGTCCGTAAAGCTTTAGGGATTTTTTTAGTGCTGGAAAATCGTCGGTTTGAAGCATCATGTCTAATGGCTCATTAAAAACGTGGTCATCCTTTAAAATTATTGGGCAACCAAATCGATTTTGCAATGCGGAAACGATACCAAAAATAGAGTAATTACTCATGGCGATAAATTTTCCATTATCTGACACACTCAAATGACCTATGGCTTCTTTTTCTTCTTTTGCTATGCTTTTCTTCAAAAGGTTGGAATCCACAACTTCTAATAAAAATACTTTTTGGATTGAATCCTTCCTGCTGTAAACTAAGTGAGCGGCCGCAAATATCGCATTCAGAACGTCTTGGCTTTTTCTTCCTTTTTCACTTTTGTAACAGTAGGAAGCATAGACGCTGTCAAGCTCTGGAGGTAGCGAAATTTCGCTACTATTTACAGATGCCAGTTCCGAAATAATATTTTTTAATTTAACGCCAATTTCTACCTTACTCAAAAGATCTGCCGAATTACGACTATACTTGGAGCCATATTTTTCAGCTAACAAGGGGCCGAGGCTAAAGTATTCTTTAATGCTATCATTTTTAAATTTTTTAAAATATAACTTACGTAGTGAATCATATTGTTTTGCGGTAGTGCCAGAAGCCTTCCTTTGTTTATTGTAGATGTCTATCTTTTTTTGGGCTAAAATATCCAGTAAAATATCATTTGTTAGTTCTCTTGGGTCACCAGCCCATCTCAGAAAGCCTTTATCATCTAAAATTATACAGTGAGGTATAGAAGTTATTTCA
>DASTXM010000075.1:0-3693 GCA_035765495.1 Hanamia sp.
TGGTGGTATTTGCCTGTGAGCCTTATCATCTATATGCTTTTGCAGGAAACTTATTATTACTGGATTCACCGGTGGATGCACCTGCCGGCAGTTTTTAAAAAAGTGCATAGCGTGCATCACGACAGTCATATTGCTTCGCCATTTACGGCTTTTTCATTTCACCCGTTGGAAGGTTTGCTGCAGGCTGTGTTCCTGCCGTTGCTTTTATTAATGATCCCTATTCATTATTTTGTGCTCATCTTCCTGCTCGTGATCATGACTTTCAGCAGCGTGATCAATCACCTGGATATTGAGATCTATCCAAGAAATTCTTTCAATTTCTGGAGCAAATGGGTGATCGGCGCTACACATCATTCGCTTCATCACACTTATTACAAATATAATTTTGGTTTGTATTTCACCTTTTGGGACAGAATGAAAAAAACCGAAAGTCCTTCTTTCAAAAAGCTTTTCCTTGGAGAGGTGGAATTAAAAAACAAAACAGCAGTAAATGAACAAAATCTTCACTTAAAAAGTTAAATACCGATAGCAATCGGATAAGAAAAGGAAATTGAAATTATAAAGACTATCTTCGCCGTTTATTTTTTATCAACACAAAACACAATGGACAACAAAAACACAGGAACCGTAAAATTTTTTAATACTGAAAAAGGATTCGGTTTTATCAAGCACGATAATTCTTCACAAGAAACATTCGTGCATGCAAGCGGGTTAATCGACCAGATCAAAGAAAATGACAAAGTGGAATTCGACTTGCAAAATGGCAAAAAAGGTATGAATGCCGTAAATGTGAAATTGATCGGCTAAAATCGATAATATTTCTATTGCAAAAAAGGGCGATTTTTATTGCCCTTTTTTTTATGCTTATGAATTAACAATCCACCAAATCAACCGTAAATTTTTTCCAGCGTTTAACAGTAAACAAATTTCTTTCTCAATTTTTTTTCCACGGTTTAACAGTAAACAAATTTTATTTTCAATTTCTTTTCCTGGAATAAAAATCCAGCGTGCAAAGAGAGAAATGAAGGGATGCGATGCCGAAAGGCAGTAAACAAACTTTTTCAGCAAAAATTTTTTTCAGGGTTTGTGAGATCAAAGATACCTGAGTGGATTGCGACGGGCGTGTTTGATGTAATTTTTCACGTTCATCCAAAAGGCAATGACCAGGTAAAAAATAACGGGCGAACCTAAGGTAAGAAAGGAGATATAAATAAAATAACGGCGGATCTCTGCAGTGGCAATACCCATTTTTTCACCGATGGCGGAGCAAACGCCGAATACATGCCATTCGATAAAGTTTTTTATTTTATACATAGGTCAAGTGTTTATCCAAGAACAATACAAATTTTGGTTTGATACATTCGGTCAGGTTATAGCGCTTAAATTAATCAACCTTCCCTTTCAATCAGCCCGGGTAACAATTACTAATTCCACTGAGCAGCAGCAGGTCTTTCGCATTTAGTATCATTTTCAAAGATAATCAGAAAAAGCAAAAGTTGTGTTTCAAAAAGTATAAATCTCAACACTCCCCGCGTCGCCATCAAATAATTTGAACGCGGAATAAAATAACATCCATCTATTTTAAGTAATTTTGGCCTCCTTTTGTAAAAAAATGGAGATCCCTAACAATTTTTTTCAAATTAAATTATACAAGTAATGGTTTTTGACCTGGACATGATTAGAAGATTTTATGAGGGTTACTCAGAAAAAGTGACTGCAACACGCAAAGTGGTGAATCGTCCACTCACCCTGACGGAAAAGATTTTGTATGTGCACCTGTGGCAAAAGACTGCTGACCAATCGTATGAAAGAGGAAAAGATTATGTGGATTTTGCCCCGGACAGGGTGGCTATGCAGGATGCAACGGCCCAGATGGCTTTGCTCCAGTTCATGCAATCAGGAAGAACCAAAGTGGCAGTACCATCAACTGTTCATTGCGATCACCTTATCCAGGCTCAAATCGGTGCTGTAGCTGACCTTACAAGGGCAAAATCTCAAAATAAAGAAGTTTATGATTTCCTGGCTTCTGTTTCTAATAAGTATGGAATTGGTTTTTGGAAACCGGGTGCAGGAATTATTCACCAGGTTGTTTTGGAAAATTACGCTTTCCCCGGCGGAATGATGATAGGTACTGATTCACACACCGTAAATGCGGGTGGACTTGGAACAATTGCCATCGGTGTGGGTGGTGCAGATGCATGTGATGTGATGGCTGGCTTGCCATGGGAATTGAAGTTTCCAAAGTTGATCGGAATTAAATTAACTGGTAAACTCAGCGGCTGGACAGCGCCAAAAGATATTATTTTGAAAGTAGCCGGTATCCTTACCGTTAAAGGCGGAACGGGTGCGATTGTTGAATATTTTGGTGAAGGTGCCACTTCCATATCTTGTACCGGGAAAGGTACCATTTGTAACATGGGTGCTGAAATAGGCGCCACTACTTCTATTTTCGGTTACGACCTGAAAATGGCAGAATATCTTAAAGGAACAGGAAGAGCAGAAGTAGCAGAGATGGCTGATAAAGTTTATGCAGATCTTACCGGTGATAAAGAAGTGTATGAAAATCCCGGCAAATATTTTGACCAGGTAATTGAGATTAATTTATCTGAACTTGAACCGCACATCAACGGGCCTTTCACTCCTGATCTTGCCTGGCCAATCTCAGAATTTGCTGAAGCCGTTAAGAAAAACAACTGGCCTGAAAAACTGGAAGTTGGTTTGATCGGCTCCTGCACTAACTCTTCTTATGAAGACATTACAAGAGCAGCATCTGTAGCAAAACAAGCTACTGAAAATGGCTTAAGTGTAAATTCAGAATTTATCATCACTCCCGGATCTGAGCAGGTAAGGTATACAGTTGAAAGAGATGGTTATTTGAAAACTTTTGAGGAAATGGGTGGCGTGGTTTTGGCAAATGCCTGCGGCCCTTGTATTGGTCAGTGGGCAAGACACACAAATGATCCTGATAAGAAAAATTCCATTGTAACTTCTTACAACCGGAATTTTGCAAAAAGAAACGACGGCAATCCAAATACACACGCATTTGTTGCTTCTCCGGAATTGACAACAGCTTTGGCGATTGCCGGAAGGATCACTTTTAACCCCCTTACCGATTATATTGAAAATGAAAAAGGCGAGAAAGTAAAGTTGAAAGAACCCGAAGGAATTCAAATGCCCGAAAAAGGATTTGCGGTTGAAGATCCGGGTTTTCAGGCACCTGCCGAAGATGGCAGCAATGTGGAAGTGATCGTGGCTCCTGATTCTGACCGTTTGCAGATATTACAACCTTTTGAAGCGTGGAACGGCCAGGATTTCAGAGACCTGAAATTGCTGATAAAAGCAAAAGGAAAATGTACTACCGATCACATTTCAATGGCGGGGCCGTGGTTAAAATACCGCGGACACCTTGACAACATCAGCAATAATTTGTTGATTGGCGCTGTAAACTATTTCAATGAGCAGACAAATTTGGTTAAGAATCAAATCACAGGCGTTTATGGTCCTTTACCCGAAACACAACGGGATTATAAAACTCACGGTATTGGAACAGTGATCGTTGCCGACGAAAACTATGGGGAAGGTTCTTCAAGAGAGCATGCGGCGATGGAGCCAAGACATCTTGGTGTAAAGGCAGTGATTGTTAAATCTTTTGCACGCATTCACGAAACCAATTTGAAAAAACAGGGAATGCTT
>DASTXM010000076.1:0-8846 GCA_035765495.1 Hanamia sp.
AGTACTCCTACCATTAAACAATGTTTGCTTTTAATCCGTTAATGGCCAATGTAATTTGCTGCCATTACTCATTTAAAATTTGTCAGTCATGAAAAAAATTATTGTTGCAATAGCAATGCTATTCGCAGTGTCAGCCTACGCTGCTCCTTCAACTCACGAAACCGTTATCAAAAAATTTAAAGAGACTTTTCCGCAGGCACAAGGTGTTAAATGGTATGATGGAGATGCTTATTCTGAAGTAAGCTTCATGGATAAGGATGTTTCAGAAAGAGTTTATTATGACGAGGATGGAAAAGTTTTCAGAACCATCAGGTATTACGATGAAACAAAATTAAATCCTTTCATTTCCCAAAAAATTAAAGAAAGATTCAGAAATAAAATGATCACCGGAATCACCGAAGTGCAGGAAGATGCTGACATACTTTACCAGGTAATTTTACAGGACAACAAGCATCTGTATGTAGTGAACTGCAATGGATCCGGAGAAATGTACCTGCAGCATAAGTTTATAAGAGGTTGATCTTTTTGAAAAAAAAGAATGATTTTTTCGCATGGCCGGTGTCCTCACTGGTCATACAATTGGGATCGCTTCAAAGGACAATCATCAATTTTAAAATTACATAAACGGAAATTGAAAAACGAAACATTAAAATAACTTGCATTGCCATAATGGAATGCAGGTTATTTTACAAATCAAAACCAGGTTTATGGTAAAAACTGTAATAATTGAAAATAGCAAACAAGACAGCAAAGTGTCGTGGCTGCTCAATAATTCGCAGGAGTTTCAGATAGAAGCGATACTTGGTTCTGTAAGCCAATCATTAAATTATTTTTCACAAACCAGGGAACAGGATATTATTTTTGCCGATGTTCAATTGCCCGATGGTAAAGCGTTTGAGATATTCACAACTGCTATCATTAACAGCGCTGTCGTGTTTACAACCGCGTATCAAAAATCTCTTGTTGATGCGATGGAATTTAGCGGCATCAAATATTTATTAAAGCCACTGAATGAATTATCACTCAACAAATCTTTCGTCATGCACAATGTGATGACAGATTATTTTCTCAGAAACCGCCATTCATCGCATAAGGTCATCAATTATTTAAATGAAAAGAAAAAACAAAGAATGATCCTCAGAAAAGGCAATGAAAATATACTGATGAAACCCGAAGACATCACGTTTTTTTGTTCAGAAAACAAAACCGTTTTTGCGTTTGACAGTGATGGCAAAAAATATATTGCTGATAAAAACCTGTGTGAGCTTGAACAGCAGCTTGATCCCGATATTTTCTTTAGAATCAACCGGCAGCATATTGTGAATGTCAATTTTGTAAAAAGCTACCGCACCTTTGAAAAAGTAAAATTGCAACTGGAATTAAAAACTCCCATGCTTCGCAACCAGATGATCATAAGTAAAGAAACCGCGCCTTCTTTTCGCAAATGGATCATGGGAGAATAATGCCCCTTGCCTACTGCTAATTGCCTATTGCCTATTGCCCCTTGCCCATTGCCCATTGCTAATCACCCATTCCCATTTCTCTTTGCCAATTCCTTTTCTTGCTTTACATTGTAGCTTTATTTTTCGGCAATGAAATTCTTATTAATTCCATTTTTTCTCTTCATCTTTTTTTCAGCCTTTTCTCAAACTGTTCCCCAAAAACCAGTCAGAATTATTTTGGATACCGATATCGGGCCCGATTACGATGATGTAGGAGCATTGGCAGTTTTATATGCGCTCGCCGATAAAGGTGAGGCGATTCCGCTTGCTGTAATGGCTTCCAATAAAAACCAGTTTGTAGCACCTGTTATTGATGTATTAAATACTTATTTTGGCAGACCAGACCTACCAATTGGAGCACCTAAAGGCTTTGGTGTAGATATAGGTGCGTGGCAAAAATGGCCTCAGATGCTTTTAGAAAAATATCCGCACACGATAACATCTACCTCAGAAGTTCAGGATGCAGTGGCACTTTACCGGAAAATACTTGCTCATCAGCCAGATCACAGCGTTACTATTGCGAGTATCGGTTTTCTTACCAATCTGTCCAATCTTCTTAATTCAAGGCCTGATCAATATTCCGATTTGTCCGGACCAGATCTCATCAAAAGAAAAGTAAGCAAGCTTGTCTCTATGGCTGGCTGGTTCCCGAAAGGACGGGAATACAATTTATTTACTGATTCAGTGGCTTCCGCCAATGTGTTTAACCACTGGCCTACTACCGTAATTTTTAGCGGTTTTGAAATTGGCAAAGAAATTAAAACAGGATTAGGATTGATGAATGATGCTTCTCTTCACGGTCCTGTGAAAGACGTGTTTGCTTTTTGTATTCCCAAAGCAAGAGAAGACAGTGCCGGAAGAATGAGCTGGGATGAAACCACTGTACTTGCAGCGATTCGCGGAGCTAAACCCTATTTTGGATTGGAAAGAGGTCATATCGTGATTGAAGGAGGCAATAATACCTGGAAGAATGATAAAAACGGTTCCCAGTATTATTTGACAAAAGCGTTGCCGGATAATGAAATAGCTGCTATCATTGAATCTTATATGAAGCACAAAGGAAAAGGAAATTAATAATTTTATTCCGCCGCTTTTATATTGCTGAACATTTGAATTTTATTTTATGATCAAATACTTTTCTTACTTTTCTTTTTTACTTTTCCTTTTTCCTGTAAAAAGTTTTTCTCAAGATCATTTTATTTCTTTTAAGGATAAAGATGTTTCTTATGAAGGCAGAATTCTTTTTACTGCTGATGCAGCGCAACTAATGTGGCCGGGAACTTCCATTACCATTAACTTTAAGGGTACCGGTATTTCCGGGGAATTCAGGGATCAGGACACTTCGAACTATTACAATGTTATTATTGATCACGACAGCATCCGTGAAATTCAATTCGATACTTCAAAAAAAATAGTTGCCCTTGCTTCCGGCCTTCCGTTTGGGAATCATTCTTTACAGATATTTAAACGAACTGAATGGGACAAAGGAAAAACATGGTTTTATGGATTCCTCACCGATAACCAAACAAAACTATTGCCTCCTGACAGGAAGCCAAAAAGAAAAATTGAATTTTTTGGTAATTCCATAACGTGTGGCTATGCCATCAACGATACGGTTACAGATTCTCCTGCAGGATATTACGAAAATAACTACGATTCTTATGCTGCAATAACTGCAAGGCATTTTAATGCTCAATATCATTGTACATCAAAAAGTGGTATCGGAATAATGGTTAGCTGGTTTCCTTTAACGATGCCTCAAATGTATGACCGGTTAGATCCGACAGATTCAAGCAGCAAATGGGATTTTTCTCAATACACTCCTGATGTAGTTGTGATCAACTTATTGCAAAACGATTCGTGGATCGTAAAGATGCCGGACAATGAACAATTTAAAATTAAATTCGGAACCACACCTCCATCTGAAACACACATTATTCAATCGTATAAAAATTTCGTTCAAAGGATCAGAAATGTTTATCCAAAAGCTCAAATCATTTGTATGCTTGGCAGCATGGATATTACTAAAAAAGGTTCGCCCTGGCCCGGTTATGTAAGGAAAGCCGTAAAGGAATTAAACGACCACAAAATATTTGCTTACATCGCTCCGTTTAAAGGAACAAAAGGGCATCCAAAAGTGAAGGAGCAAAAGCAGCTTGCAGAAGGACTGATACAATTCATTAATGATCACATCCGGTGGTAGAAAAGTTATTAATTATTGATGAATCTTTCAAACTAATAACTCAACCCGAATCCAAAGTGATATAAAGGATCTTTTGAATCGTAAGGCACATCTTCTTTTTGATTGCGCACTGCTTCCATGGATGAAGGCAACTCAATGGGTAAATGGCCTCCGGGCTTGTATTTACCAAACACAACATCCATGACCGCTGCATCGCTCGCACCAAAATCTGCCAGCAGTCCTTTTGCATTAGCACTTATATCGGGAATGACCGCTGGTCTGTCCAGGTATATATCAACAATGGTTGGCACTGTTTTTAATAAATTCAGAATACTGTCTTTTTGCAGCCCCTTAAAATCAAGGTCGCCATGATGAAACATTTTAGCCATCGGTATATCTGATGCAACGGGATACCATGGCGTGTTTAACCGGATAATAGCAATATCGGCCTCGGAAGGTTTGCTTACTACGGTTCCATATTGTGAGGCAACAGCGGAATCAATATTCTTTACATAGATTTTCAACGCATTTATTTTCAATGGCAGAACTTTATTTTGTTGCCCGTTGAGATTGTCATTCTTCAATAAAGTGATGGCCCTGCGTTGTGATTCCTCTCCCGCTTTTTTAAATTCAGGCTTGCCCACAATTTCGGTGGCTTTTGATGCATCTATATAGGGATTGTCAAATAAACCCTGCTCAAACTTCAGTCGCAATAACCTGGTAACTGAGCTATCAATCCTTTTCTCACTGATCTTTCCTTCTTTTACTAATTGTACCACTACTTCAGGAATGTTCTCACCACCAAACTGATCCACTCCTGCGTCAATAATTTTTTCAACCCTTTGCTCTGTGTTCAGATTTTCCACCCCCCATGCCCGTGCAGGCCAAACAACATTGCCAAGATGTGCATCTGTGACCAATCCCCAATCTGTACATACAATTCCGTCAAAATGCAACTGATCTCTTAAAAGGCCGGTAATGATCCCTTTATTATATGAAAAACCTACATGCTCGTGGGCAGAATCCATTGGCACGCCATAGTAAGGCATGATAGCCGCTGTATGCGCTGCAATTGCTGCTTTAAAAGGTATTAAATGGTACTCAAAATTATGGCCCGGATATACCTGCCCTTTTTGAAAAGGAAAATGAGGATCCAATCCTTCGAACTGCGGGCCGCCACCCGGAAAATGTTTGGTCATGGTAGCGACACTTTCAGGGCCTAAGGTATCAGTTTGAAATCCTTTTATATAAGCTGTTGTCATCCTTGCCGAAAGCCCGGCATCTTCGCCAAAAGAGCCTGCAATTCTTGGCCAGCGCGGTTCCGTAGTTGGGCCAACCTGCGGATGCAACGCTTCGCGGATACCAACCGCCAGGTATTCCTGCCTGGCGTCGTTGGCAAATTCACGGGTCAGTTTTTCATCGTTTATAGCAGCAAGTCCTAATGGCTCGCACCATTGGGAAAACGAAGCGGCGCTAAGAGCAAAAATATTTTTAGTGAAATGATTGCGAGGATCAGATGCAATGGTGATGGGAATTCCTAATCTTGACGAATCTTCAGCATATTGTTGCATGCTGTTGTACCATTTTGCCAGCATATCTATTGATGGAATTGCCCACAGATTGAAGTGATTCATTTTCTTATCTCTTACCAAAACCATTGCATTCGGTGCAAATGCAAACATGCCTTTTCCCGGTTTATTCTGTATAGATCCATCCTCATTGATCCTGGCGCCGTTGATAAACATCATTCCCGCTTTCTCTTCAATCGTCATTTGAGAAAGAATATCTTTTACCCTTGCTTCTACCGGCTGACGGCTGTCTTCATATACATCCAGTTTGCCGTTTTTATTCAGGTCGCGAAATGTAAAACCATCCTTTGTGATCAAATGATTTGAATTTTGTTTCAAGGTATCAGGAACCGTCGTTTTCTCCACTGAAGTACAGGAGCTGATGGCGATCAAAAAAGAAACAGCAAGGACGTAGGCATTGAATGCAGGTTTTCTATTCATAAAGGTTGTTTGTAAAGATTACCGGTAATTAAAGTATAAATGTAATTAGGATCAGAGTGCGAAACAAAAAACTGAAGGTAAAAAACAAAAAGCGCATATTTATTGGTTTACTGTCAATGTAAAGAAGATTGTAAAAAATAAAACATTAAGTGTCGAAATAACAATTAATTTATACTACATTTACTCTATCATTTTTCGTGAGGTTCCAATGAAGCTATTCGCTACAAATATTCAGACACTGCTGATACATCATTTTTTAAAATAGCTTCCCGCAGATGTATTGATTGAAAAATGAACGCAAAGGATATTGGTTCAAAATCTTCTTATTAGTGTTTAGCTTTAAAATAACGTAACAATCGTTTCATCTTTTTCAATTATTTCACGATGATAAGAAAATTGATATTATTGGTTTGCGTGCTGTCCGGCACTCTTACAATTTACGCGCAACCCAACACCACAACACGTTTTGATAACAACTGGACTTTTCTTTTAGGGGCCGCGCAGGGAGCAGAAGATGCAAGCTTTAATGATTCATCCTGGAAAAAAATTGATCTTCCACACGATTGGAGCATCGAAGACTTGAAAGGAACCAGCTCTCCTTTTAATAAGTATGCCATCAGCCAGGTAAGCGGAGGATTTACTACCGGCGGCACCGGGTGGTATCGTAAAAAATTTCTGGTTCCCTCAGAAGATAAAGGCAAAAAAATCTTTATTCAGTTTGATGGGGTTTATATGAATGCCGATGTGTGGATTAATGGCCATCATCTTGGAAATCATCCTTATGGCTATACCAGTTTTATCTATGATTTAAGTGATTATTTGAAATATGATTCTGCCAATGTAATTGCGGTAGAAGTAAAGAATGAAGGCCAAAACAGCCGCTGGTATTCAGGTTCCGGCATTTACCGGCATGTGTGGCTGAAAAAGATGGATCGGGTGCATGTTTCAAATTGGGGAATCTTTATTACAACACCCGAAGTTAATTCAACTGCCGCAACCGTGAATTCCAAAACAAATGTGGTAAATGAAACAAAGCAGTCTCAAACCGTTCGCATCATTACTAAGTTTATAAATCCTGCCGGAATTGAAGTGGCTACTGCAACTGAAGCAAGAAACAATTTGACTGCCGGTAAATCTTTTGAATTTGACCAAACTGCTTCTATCAAAAATCCACAATTGTGGTCTTGTGAAAAACCGGTATTGTACAAAGCAGTTACTTCTGTTTATAAAAATGATCAACTGGTAAGTTTGGATACAACCAGCTTCGGCATCAGAACCATCTCGTTCGATGTAAATAACGGTTTTCAGTTGAATGGAAAAACACTTAAACTGAAAGGCGGCTGTTTTCACAACGACAACGGCCCGCTTGGCTCAAAACAATATGACAGGGCAGAAGAAAGAAAAGTGGAATTGTTGAAAGCAAGCGGCTTCAATGCGATAAGATGCAGTCACAATCCACCCAGCCCTGCTTTTTTGGAAGCGTGCGATCGCCTCGGCATGCTCGTGATGGATGAGGCATTCGATTGCTGGAACTATGGAAAAAATCCGTATGATTATCATTTGTATTTTAAAGATTGGTGGAAAAAAGATGTGGAAAGTATGGTATTAAGAGACAGGAATCATCCTTCAATCATCATGTGGAGCATTGGAAACGAAATTCCTGAACGCGCCACTGCCGAGGGAGTAGCAACTGCAAAGATGTTGGTACATTACATTAAAAGTCTCGATACGACAAGAGCAATCACTTCTGCGGTGAATGATTTAAGAGAAGACAAAGATCCGTACTTTGCTCAGTTGGATGTCGCCGGATATAATTACGCAGCTAATGGAAATCCCTCAGAAGATGTTTATGCAAAAGACCATAAAAGAGTTCCGGGAAGAATCATGGTTGGTACAGAATCGTTTCCACTTGAGGCTTTTGACAGTTGGATGAAAGTCGTCGATCATCCGTATGTGATTGGTGATTTTGTCTGGACTGCTTATGATTACATCGGCGAAGCAAGTATCGGATGGCGTGGCTATTTCCAAAAACAAAATTTTTTCCCGTGGAATCTGGCGTATTGCGGTGATATTGATATTTGTGGCTGGAAGCGCCCACAATCTTATTACAGAGATGCCCTTTGGAAAAAAGATCAGCTTTCTCTTTTTGTAACACCGCCCGTTCCTACATTTCCTGAAAACCCGGATAAAGAACCGTGGTCGAAATGGAACTGGCTTGATGCGCGCAGCAGTTGGAATTGGGAAGGTTATGAAAACAAACCGCTTGAAGTGACCGTCTATTCTTCTTGCCGACAGGTAGAATTGTTTTTGAACGGAAAATCTCTGGGCAAAAAAACAACCGATCGTTCCACAAAATATATGGCCTCCTGGAAAGTACCTTACCAGAAAGGAGCATTAAAAGCCGTAGGATACGATTCTAAGAATAAAATAATCAACTCCGCTCAACTCGCCACTGCTTCCAATCCTGAATCGATAAAATTGACAGCAGATCGGTTAACGATTAAAGCAAATAACGAGGACTTAAGTTATGTAACGGTTGAATTATTAGATGCAAAGGGCAATCTGAACCCAACAGCAGAAAACCTGGTACAATTCAAAATAGATGGACCGGGTACGATAGCAGGAGTAGGAAATGCAAATCCTGTAAGCCTTGAAAGTTACCAGCAGCCACAACGAAAAGCCTGGAATGGGAAATGCCTCGTGATTATCAAATCAGTAGCTACACCGGGAAAGATAACACTAACAGCGTCAGCAGATCAGATGAAATCCACATCCATCAATATAAATGTTGAGTAGAAATAAAATGAGCGAAAAATCATACGTTATAGGAGTTGACTTCGGCACTGATTCCGTTCGTTCCGTAATTCTGGATGCACAAAACGGAGACGAAATGGCTTCCGCTTCTTTTGATTATCCAAGATGGAGAGATGGATTATTCTGCAATGCAGAACAAAATCAATTCAGGCAACATCCGCTCGATTATATTGAAGGTCTGGAAGCAACAATCAGGGAATGCCTTCAAAAAGCAGGAACAACTATTGCATCAAACGTTAAAGCAATTTCGGTTGATACAACCGGTTCTACGCCTGTAGCAGTAAACGAATCAGGAACGCCACTTGCTTTACTGCCGGCTTTTGAAAACAATCCTAACGC
>DASTXM010000077.1:0-4298 GCA_035765495.1 Hanamia sp.
AAGAGTACCAACTTTCAATTACCCAATTTAATTTTTGGAGAGAAAGAAGTGCTACCGGGCCAACGAATTGGTCAATGACCATAAACGGAATTTCTGTAGGTTCCGGATCGATTCCGGGAAGTGGGAGCGATCTTGGAAACACAGGTGTTTTAAATCCCGTACAAAATTTAACCGGAACGATTACAGTCCAAATAAGTTTAACCGGAGCAACTGATTCACGAGGAACAGTTAAATTGGACGATTTTACATTGATTGGTTCAGTTTCTCCCATTCTCACCTACTACAGAAGCCGGCAAAGTGG
The DNA here is from genome assembly GCA_035765495.1 of Hanamia sp. GTDB lineage: Bacteria > Bacteroidota > Bacteroidia > Chitinophagales > Chitinophagaceae > Ginsengibacter. The sequence goes on from DASTXM010000077.1 coordinate 302, forward strand.
CAATTGGTCCACAGCGTCGATCTGGGAATATTCGTATGATAACTCGAACTGGAGTGTTTCATCTAAATCACCAACAACTGATGCCGAAAATATTTTAATTCAAAGTGGGCATACCGTTTCAGTCTCAACTCCCGTTCCATTAGACCAAACAACAATAGATGGAACGCTTCAGCTTCAAACCGGCGGAGAATTAATTATTAATGACGGCAACGGAGATGATGTTACAATTGAAAGTGGAGGAGTTTTGGAAGTGATAAGTGAGAATGATTATTCTATCGCTGTTCAACAAGCGCCAACTGCCAACATCAATATCGCTTCCGGAGGTAAAATAAAAATTGGCGATGGAACTGCGTCTACTGGTGATGGTTATGAAGCTTTTGCAACTTCAACCACCAATGTTTGGAATGACGGAGCGATTTATGAATATGATCTTGACAAAGCATTTGCAGCACCGGGGCTCACTTATTTTCCATATGCTGATGGAAATACCATTCCAATTTTCAGGATTTCTGCTGTTTCAGGAACACCGGGAAGCGGCTCCAGTAGCGATTTTCATGTGAATGGAATTTTGGAATTGAATACAGATTTGAATTTTAAAGGAACAGGAGATAAATACTTGCGGGATGGAATTAGAGGAGATTATTCAATAAGCCAGGAAAATGCAGGACAAATCTGCTTGAATGGTTTACATCCCGTCCTTAAAGGAGATTCATTAAAAATAAACCTATCAGGAAATCTTAAACTTTATACGGATGCAGAAATCCCCAGCGGATCTTATGTGAAGGTAAGTAATTCTTTTCTCAGTAACAATGTAATCGATGGAACAGTTTTGACCATAAATGGAACTTTAGATGTTACCGACCAGGGAATAAGAAATACAAATGGTTCGATTATTCTAAATGGCGTATTCAGAACCTCCAGAAGCGGTGGTTTCTCATCTACAGGTGGTTCAATTCCTTCGGGAGGAATTACAGTAAATTCAGGCTCGACAATTGAGTTATATGCAGATGGTGATCAAAACTTAAATGCACGAGACGATTTCAGCAATTTGATCTTTTCAGGTAGTGGCACAAAAAAACCAACAGGTTCATTTTCTCCGCTTGGAACTGTTACTATAAAGGATGACGCGATATTTGATTGTCGTGGAAAAAATATTGGCGACGAAAGTGAATCTGGTCCCACTGCTACCAATCTCACAATGAGTGACAACAGCCGTTTGATTGTAGATACTTATGGACCGAATCCGAAAATGGCTGGCACTTACAATCTAACGGGAGGTATAATTGAATTCAACGGATCGAACGGAACAACTGAAACCATCAGGAGTAAGAATTATCAGAATATTGAGGTAACCGGTACTAATGTTGGCATATCGTGGGGCAATATTAACTTAAATGCAAAGGGGACTTTCACAGTAAAAAATGGTGGCGTTTTTTCAATGAATGACAATACAATTAAAGGTGAAGAAGGAATCCAAACCGTGACAGTTGAAAGCGGAGGTTATTTCAAATGTGGCAACAACCAGGGTTTTAACGGCGCAGCCATTACATCTGCTCCAATTCAAAGTTCCGCGTTAAATGAAGATATTGAAAACATTGTTCTTGAACCTAACAGCACAATCGAGTATACGCGCGATGGAGATCAGCCTATTACAAATACAGGAGGCTTGATTTATCAAAACCTGGTTCTTTCGGGTAGCGGCAACAAAACTGCACCTTCGGACGATTTGATCATCCAGGGTGATCTTTCCAAAACTTCTGATGCAATTTTTATTCATAATAATGGCACTGTAATTTTTAATGGAAGTGCAATACAAAACTATTTGGCCGCTTCACCCCAAATGACCTTTTACGATTTGAAAAATGAAAATGTTTCAGGGTTGAATATTGATGATAGCCTTTCTGTTTATGATCAGCTTTCCTTGGAAGATTATTCAGCTACAAATTTGAATGCAGACCTCACCTTACTCAGCGACAAAGATCAAACAGCTAGCATCGCACGGTTAAGCACAAACGCAATTATCAATTATTATGAAGGAAGATTTATTGTTGAGCGATACATCAACACCAACAGTACAGATGATGGTCACCAGAAGTCGTGGGAACTACTTTCAACTCCTGCATTCGGACAAACAATTTATGATAGCTGGCAGGAAGGAGGAAGTAAAACGATTACAGGATATGGAACCTGGATCACTGCACCGGAAGGTGTTGCAAAAGGTTTTGATGCCAGCTCATATGCGCCTTCAATGAAATATTACGATGCTGATTCTGACGCATGGATTGGCGTTTCCTCAACAAATCTGGAGTTAAATAATGAGAAAGGTTACATGATTTTTGTTCGTGGCGACAGGCAAGCAAATACGGTAAATGCTGCACCTACTCCAACCATTTTAAGGATCAGGGGAAAGTTATATTCGCCCATTAATTTACCTCCTACAAGTACAGTGCCGGCCGGTAAATTTCAATCAATAGGAAATCCTTATGCATCAGCAATTGACTTTGAGAAAATAAATCATTCAAACATTCAATCTTCCTACTATGCCTGGGATCCGGCCCTTGGCGGAAGTTATGGTTATGGAGGTTATCAAACGATTTCAAAAGCCACAGGTTATTTAGCTGTTCCGGGTGCAACCTCCAACTATCCAAGCACAGGCAATTACCAGTATATTCAATCAGGACAGGCCTTTTTCGTCACTAATTATACTTCTTCAGAGGGCTCGGTCGGTTTCACAGAAGATTGTAAAGTAGCTGGCAATTACCATTTGGTAACACGCGAAACAGAAAATGAAATTTCCATTTTATTTGCGAATCTTGTTTCACAAACCGGAATGCTACTTGATGGAACCGCCGTTTCATTTTCAAAAGATTTTTCGGATAAAATTGATGGAGATGATGTAAAGAAAATAGAGATTCCAGCTGAAAATTTTGCAATAAAAAATTCGGAAAAGTTGTTTGTAGTGGAAGCAAGAAATTCAATTCACCCTGGTGATACATTAATCTATTTTCTTAAAAATCTTAAAAAGCAAGATTATAAACTGGTCTTTTCCCCAAAAAAAATTAATACTGGTCTTGAAGCGTGGCTGGTGGATAATTTTCTTAAAACAGAAAAATCAATTAGTTTAACTGATACTTCTTACATAAATTTTTCTGTCACAGAAGATAAAGGCTCATCCGATGCTGAAAGATTTTATTTGGTTTTCAGAGCTGCTGAAGGGCCACTTCCTGTTACGCTCATTTCAATGAATGGCAAATTTAAAGATCAAAATGTGATCATAGAATGGCAAGTACAAAATGAAACTGAGAATGTGAAAGAATATGAACTTGCTTATTCAAATGATGGAATTCAATTTTCAAAAATTGGCGTCGTTGCAGCCGGCAATCCTTCAGGTATGTATCGTTTTATCTCTGATCAAACCAAGTGGGGAAGCGGATTTTACAGGCTAACGGGACGATCACTGAATGATGAGATTCAGTTTGAAAAAGTGATAAAGATCAATCTTCCCGAAATAAAAAGAGGAATTTCAATTTATCCGAATCCTGTTGTCAATAATCAAATTAACTTACAGATCGAAGGCCAGGAAATTGGAAAGTATTATTTCATACTATTCAACATGGCCGGACAAACTGTCTTTTCAAAACAAGTAAATTATACCGGAGAAAGAATATTGAACTTAAAAATGGAAAGGAACTTAAGTGACGGAATTTATCAATTAGAAATAATAAATCCGGCAGGGGAAAGGGCTCATTTAAAATTAAAAATGAATAAGTAAATCGTTTATAACTGTAATGCACATACGAAAACTGTAATGAGCAGTAAACAAATAAATTCAAATAATTTTATTTTTCCCTTTGTTTAGGGAGTGTAAATTAAACTGTGTCAAATAATTTTTGGATATTGACAGAATGGAGCCAGAAGCGAAGTTCTTGCTAAAAATGGCCGGGTTCGATACCCGGCTATTTTTCAATACCATCGTTGACATCGTGTCGCCATTGCA
>DASTXM010000078.1:0-68503 GCA_035765495.1 Hanamia sp.
AATCGCTGAGAAGAAAAAAAGTAACCGATTATAAATAACGATTTGTATTTTTAATCATCATTTAGCTCTTTCATTTATTGCCTGCTTCCCAGGTGGGTCAACATGAGCGGAATGGTGGGTCAACATCACCGGAATTTACACCTGCAAATATCCGTTGCGATAACGGCCCTGAATTTGTCAGCCATAAGTTGGAAGAATGGTGTAGCCATCAAAGCCGTAAAATAAACCTTCAATTTATCCAACCAGGACGACCCATGCAAAACGCCTACATAGAGCGAAAGAATGGCAGCATGAGAAGAGAACTTCTAAATGCCTATCTATTTACGAGTCTTACAGAGGTAAGAGAACTCTGCGATGAATGGCGCAATGATTACAACAGTGAGAGACCGCATAAATCGCTGGGATATTTATCACCGTTAGATTACGCTACAAAGAAGGGCAGCATGGTAGCTTTATCCACCCCCCTCTGGCGCAAGCGTGCCGCTTGTGTCACTTACCTCGCTGCTCCCAATGAATAAAAGATAATTCAATCAAACCTTTACCATCATCTTCCCCGCTCTTTCCATCATTCACAGCAGCCATTCTTTTCTGCTCTCTGCCGGATGGTATGTTATCACTTTCCTCAAGCTCCGGGACGTGAAACTTTTCATCTCACCGACAATTTTGTCCAAATCTCTTCCTCCACTTCCAATGATCGTGTGCACATCACTTGTCATAATGCACCAGGCATAGATTTCTAAATCTTTTCCCTTTTGGCAGTATTTCCAACTTTCAATTAAAATCTCTCTGTATTCATTGCGCACAAACAAGTCAATCCAATATGCAACAGCAAAACTTATGAAATGCAGTTTGCCAGGATCCCCAAACCTGTACTTTTGGCTCATTATCCGAAAATCAAGAATGTTGATGATTTAAGGCACAAGCGAGACGCTTGCGCCAGCTGGGGTTATTTTTTCTGGTTGAAAAGACATATTGTTGTTATTATTTTTTAAGTTACACAATAGCGATGAACGACATTGTGCTAATAAAAAGACCCTTTCGCATCACCGATCGTTTAAGCACGCTTTCGTTAAACTGAATACATGATAGCACTTTCCTACACAAGTGCACCTTATTTTAATTGTCCCGAGTACCAAACTCAGACAGCACCTCATCTTTCTATTTACTTCATCTTCTGTGTATAGCTTTTGGCAGCAAACTTCTACCACACTGTTAAATTTAAAAAAGGTTGCCAAGTAGTTCCATCATGGTATTCAATTGTTGTCAAATAATCCGCAGCTTTGGGAAAAGCTCCTATATTATTTCCAACTAAATAAAGGTATATTCTGTCATAAGCTTTTTGCAAAGATTCATAGTTGAAGTTGGGATCTTTTTTATCAGGATTATAAGAGGGATATGTTATCGCCCCATTATGTCCATAGCATTTGTCTGCTACGCAATGGACCTTTGAAATGATTGTTGGTAATGTCCCGTTTCTTTTCATTGTAAGCGGCTCTTTCAAAATCAATTCATAAAAACTGAAATGATTTGCTGCAGAACTGATTTCAAATGTCATTTTTAGTCTCTTTCCTTGTTCTAAACAACATTTGAAATTATTGCTGATATCTAGGTCTTGCAGTTGTTTTTTTAGTTTCATAAAATTGCTTTCAATTATTATCAATTCTCCCTTATATACTGGTGATGTAATTTCGTGGTGAGACAATGGGTGAAGAAGTGTTGAAAGCAAAGAATTTATATTATCGATATAAATACTCGAGTTTCCAGAATTATTTAAAAACCTCTTTGTTCTTATTATCAATTGAGTAAGTTGATAATCCGGCAACTGTGTATTTTCAGCGTCTGCAGTTTCCCATTCTGGAATAAAATCCTGAATCAATTCCTCCAAAGCCTTTCTAAAATAATTTGCAGCGGCAGGATAATCGGGTTTTATTCTGTCGTGTAGATATCGGGTAGCTTTTTCAAAATGACTTTCGCCAACTACCATAATTGGCCGGTCCGATGATTGATTATTTATTTGATCTTTGCCGACATACAATTCAATTGATCTCCATCTTCCAGGCGATTCGATTTCAAATTTCCTTTTGGCCAATTCATACAAATGCCTGTCGTAGGTACTGATAAATATTTGATATTCGGTAAACTCATTTTTGATTATGTCAAGAATAGGTAAACGATTAGTCAGATCTAAGCCAATAAAAACATCATCTAAGAAAAGGATTTTGAAGTCAATCATTTGAGGATTTCTCTTGATTACTGCCAGATAGAGGCATATAGCTAAGGCCGAAAGCCGAGCTTCATTCAAATAGTCAGATTGATTTTGTATAAATACTCCATTTAATTTAATACCAAGTTTGAGTTCAGTAGGTATTTCCCTCCACCATCCAGTCGCCACAAGTGGTGTTAATGAATACCATACTCTCAAATTAAGTTTAAAGTAATGAATTAAGAGCGCGTTCAATTGTAGAAATACCTCATCAAGCACCCGCCTTAATATGACTTCGAATGAGGCCATTTGGGGGACAGCGAGTCTATATTGCCTGGTTACGGTTGTATAAGCTGTGACAATTTCTCTTTTTAAATGTTTAAACCTATTTCCTAATGGATAGGTTCCCCCCAAATGAGTTGGGATAAAATCCTTAAATAAATTCAGTATAATAAGATCAAACAAATTAGGCTGTGCCTCGTTGTGATTGTAGACGGCGAGTAAAGCTTTATAATCTAAAAAGCCTTTTGTTAATTCGGCTGTTTTGAGAAATTGCTCAGAGCTTGTGGTTACTATCTCACTTCCAAAAGTAACTGCTTCTCCGATCCTAGAAGTTATAATTTTAGTTGCAAAATCGTAATCATTAAAAGTAAAGGTCAGAATTCCTTCTTTAGTTTCTGCGTTGTTATTTTTTATAAAAGGGTATCCAGTATCCCGACTGCTGGTTAGAAAGTTGTCCAGTGATTTGAATAACGAACTCTTTCCGCTTCCGTTCTCACCATAAATTAGTAAGTTTTCTCCATTGTTCAATTCTATTTCATAATTATCCAAGAACGCCCGAAAGTTTGATATTTCTAATTTTGTAATTCTCTTCATTTTCGTCGCTCAATGATTTTTATTTCCTCAACTGTTAAAAGCCTAAGTAATGCTGCAGTCATAGGATGTTTCGGGTCAGATAATTCTTTATAGACTTTCTGTATCGTTTTCAAATTTTCTTCGTCTTCGTGTTGTTTCAATTCCGGTAAATTATTCAAGTGCTTCAATACTTCACACTTTGCATTTTGAATTACTTCAGGTAAATACAGTTCATCCACCATTGCATCAAGTAGACGTTCAAAGAACGAGGAATCTTTGTTTTGTTTCTTGAGAAGTAATATATAATCCACAATAATGATAAATTGACTTTGGTCCTTTGGTAACTTGATTAATAATTTTTCAACGTTTTCCTTCTTGACCTCGGCTAACGCTTCTCCAGTTTCTGGATTGAGGTATTGGAAATAAAAGGTTAAAATCTCGGAGTTTAGTAGAGCCAAAATAAATTTTAGATTAGTTCTTCCTTTGGCTTGTATAACATGTAGGTTGTTCATACAGACAAATTTCTCGGTGTCTAAAGTAGCAATCAAGGAATCGCCAGTTTGCCTAATTACAATTTTTTGGTCAGAATCAAATCTTGCCGAGTATCGAGGTTCTGCAAGCCAATCTCCATATTTGATCCATCTCTTTCCATCCCAATCGGTTGAATATTTATTAATATCACTGCCTCTTAATAGTTTTTTATATGAATTATCTATCTTGGCATTAGAATCAAATATTCTGTTCTTAACAACTGATTGAGATTGCTTCGGAATTCCTTTCCCGACTTGATAAGGTTTCATTCCGGTTATCACCTCGCAGTATTCTCTTAGTTGCTTTGCATTTTGTTTTATCCTTTCGACTATGACCTCATTGGCTTCAGAAGAAAAAATATTAATTACATCACCGTTTCTTTCTTTCCATTTATCTTGAATGTGGCTTATTTCTTCAACCTGTTTTGATTCGAGATGATTAAATACGGTTATTTTATTATTTTTCTTAAACCCTTTTTTAAAGATTACGACCTCAGTATCAACAACGGCTTCAAAAACGTTTTTATGGTAGTGGGAAATGTTGAGAATTAAGTTAGACCCAATTAAAAATTTTCTTATTTTAACCAATTTCAAATTGGTAAGCCATGTATTTGGAATAATGAATGAAAGAACACCGCTGGGTTTTAAAAAATCAAAACTCTTTTCAATAAATAATAGAAAACTTTCCGGTTGATAATCCTGATGATTATAGGCTTTTTTGAAATAGTTTTTTTCATCTTGGGAAAAGTCGGCGCCGTAAGGCGGATTACTTATCACTATTCCAAATCCATTTTTAACTTCTGGAAAAAAATATTTGGTGCCAAAAAAGCCAACACTTTCATTCTTGAAAAGGTTGGTATACGTTCTCCACAATTTTATTTCCCATTCCTTCCATTTAATTAAGTTTTTGTTTTTAATCTTCAATGCAGAAGTTATTCTTTCATCATTGCTTCTAAACAAACTTTCAACTTCACCTACTTTTTGTTCCACCTTTTGATTTACTAACTTTTTAATTAAGTCTATCGTCTCCTTTTTCTCCCTTGGTAAAAAAGTATTGAAATACTTTTCAGTTTCTTTTTTAAACTTTTCAGAAAATACATCTAGGAATTGTATGCTGCCCCCTTGATTTTCTTCGGGTGGTGCTATCAACGCATTAGCGCAAACTAATTTGAAATCAAGATTTGGTAACGGCAACAAACCATAATTGTTAGCAGGTGTATCTCTTATTTTTTGGTCAACTAACAATGAAATAAAAAAACGAAGTTTAGCTATTTGAATTGCGATGGGTTGGATATCCACTCCATATATTGACTGTTGAATAAGTCCGAGTTTCCTAAGGTAATTCCAATTTTCACCTTTTAGCTTATTACGCATCTCTGCCCGCGCATATGCTGGCAAACGATTGATTAAAGATTCAAACCATACGTCATTTTCTTTGTCAACTTTATGCAATATCCATACAAGCTTATGAAGGATGCCCATTGGAAAAGCACCGCTGCCACAAGCTGGGTCAAAAACATTTAAATTTTCAATTGCTGTAATGATCAACTTTTTCTCCGTGTTTGAAAAATCGACTTCTTTGTCGGAATAAGAAATCAATTCGGTGAGTTTAGCACGCGAAACAGATTGAACATTCTCGATCAAATATGAAAGCAAACTTTCGTCCACCATATAGCTAACAATTTCTCTCGGAGTGTAGAAGCTTCCTGTTTGCTTTCTTGCGTTCTTTTTTGTTTCAGGATTGTAACTTGCCAAAAGATTTTCAAAAGTTCTACCTAACAAATCTGGGTCAAGCGCAATTTCTTCTTCGACCGGAGTATTTTCTTCAATTGTAAACTTATAAGAATTCAAAATGTCAAAAATACCGTGAACTGTTTCGTTACTTTTTCTTGCACTATCAAGCTCTTTAGTTAAGTCGATTCCTTCGTGTCGTCCCCAAAAAATAAAATCAGGAACAAAAGCTTGTTTCTTTTTTGTTGATGAAAATCCGTCCAACCTTATTTCTTCAGGGTTTTCCTCGTCCTTTCTTTTATCCAAACTATCGAATAAACCGCCATTTAAAAAGGGAATATCTTTGAAAAGTTTAAGATTTTCCTTCGGGTCAGCAAACTCATCCTGATATCGAAACACATATTGATTACCGTGATTTATATTGCTTCCTTTAAAAGATTCTCGAATATACTTTCTGTCTTCAATAGGAACACTTAATGTCGCAAAAAATAGATTTTGTAAAATTGCCCTATAGTAAATCGAACTTTTTTTATCTGCAGGATTAAAGTTTTTTAATAATTGTTTAGCTTCATTTTCAACAAATAAAGTTTTAGGAACCAGATTTTGTTTCTCTTTCATGAACCAACAAAAAAGCAATCGAGTAAGTAGTCGGATTACACTTTCGCTTTGATGAGCCTCATTAGGAATTAAGTCTTCTTTCGGTCTGATTTGTGGAAACTCAACATTTTTGACAGCCCATAGATACCATTTGAAAAGTTCATCATAAAATCTTTTGTTCAGTTCTTTGGTGTCAAGTGTTTTTTGCCAGGCATTGTGAAGTTCAACAAAGTTCTTAACCTTAAAGGCTGCCTGCAGTTTATCAAAACTTAAATCGTAAAGTATTTCCAAATGGGCACGGTGAGGATCTTCAACGTTAATATCTTTTATTAGAGTTACCTTTTCCAAAACATCTTTGCTTTCATCACTTTTATGCAATCTCCTTTTAATAACCGATAGAGTAATCTTTGAATCATATTTAAACAAAACCAACACTGGCATCGAAAAAACCTTGTTAATATCACGGGTTATATTGCTTAAGTCTGTTCTTGTGTAATTGCTTTCACGCAGCTCTATTGCAAAAAATAGATAAGCTTCTATAATGGTATTATCAACTTTTCCTGTATCAAAAAGGAAAGATTGACGTGTCATTTCGTTTTGGGTAAGCTGGAAGAGCAATTCAATTTTTTCCCAGTCATTTATTAATGATCTTATGGGGTTTACTTTAGTTTTAACGGTTGGAAATTCATTTTCAAAGCCTCGGAAAGTATTATCTGGCAGTCTCAATTGACGTTGTGTCTTATAGCCAAGCACTTTAAAAAGATTTATCCCATTCTCAAACAAATTCGGCTCCTTGAACTTTTTAATCGCTTCTTCGATATTTCTTTTTGCTTCAATACTCATCCGTTGTTAACACTTTTATATTTTCTATGATATAACCAACCATGTAATTAATTCAAACTGCTCTTTATCGTTAGGATTTTTATTCTTGGGCATTAACGTTCCGCCACGGTCGGTTGTTAGTTTCTGTGTCACCCTTTTCCTAAATACCCGGATGATTTCATCAATTGCGCTAGTTAATAAACCGGTAAATTTATCCATCTTCTGCCCATTTTCAGTTTGTTTATTAAATAACTCGCATAATTCTTCATTGGGGGATGTTTTTCCCTGGCAAAGCCCTCTAAACAGTTCCAGTATTTGTTTAGCATGTATATAATTGTACCGCACTTCACCATTATCTTTTATATATACCAGGAAATAAGGCTGCAAAGGATTCACTTCCTCTGTTCCGGTAGTATCGCCCTTTTGTTTTAAACAATAGATGACGCCGGAAGTTATATTATCAAGGTCGGACTTAACAGGAACTACTGCATATAATCCCAGAGGGCAATGGTCTAATCTTTCCTTATTATTTTCAATAAAGTTTGAAAGTTCAATGCGAAAATCGTCCAGTGTAAAATCCGTCAATGAAATACTTTCGTCCAGATCTTCAAGGTCTAAAACTTCTTTCTGTAAGCGTTTTAGCTGTCGGTTTCGATATTTTAATTCATCTGTAATCAATTCCTCAATTTGTTCTGTGTTTAAAATATTGTCTTCACCTGTTGCAGTTACATCAACCAACGCCATTCTTGCTTCAACCCTTTCTTTAAGATTGATGTAGTTATCTAAGTCTTTGGTAGGCCAGAAATTCACTAACTGAATTTTATTATTTCGACTTCCGAGTCGGTCTATTCTGCCGAACCGCTGGATTATGCGAACTGGGTTCCAATGAATATCATAATTAATCAAGTAATCACAGTCCTGTAAATTTTGGCCTTCAGAGATACAATCGGTGGCAATAAGGACATCAATTTCATCCTGCTGAGACATTTTTGGTATTAAAGCTCTTTGTTTTGATATCGGTGAAAAATTAGTGAGGATATGAGAAAACTCGTTTCCTCCATAAGTCGTTGCTGTTCTTCCTCCAGCAATCAGGGCACTGTGGATTCCGAATTGAGAAGATAACCACGGCTGCACATTATTATAAAGATATTGTGCAGTGTCTGCAAATGCGGTAAAAATGAGCACCTTCTTGTTCCTTGAATCTCCGGACACTTTGTTTTTAATAAGTTCTTTTAACTCTGCCAACTTAGCATCACGCTCGGCATCAATTGCGCAAGCACTGTTGTATAGTTCATTTAACGCCTGCCTGTCCTTTTCAAGATCAGTCAGCCACTTATTTAATTCAATATGTTGTAGTTCAAATTTTAATTTTTTCCCAACCTGCCATTTTTCTTCCTCTTCTGTTATATCTTCTAATTCGTTCTCATCTGGCTCAAAGTCAAATAGGTTGAGTTGTCCATTCTTAAAGTGCTGCTGGAATTGTTTTATCTTGGTTTCAAGCTTTTCTATTTTGTTTATTGTTCTTTCCATTGAAATTTGGAAAGACTCAATCGAACTTTCAAGACGCTTAAGAAAATTGACCTTCATCATGTTAATAAGGAAGTGTTCGCGATCTGACTGCTTAAAGCCTAATATCTGCCGGCCGGCCCGCCTTTCATATTCTTCCCGAAATTCTCGCTTTACGTATTTAGAAGGATTAAATACTGATAATCGGTATTGCAGAATTTTTTTATTAAGAGCATCATAAGTGAAAAACCTGTTTTGTAAATCAATAGAAGGATAAATTGATTCGGGCGGAAGTCTTTCTGGAAATTTGCCTACGTTTTTAAAATCGTAGAATTTGATGATATGCTTACGGGATCGTGCAATAGTAAGTTCGTCGAGCAATTTGAAAAAGGAACTATCAAGTCTTTCTAAAAGTCCTTTTACCGAGCGGTTTTTATTTTTTTTATCTGCCCAAACCGTAAATTGTGTTTGCGCAAGTTTTAAAGTTTGTCTGTAATCTTTTATCTGCGTTTCTTCAAAAAACTTTTTTTCTTCATCCTGAATAATCAGAGAAACTTGGTTACGTAAGTCTCTAAGTGTATTATTCACGGGTGTCGCGGACAAGAGAAGAACTTTAGTTTTTACTCCTGCACGAATAATTCTATCGGTTAAAAATTTTGCCCGGTTTATCTTAATAGTTCCATCATCAAGTTGCTTTTCTATAGGGTTACCGCGAAAGTTGTGAGACTCATCTATAACCACAAGTCCATAATTTGCCCATTCAATTTTATCGAACTCATGTCCGTCAGCTTCAGCTCTACCAGTTTCCCTTCCAAGGTCCGTGTGATAAAGGACATGATAATTGAATCGATCCTTTTTAAATGGATTTAAGACATTGCTTTTGCTTGCCTGGTAAGTTGTCCAGTTAGCAGTCAGCTTTTTTGGGCAAAGGACTAATACATTTTGGTTTTTAAGTTCATAATATTTAATTACAGCTAACGCCTCAAAAGTTTTTCCCAAACCCACACTATCGGCAACGATGCAGCCTCCATGCTTTTCGATCTTATTAATTGCTCCTTTTACTCCATCTTTCTGAAAATCGTAGAGCATGTTCCAAACTTCGCTATCATAAAAGCCGGTACGAGCATCGAGCAAGCTGTTTTTATTTTTATCAGATAGGTAATTTTCAAAGAGATGATAAAGCGTTTTGTAATAAATAAACTCAGGTGAATTTTCCGCGTATAAATGTTCTATGTAAGCCAAGACCTCGTCTTTAACATCCTCCACAAGTCCTTCTGAATTATTCCAAATCTCGTCAAACCATTCCCGCAAATCCGTTCTATCCCGTTCACTATCGACTATCATATTAAGTTCAATATTCGGACTACTGCCCAAACCTAAACCGTTAACGGTGAAATTTGAACTTCCCAAGATTGCTTTTTCAACACCATTGGAATGTTGCACATGATAAAGCTTCCCGTGCAAAAAATTAGGCTTCACCATGGATCGAATTTCTGATTTTTGCCGCAACCAAGATGCGCACTCTCTGGCGACGCTCTTTTGCTGAAGTACGTTTTCTAAAGCGATTGAATTGTCGTCCTGAATCTTGTATTCTCTTGGATTCTTTAGTTCCGGATTTAATTGATTCGGCCTAATAAAGGTAGGTTCACCAAATAAAAAACGAAATCGATTTATCTGCTCAAGTTGATCCTTTAACTTTTCAAATGCGTATATCGTAAAGTATGCAGATACTATAGAAAGCTCACTTCCTTTTTTGATCTCGTCCCTTAAATAATTGCCAACTGGCCCCCTGGAATGATTATCCTTAATACCTGATTGCATTAATTTGTCTTATTTTAAAATCAATCTTAATAGAATCTGAAAACTCTGCTTTTTGCACCAATACTCTTTGAATTAAAATTAGTTTCTTACCACAGTTAGTTTTCCGGATAACTGTTTCAAATATACTAATGTTGAAATTAAAAATCTCTCATCTATAGAAAATAAAAAACTTCCTTTTTTCTTCACCCACTACCCTTCCCACAAAAAATTTTACTCTCAACCATTCCTTAGAATGAATCACGCCTAACGCCTCTGGCTGGTTTACTAAACAAATTCGTAATATTGATTGTAATTCGTGGCATTTCATTTTGCCTCCCGGATAACTGTAATTTGTATTGTAATCCACGCCGGCTTATATTAGCATAAACGCTTCAACAATTCTTTTTTTATTGCCCGCATCTTCAAAATGACAACAAGAAGAAAACATCAACTACTAACCTGCTTAATTGCGTTCGTTTGGATAGTAAACGGACTTTTCTGCAAAGTTTGTAACCTGGTGCCACGTCACCAGGAAATTGTGGCCGCTATTTTGGGCAGTAGTCATTCACGGCTTTTTACCCTTCTTATAGGACTTTCAGAAATGGTGATGGCAGTTTGGATTGTAAGCGGTTTATGGTCACGATTCAATGCCATTACTCAAATAGTGGTTGTTGTGGTGATGAATGCCCTGGAATTTTTTTTGGTGCCTAACCTTTTGCTGTGGGGGAAGTTCAATGCACTTTGGGCTTTCCTGTTCATCGTTTTAATTTATTACAATGAGTTTTACCTCAACAAAAAACTACAACCTGCTTAATGCTTTCTTTTCTGAAAAATCACCCTTTTGCTGTGGAGGCGCATTTCGAAAGTTCGCTCGTTTTCACTTTTGCTTTTCGCAAAGAGGTAGTTCAGCCTCTCATTCCTTCCTGTTTACAGTTGGATACTTTCAAAGACAGATGGGCTTTCATTGCGGTGGCAATGGTGCAGACAAAGGGTTTAAGGCCAAAGGGTTTTCCAAAGTTTATGGGCAATGATTTTTTTTTGATTGGTTATCGTGTGTTTGTTCGTTTCACCAACAAGGAAGGCAGAAGCTTGAGGGGCTTGTATATTCTCCAATCTGAAACCGATAAAAAGAAAATGGAATTTTTAGGCAACCTGTTTACTCATTACAACTACACGACAACCGACATCCGAAAGTCAACTCAAAATGAAACAACTGAGATCAGTTCGCACCAATCTGCATTCAATGTCAGCATTGAAAATGCACCTGGCGAAAACATTTCCCTGCCTGCCGGTTCGCCATTTAATGATTGGAAAGAAGCAAGAAGGTTTGCAGGGCCGTTGCCATTTACATTTACTTATAACCCATCGAAAAAGACAGTACTAATTATCGAAGGAGTGAGAGAAAACTGGAAGCCGGCGCCGGTGAAAGTGAATGAATATCACTTTTCCTGGTTAGACAAATTGAACTTGCAAGCACCAACACTTGCGAGCGCTTTCATCATCAAAGACATTCCGTACTACTGGAAAAAGGGCAAAATAGAAAAATGGAAGGAATGAGAAAACCATACCAGGGAATGCTGAACGTGATCCGTTTCAATTGGCCATATTATATTTTGTCGGTCATTTTTATTTTAACCGCACTGGTTATCGCTTTCCGTTTGCAACAGGAACTTCGTCGTGTAGTTATTGCTGTTGTGTTACTGGTTGCCCTTCTAAACATCATTTCTCTTTTCGTTTCCTGGTTCATCTATGATCATTCTTCACTTTACAGGCTCACATGGCTCGACCAGGTTGAAATCGAAAGGGAAGCCAACATCATAAACATCAATGCGGGATTTGACGAAACAAGCGTGCTTCTCAAAAATAAATTTCCCGGTGCTAATTTAACAGTGTTGGATTTTTACGACCCGGCAAAACATACTGAAGTCTCGATTAAGAGGGCAGGAAAAGCCTATCCACCCTATCCGAATACACAAAAGACAGGTACAGACCGGTTGCCCTGCCGGAATGATTCTGTCGACAATGTATTTGTCATTTTTTCAGCACATGAGATTCGTGATGATGAAGAACGGGTTACATTCTTTAAGGAAATAAGCCGTGTACTTACTGCAGAAGGACAGGTTATCGTAACAGAACATCTTCGTGATGCGGCCAACTTTTTCGCCTACAATATCGGGTTCTTGCATTTTCATTCGAAAAAGACGTGGCTGAAAACCTTTGATGCGGCAGGATTGAAAGTGACAGCCGAAATAAAAATAACACCATTCATAACTACTTTTATTCTTAACAAAAATGGAACTGCATCTTAAAATAACAGGGGTTCTGTTAGTGCTCCTTGCCATGCTGCACCTAATATTTCCCAGGTACTTCAAATGGAAAGTTGAATTGAGTAGTATCAGTCACATTAACCGGCAAATGATGTACGTACATGCTTTCTTCATTGCCTTTGGGGTTTTTATGATGGGGGTTCTTTGTCTCACTTCATCGAATGAACTGATCACAACAACCTTCGGCAAACACATTGCACTTGGGTTGGGCATCTTCTGGCTTACACGCTTATTGATACAATTCTTTGGTTACTCATCGCTTCTTTGGAAAGGGAAAGGTTTTGAGACAACCGTTCACTTTTTGTTTGCGGGGCTTTGGATTTATGTGAGCGGGGTATTCCTGATGGTATATTTTGGGTAGTAGCCACGGTTTCCAACCTTTTGAAGGTTGGCAACCCTTAACCAGAGGTTCTGCCTGTCCTGATTTTTCGGCAGTTAAGACAATGAAAAAGATTGCCACAACGTATCGACGTTGTGGTTTCGTGTGCCGTGAACCATGGAAGAGGATTTTAAGTCTGTTTTATCTTATCAGAATAATATTTCTTAAACCAGGCGGGTACCCTATCAACATTAATTTCGTCCCAGTATTTCTTTCCCTTTTCTACTTTAAAATGTGCAAACATATCTGAATCTTCCCCTTCGATAGAGTTGTCGAAAAAATAAACCTGGTAGGCCACCTGGCAAGCCTCGTACAACAAGTTCAATGAGCGGTAATACCGGCTTTCAATTAAATCGGGCGGCACATCATGCCCTCCCTGGTCTCTTCGGCTTGCCACCCTCAGTTTATTAATTTCAGGGGACTCTGTTGAAACGAAATACAGGTAAACTTTATATCCTTTCTTTTGGGCTTCTTTCATTATATCGAGCTTTGACGAATGAGAGAACACCGTCTCAAATGAGAACCTTTCCTCTTGTTCCAACAATTTTTTGCGGAGAAAATCAGCGATTATCTGTGCAAGCCTATCACACTGATCAGCATCCATTAAACTTATTGCGTTCGACCTTATTTTATAGGAAGCTTTAAAAATTTCTTCTGTAAATATATTATTTATTAATCCCGAGGCTAAAGCGATCTTTAAAAATTCTTTGTTCGTCACAGAAATACCGAAATCCTTAAATCTGAACAAGTCCGCTCTTAATTGTGAAGCGATATCGTCGGCATTGATATAATAGCCAAATTCTATAGGAACATTATTTCTATTGTAATTCCTGACATATTGAATGACAGTGCTTTTGCCTGAACCATTAGGACCGGCAAAAACTCTCAGGCGCAGTTGTTGTTTTTTGTTAATCAAGAATTACAGGCTTATCGGTAGTTTTTAATTTTGAGATTTTTTTTATGCTGCCATCTGCAAACTTTTTTACCACCCATCCACCTTTAACGATTACGTTATAACCCATTACCTGCATTGTTTTAGCGGCGGCTTTGGAAAACCCTACAGAGGCTGCTTCTTTTAATATTTTCTTTGTAAGAGGATCACCCGTTTTTAGTGTTGAAGTTTTACGTAAAGCGGTTTTTGTTCCGCGAGATGACTTTTTAACAGCAATCTTTTTTCGGGGAGCCCTTTTATTTACAATTGATGATTTAGATTTTACCGGACTTGACATGTCATAAAATTAAGAATAATCTTTTGAACAATTAAATTTCAAATCATTGAGCAGTATCAGTCACATTAACCGGCAGATGATGTATGTACATGCTTTCTTCATTGCGTTTATTGTCTTTCTCATGGGGCTTCTTTGTCTTATCTCATCCAATGAACTGATCACAACAACCTTCGGCAAACGGATTGCGCTTGGGTTGGGCATTTTCTGGCTGACAGCTTATTGGTGCAATTCTTTGGTTACTCATCGCTTCTTTGGAAAGGAAAGGGTTTTGAAACAACCGTTCACTTTTTGTTTGCGGGGCTTTGGATATACGTGAGCGGGGTTTTCCTGGTGATCTATTTGGGGTAACAGCCAGGGTTGCCAACCTTTTGAAGGTTGGCAACCCTTAACCATCATATTTTGGGTGATGGATTAATCTTCATAATAGGGTTCAGCCGGCTGCAAGCCTGCCGACCCTTCCATCACGGTCGGGACGCTCTAAGCGGCCTGAACGTTGAACGAGGGGGAAGAAGATAGATATAACGGTAATGATTACACTAAATTAAAATAATCATAGTTCGCTACCATCTTCTAACCCGGCTTCGGGAGCCTCAGCCTGGCAAAGCTGCCAGGAAACACTAAGGGAATAGTCGTTCTAATCGGGAGATTGCTTCAGCGCAGGGCGTTTTGATTTCTCCTGTTACATTAAGACAGGCGCTTCGCAATGACGCGTCGGGAGGTCGGTTGTCGTTCTAATTGTTTGTCGTTCTTATCAGGAGATTGCTTCAGCGCAGGGCGTTTTGATTTCACTTGTTGCTTTACGGGATGCGCTTCGCAATGACGGGTGGCGAGGACGGTTGTCGTTCTAATCGGGAGATTGCTTCAGCGCAGGGAATTTTGACTTCAGTTGTTGCTTTAGGGATGCGCTTTGCAATGACGGATAGCGAGGATGGTCATTGTTATTACTGCATAAGATAATGAATAAGTTGAAGAAGCAAAGTAACAAGATAGAAATTGTCGTTATTGGTGGCTTTACTGGTTGAGGAAGTGTATTAGAAAATGGATTGGGCCTACGGCTCTGCCTGAAGTATACCATTAACTTCAGGAAATAGGTATGAAAAATAAATTTCGTCTTCGCCATATCTCCTGAACAAGACCGATCGTGTGTTTCATCCTGTTTTCTTGTGAGGGGTTGCTACCGGCAGACTAGTTTGGAATTCCGGCGGTTGTGTTTTCCAGGTATTATCACTTTTCTTCAGTTTTTATCCAACCAATATTTTTATTACCGGTATCTACCTGCGGATAAATATCGTCTTTGGTATTTGCAATTCCATCTATCCCGGAGGAGAAAAGTAAGTACCTGTCGCCAAGGTTTTTAAAGTTAAAGTTTCGGTTTTTATCCCAAACACTTTTCAGAGGATCTGCTATAAACACAAATTCATCCTTCTTTTCCAGCTGTTGTAAACTGTCGGGATAATGGCCATTTTCAATTTTATAATACTCAACGTTTTTAATAAGCGAATTGAGTTGCATTTGTGACATCTCTGCCCAACCTTTCTTTCCTGCTTGCGATATAAACCCATAATAAAAAAGAGAAGAGTAGGCAATCACGGTAAATAGCATACACGCAATTCCAATAATTATTAATTTCCTGTCTTTATACTTTATAACGCCATATAGAAATAATGCAATTCCAACAAAAAATCCTACTAAAGGTATAAGGCCCAAAAGTCCGAGCAGGTAAGGAGGTTTTGATTGTACCTCGTATTTAGTTTTGTTTGTCATATTTTTTATCCAGGAAAGAGCTTTTGGTCACATGCTCTTAAACTCTCTACAGTTAATATAAAATCAATCCATCCGGTTGCGTTCTTAAAAAGCAGCATCTCATAAAGCGATCCGGGTAATAAACGTTGATGTAAATAAAAGTAATTTCTTTGGAATTATCAAGCCAATAGACAATTCAGTTCGAAGAGGTCTCCTTCTTTGCATCGTTCAGGCCGCCTCGGGCGTCCCGACCTGGAGTCCACATTGGCAGGCTTAAAGCCGATTCAACCATTTCAGTTCATTGGAGTAAGTTAACCAAACCTGTTTTTTTTATTTTGAGAACCGGTATAACGCTAATGCGTACACTAAAGTCAACTAATCGTTTGCCACGCGATTAACTTTGCCAATGCTCATAGACAACCAGGCTTATAGTTGTTGGCGGGGGACACCAGTTGTTGGCGGGGACGCAAACAACGGTATTGGATTTTTGTTTTTTTTGCTTTTTAGCTTTGGCCATTCTTAATTAAATATTTTTAAAATATACAGGTTAAGTGTATAGTAAAATCCAATTTTTAATTTATTGAAACCGTCCATTTCACGTCCGGTCTTCAGTCAGTTTTCTTAAAGTAGTGATTATCAAAAATACAGATATTGATTTTAAAAATTTAAGCAAAATAGAAATCTTCCTTTTTTCTTCATTCACTACCCTTTCTTATAAACGTTGGCGGCAACGAATTTATCCCGGCCCATACAAACCCTGCGAAAAAATACGTTTTAAGTATCTAAAACGCTTGCATATGTTAGTTCCCGCAATGAATCACCAGGAAATAGCTGCGCAGATAAGAAGTGAACACGCCAGGATATGCGCTACCACGTTGTTACGGCTCGGTGCTGAATACGACCGCGAAAGAAGAAAACTGAAGATACCGAAGGATGCCTTGTATCCCAAAGAATATGAAATAAAAACGGCGGGAAAAAACCACTGGATCATCTTTTTGCACAAGGCCCCCGGAGACAAAAAATATACCGGCACGCAGAGCCTCACTTTTTTGTGCGTGGTTTATTATTACAGCAATAAAGGGCTGATGGCTTATTATGTGCCCGAAAACAACGAGCTGCTGGCAGGATTCACCGCACACTTTTTTAAACGATATAATGAGCGCCTTGGCCTGAACCTGGATAAACCGGTTGATATTGTAAAAGCATTTTTCAGAAAAGGGATGTACTGCACCCTTAAAATGGATAAAAGAAATAACAAGCCTCATCTTATCGCATTCGGGGTAGACGGGATCAGGTTTGCAGAAATTATGTACGACTTCACCTATGTAGAGTGGAGAACGTTTGTACCGCGGCAACTGGCTTTTCGTGAACAAGTGGAGCTGGAGCAGGAACTAGCGGAAGAACTGATGCAGGAAATGCGGGAAAGTGAAGAGGGAGAAATGTTTGATCGGCTGGTGGCGAGGAGTGTGAGAAACAGGGTGGTTTCGATACCTACGGCTGCGAGGAATATTGCTTAGGAAAAGGCAAGAGGCAATAGGCAATGAGCAATGAATAATTGGCAATTGGCGGATTCGATTTCCTTGCTCATCAACCAGAACTGTTGTCTCAATCAGATGAGAATTCACTTTTTAATAATTTACTTATCAATTCCGGTTGTCACTTTTTCTCTTGAAAGAAACGGAATGCGCTCGCAATGACGTGCGGCGAGGACGGTTGTCGTCCTAATTATTTGTCGTTCTAATCGGGAGATTGCTTCAGCGCAGGGCGTTTTGATTTCTCCTGTTACATTAAGACAGGCGCTTCGCAATGACGCGTCGGGAGTCGGTTGTCGTTCTAATTGTTTGTCGTTCTAATCGGGAGATTGCTTCAGCGCAGGGAATTTTGACTTCAGTTGTTGCTTTAGGGATGCGCTTCGCAATGACGGGTGGCGAGGTCGGTTGTCGTTCTAATTGTTTGTCGTTCTAATCGGGAGATTGCTTCAGCGCAGGGCGTTTTGACTTCACCTTTTGTATTACGGAATGCGCTTCGCAATGACGGGTGGCGAGGGAGGTTGTCGTTCTAATCGGGAGATTGCTTCAGCGCAGGGCGTTTTGATTTCTCCTGTTACATTAAGACAGGCGCTTCGCAATGACGCGTCGGGAGGTCGGTTGTCGTTCTAATTGTTTGTCGTTCTAATCGGGAGATTGCTTCAGCGCAGAGCGAATTCACTTCACCTGTTGATTTAGGAATGCGCTTCGCAATGACGCATAGCGAGGACGGTTGTCGTTTTAATTGGAATATAGACCTATAAGGTTTTCAGAAAATTTATAGGTTCGGGAGAGTCAATCCTCCAATCAGTAAATCCGGAAAATCCTGATTCAGACAATTGGCGATTGATATAACGGTAATTGATACACTAAATTAAAATAATCATAGCAATTCGATAACTAACTCCCTACATCTCCGTCATTTTGGCCTTACAGGTTGTAAGATATGTGCCGTCGGAGAATACCATATCACAAAAGGTAACCTGGATTTTACCGTTTACATGTGTAACATATAATTTTTGACCGGGGTGGCAATGAAAGTAATCGTTATTGTATAAAAAGCTTACGGAAACACCATTATACTCATCTGTCACATCCAACACCGCCGTTTCTTTTGTAGTGTAAACACCATCCAATGGTTCAACATTGCCATTGTAGGAATTAAATAACACCTGCAAGGCAGGACGACCATAAGCATCCCGTCCGTAAACGCTCACAGCGTTCCATGTACGATCAAATTGTTTGCTTACAGTAGTGAGCGTAATATCATACACCAGATTGGAACTTGAAAAAAAGTTGTTGGTAACATTGCATGGGGGCGCTTCCTGGTCCAGTTTCACATCGATAAAAATGCTGTCCTGTGCGGTCGTATTGCACTCTGAGCCGGTTTTGGTGCAATAATACCAACCCCTGTTTGAATATTTGGTATCACTAATTTTTACCTCGTTCAAGTTGGTGTTTTCAGTATATCCTGCCGGACCCCACCAATGATAAAGATCGTAATCACTTTCCTTACTGGCAGTGATGGTAAACGCCTCACCAATTACAGGGGTCGTATCTGATGCACTTAAGGTCAGAGTCGTCGGGCAGTTACTGGTATTGTTTTTCTTACAGGAAAAGACCAGGAGTGATAAGACAATAAACAGGTAAACAGGTGGTTTCAAAGGTTGATACTTTAGAAAGTTGTTGGATACTGGATACTGGATACTAATCAACCATGATCCTTGCTACAGCGATTTTTGTTTTGCCCATCATCAGGCGGTCATGCTTGCCCACAATATACATCTGGTCGCCGGTAACAGAACCGAGCCGTGGCATAGAAGTGGGCACATCATTGTTACTAAAAAATATATTTCTTTTGTACCTGCCCGTTGACTCGTCAACTGACAATACAAAGCAATCTGATTTACCAAAACGGCTTATTGTTTTCACTTTCTGTCCCGGTTGCATCACGCCGGAATTTTTAGGACTGTCATTGAAGAAGATGTAAAGTGTATTATTCTTTTCCATCGACCCGAAACCCGCGTAAAACGGCATATTATAAGGATAAAAATAATTGTTGGTTGTCAGTCCGTAACTATTGCGTCCTGTCATAATTATTTCCCTTTGTGCCTTGGGCAAAACCTGCAACCAGTTGATATTTCCATCTCCGTCTACTTTACACATCATCAGGTCACCACATTCATATACAGAATAGGTAGTAGTAGTCCAGTGACCGGGCGCCCCATTCGATCCTCCTGAATAACTTTGAGTGGTGGTATAATAGTGGTGGTACTTTTCCGCAAGGATTACCACTCCCCCATCATTTGTATAATAAATATCACTAAACTGCATGAACCTTGAAAAACTTTGCCCGTCATCTTTAATTTGATCGAGCCTTTCCCGTTCTTTTCTTTCTGCCCTCGTTTCACCCTCATCATCGTTATCATCTGTGGTTTGATCCGAAAGCGTTGTGAGCAGAGAAGTATTGATGTCTTTCTGGTTCGTAGAGATCACCTGCCCTGTTTGAGGGTTGATCCGCTGTATCAGCATTCCGTCAATTGTTTTGCCTTTCTTCTTATTACTGTAAAATGCCGCCAGCACAAGGTCATTGTCTTTCTTCTGCACCAGTTTTGTACTGGTTAGCCACTTGCCGTTAATATCGGTATTTATTTCGGCAAGTTGTTTGCCCGCCGCATTATACATCCTGATATTATAGTTTTCGAAATCAAGAAACTTGCTTTTCTTCTTTTTGCCGGGTTCATATTGATAAACACGGCCCACGAGCGTAATCACTTTATGATCGGAATACAAAACATCTTCCAGTTGGAAGGTTTCAGGATCAAACTCGTTTGAAATGACCACCGGCTTCGCAGGTTTAAAGTTATTATCAAACTCCTGCACCTTGTAGGTGTTTTTAGACCTGCCTTCCTCGCTGCTGACGATCACCATTTTTGTACTATCGTCGTTGAGGGCGACGCGGTATTTTATCTCATCGCTTTTTTCATCCTTCTGAAAATCGGTGAGGCTACGCCAGTCACTTTTAAGATCGCCCGTATTCTTATCTATTTCAGCAGCATAAAGTGTCAGCAGTCGTTCACGCTTGTTGTACTCATTGGCGAGGATAAGGATCCTGCCCCGGATTATAAAAAACTGGTCAAAGTTTTTCCCTTTAAGTTCTTTATCAAAGGCGTTCCTGTAGACTTCAGATAAATTTTTGTCCAGTTTTACCAGCGTGGCAGAGCTTCGGGTTGTAGCGCCAATAACAAAATAAGTCTTCAGCGCCAGGTGGTCTTCCTGCAGGTAAACCCCGGAGTTGTCAGAATAGATCACTGAAAGATCGGTACTGCCCCTGTGAAGTTTGAATTCGTCGCCCCATTTTATTTTAGGGTCCTGGCAAAACGCTGTAAAAAAAAGGAACAAAGCAGGTAAAACAAGAATTGATTTTCTCATCACAGTTAATTTGAGTTTGTTATCGTATATAATTCAAACCCTTAAACGGAAAAATAATCGATTTATTACATTAGACAAAAAGTAACGCGGTCGGGACGCTCTAAGCGGCCTGAACGATGGACGAGGGGGAAAACTGTAAATTTTTTAATCGGAGATTGCTTCAGCGCAGGGCGTTAATTTGAACCACAAAGGCTCAAAGGTACAAAGAAACACAAAGGATTATCGTTCTGGAGTTGCACAAGCTGAACGATAAAAAGAAAGAAAGATCTTTTAAGGATCCAGCATCTGGTTTACCTGATGTCAGGCTGAGGCTCCCGAAGCCAGGTTTGGAGGATGATTTTTTGAACCACAAAGGCGCAAAGACACAAAGAAACACAAAGGGATTATCGTTCTAATCGGGAGATTGCTTCAGCGCAAGGCGTTTTGAATTAACCTGTTGCATTACGGAATTCGCTTCGCAATGACGGGTGGTGAGGACGGTTGTCGTTCTAATATTATGATGTTTATTAGTGTCCTGGCAACCTGGTTCTTAAAAACGATGAGTGCTCTTTTTTAGTCGTCATTGCGAAGCGCATACCTGGAGGTGCAAGGATACCACGATTGTTATTTGCGCTGTGGCAATCTCCTGTTTAAGGGAATGTGATTTTTTACAATGTTGGTAGCGATGCGGAATCTCGTTCTCATCAGGAGATTGCTTCAGCGCAGGGCGTTGTGACTTCACCTGTTGCTCTACGGGATGCGCTCGCAATGACGGGTGGCGAGGGCGGTTGTCGTTCTAATATTATGATGTTTATTAGTGTCCTGGCAATCTGGTTCTTAAAAGCGATGAGCGCTCTTTTTTAGTCGTCATTGCGAAGCGCATACCTGGAGGTGCAAGGATACCACGATTGTTATTTGCGCTGTGGCAATCTCCTGTTTAAGGAAATGTGTTTTTTACATTGTTGGTAGCGATGCCGAATCTCGTTCTCATCAGGAGATTGCTTCAGTGCAGGGCGTTTTGACTTCACCTGTTGCTCTACGGGATGCGCTTCGCAATGACGGGCGGCGAGGATGGTCATTGTTATTACTGCATAAGATAATGAATAAGTTGAAGCAGCAAAGTAACAAGATAGAAATTGTCGTTATTGGTGGGTTTACTGGTTGAGCAAGTGTATTAGAAAATGAATCGGGCCTAACGGCCCTGACTGAAGTATACCATTAACTTCAAGAAATAGGTATGAACAATAAATTTCGTCTTCGCCATATCTCCTGAACTAGACCAATCGTCTGTTTCATCCTGTTTTCTTATGAGGAGTGCTACCGGCAGACTGGTTTCGAATTCCGGTGCTTGTATTTTCCAGGTGTTATCATTTTTCTTCAGTTTTTATCCAGCCAATATTTTTATTAGCGGTATCTACCTGCGGATAAATATCGTCTTTGGTATTTGCAATTCCATCTATCCCGGAGGAGAAAAGTAAGTACCTGTCGCCAAGGTTTTTATAGTTAAAGTTTCGGTTTTTATCCCAAACACTTTTTAGAGGATCTGCTATAAACACAAATTCATCCTTTTTTTCCAGCTGTTGTAAACTGTCGGGATAATGGCCATTTTCAATTTTATAATACTCCACGTTTTTAATAAGTGAATTGAGTTGCATTTGTGACATTTCTGCCCAACCTTTCTTTCCCGCTTGCGATATAAACCCATAATAAAAAAGAGAAGAGTAGGCAATTACGGTAAATAGCATACACGCAATTCCAATAATTATTAATTTCCTGTCTTTATACTTAATAACGCCATATAGAAATAATGCAATTCCAACAAAAAATCCTACTAAAGGTATAAGGCCCAAAAGTCCGAGCAGGTAAGGAGGTTTTGATTGCACCTCGTATTTAGTTTTATTTGTCATATTTTTTATTCAGGAAAGAGCTTTTTGGTCACATGCTCTTAATCGATACAGTTAATCTTAAATCAATCCATCCGGTTGCGTTCTTAAAAAAAGCAGCATCTCATAAAGCGCTCCGGGTAATAAATGCTGATGTAAATAAAAGTAATTTCTTTGGAATTATCAAGCCAATAAACAATTCAGTTCGAAGAGATCTCCTTCTTTGCATCGTTCAGGCCACCTCGGGCGTCCCGACCGGGAGTGCACGTTGGCAGGCTTAAAGCTGATTCAACCCTTTCAGTTCATTGGAGTAAGTGAACAAACCCTGTTTTTTTATTTTGAGAACCGGTATAACGCTAATGCCTACACTAAAGTCAACTAATCGTTTGCCTTTGGGCGAAAGATTAGTTTTCCTGTACTGTTCAGCCGGCTCCTAGCGGGCTGCACGATGTGAATATAAAAAGGATGCCGGAAGGTCGAACGGGTAACCATTAGTCATCAACAAGTGTTTTGAAATGACAATCAGGATTTATAATTCTGCTTCAAAGAGGGAGAACTCTAATCCTTTTTCTTCTTTTCTTACCTTCTTTCTTAGGTTCAGGATTACCTTTTACAGGTTCGGCTATGTTAATAAAATACTTCTGATGCTTTTTTTTGGCTTACAATTCCGGTTTAAATGAAAACCCGGATTCCAACGGGATTTATAAAAATTTATTCTGTCAAAATTTATTGGACCTTCAGAATTTGAATTAACTTTATTCATGAACTGCCAGAATTAACCACGAACCTGTTTGTTAAAAGTATTGAGAAAATTATGAGATAAATAAGCACCCTTGAATCTGTATATTTTAGGTAGAAAAAGATGAATTAGTACAAGATCGTCTTAGGTTTCAATGAAAATGAACTGATCCTTAAATCTTTGAAGGAAAAGCCCTTACCTCTTCAAGTCGTTATTTTAATACAGGCAAATTAAAAAATAATATTATGAGCTGGACTTATCAAAGTTGGGGTGCCGGATACCCCAGGATGGCAGTTGATCTCACCGGTAATCATGCAGCTGATATTCTCGGCTTTGGCTATGACGGAGTGTGGGTTTCTTTAAACGATGGAAACGGGAATTTCTACCCACCAAATATTGGCATTACCGATTTCTGCATTGCTACGGGCTGGTCGGTTGAAAAGCATCCACGATTTTTAGCGAACCTTACAGAAAGTGGTTATCCGGACATTATTGGCTTTGGCGATGCGGGTGTGTATGTTGCCAGGGGCAATGGTGACGGCACTTTTTTGCCTGTAGAGCTTGTTGTTCCAGATTTCGGATACGACCAGGCCTGGAGGGTAGAAGAACATCCCCGGTTTGTGGTGGATTTAAATGGGAATGGCAAAGCAGATATTATTGGCTTTGGAAACGATGGCGTGTGGACAGCCATGAACAAAGGCGATGGCACTTTTTACCCGCCACAAAATATTCTTGCAGATTTTGGAGTGAACCAGGGATGGCGTGTTGAGAAACACCTAAGGTATTTGGCGGATTTGGATGGAGACGGCAAGCCGGAAATAATAGGCATTGGTGATGCAGGCGTGTATGTGGCCATGAATAAAGGTGATGGCACTTTCTACCCGGTAAAGATGGGTCTTGTTGGATTAGGTTATAACCAGGGCTGGAGGGTAAATAAACATCTGCGGCTAATTGGGGATTTACTCGGTATTGGAAAAGCATCTATTGTTGCTGCACAGGAGGATGGAGAAGTTGTTGTTGCGTGGGGAATAGGTAATGGCACATTCCAGGTACCACGACCTGCCGGCGTTTCCCTCGGGTACCTGTATAAGTTTTTCCAGTCTGATCCAACCATTGATTTTACATCTTACCTTATTTTTTTGGCCGACGTTATTGGTGATGGGCAAAGAAAACAATTGATTGCTTTTGGCGACACAAGAGTTATAACGGTAGACTTTACCAATCTGTCCTCCTCTCCTTTCTTTGCGACCACAGATTTTGCTATTAACACAGGCTGGACGATTGACAAAACCATACGCACAGTTGCAAACATCGGCGGAAGCGGAAAGGCCGGTATTGTTGGTTTTGGGGATGCAGGTGTCTATACTGCTATGAGCAAAGGTGATTTCACATTCTTACAACCGGCGACTTTTAAGCTGGCGGATTTTGGCCGTATCTCCGGCAGAGTAGTCAGTTCAATTACCGTTGACTTCAAAATGCACGACGATGGTGGTTTGGACGATGAAACACAGTTACACCTTTTTATAAAGAACCGCAAAAGTGATACTTCCGATTCCGGAGATCCCGGATCACTCGCGCAGCACATACAAAACTATGCAAATGCAGAGAATAACTGGTTCGAAAAAAACACTTATTTAGGTTGTGCCCTCTGTGCAAATGTGGGAGGTGGCTTTGATGAAGGCGATAACAAGCGGGTCAATATTTTACTGCGCAAAAAGCCTATTCCGTTTGAAGAACTCAACCTGCCGCAAATAATTATTTTTATTATTCCAAGGGGGTATGACACCTGGAAATTTGAATATACTGTAGCAATAACGCTTGACGATGGAACACAGTTGCCGCCATTTGGTTCGAACGTTAATGGCATCACAGGGATTATCATGGACCAGGACAATTCCAGTTATTCAGGGATAGGCACTGAATTAAACCCGCCACGACAGGCTGCGCCAACACCGGGTCAATACAAAGGGCCGATACTAAGCCGTGCCACTATTGAATTTAAAACGCATGACAACGATAAAAGCTACAGCACCGCTGTGAACGTACATGTGGTTAATAGAAAATCCGATACAGAAAGCCAGGACATTTCAGTAGTATCAGACATTGCAACAAATCAAAAGTTTGATGATCCCAGTGATCATATTTTTGAACTGCCCATTACAGCCAATAATATCTTTTTGGGGGACATTGTTTTGCCGGTTGTATATATCAATATAATTCCTTTCGGTGATGAAACCTGGATATTTGATTATACACTCACTTTTTATTTCGGCAACACAGAGCCATACAGCTGGACTACTTCCGGCGTTATTTTAGATAATGGGCACCATAAGCACATGGGGGTTTATAGCGGGCGCCGTATTATAAATAACCCGCAGGCGCCATTAACATTTTCTCCTATAACCCGGCACAAGACCATTTCGCTGGGCTATTTAAGACAAAAGCTGAATGAATTTCTGCTCAGCCGGCAGGTGAGTGGCAGCCAGGATCCCCTGGTAAAAATCCGCGTTGATAATACAGATGATCTTATAAAAACTCTGGGCTTTACTTTCCAGGCAAATGACGACTATGCTGAACCCAGGTCTTATGCCGATATCCAGCATATTGACAATGCTCCCCCACCCCCTAATATAGTATTGGGAGCAAACGATAATATGCGGGTTGAGTATCCACACAGTATGAGCGATCTCCCTGCTTTCAGCGATTTTTGGCCAGCTCAGGCGCATGTGGATGACATAAATCTGCAATCATTGAGCTTGCTTATCGATACCAATGATTTGCAAACCCCTTTAAACCTGGGCTTTGAATTTGAAACGGGTGGCCCCACTGAGGTTACAGGGGGTGAGACAATCGACATAACAAAGTTTATTTTAAAAAAGGCAAAGCTGACTTTAAGGCCCGATCCCTACAACGGCGTGGTAGATTTGATGGCGTGGATGCAGGATATTAGTAAAATACAGATAATATTGAATCCACCCGGCGTTAATTACAAGGGAACTTTTTTGGGAAATCAAATAAGTGGCACTACTGTTAACTATGATGACCTCGTAAAAAGCCTGATAAAACAGGTTTATGAATTAGATATTGAGCAAGATGTTTCTTTGCCCATATTTGTTTATGTGGTGGCATCCTTACTGGTGGCACTTGGCGGCGTTCTTGGTGGTGTGATATCAGTCATCGGTATTGATAAATTAGTAAACTACCTGAAAGGCAAAATTCCCGGAACGGTGACAGATAAATTTTTGGCAGCAAGGGATGGATTGAATTCACTGGCAAGCCAGGCGCTGATGGGTGGCGTGGTGAACGGCGCCAATCCCGGTCCTCTTCCCTATCCAAACCCTTCCAGGCTCACCGGGTTGGGCCTGAATAGTGGCGTGTTGACATTGGATTACATTGGTCCGCAAAACAATTTTCAATTTCCCGCACCTTGTAAAGCAGATTGGCCAGGGAAGCCACTCAACCCTGGCACGCTCGCAAACATCGATCATATCATTGTACTTACTATGGAAAACCGTTCATTCGATCATATGTTAGGATACCTGAGTTTGCCTTATGAACAGGGCGGAATGAACCGTACTGATGTAGATGGTCTTAAGGGGCAAGAGTATAATAGGTATAATGGAAGAACGATACGGCCTTTCCGTTTGCCTTACGGAGACACTATTTTTTCTCCGGGTCCCAACAACAGTTTTGAATCGACTACCACAGCAATGAATGGCGGGAGAATGGATGGATTTGTACAAGCCCAGGCCGATAGTTATGGAAACACCATGGCCCATCGGGTCATGGGATACAACAGTTACGATAACGTGCCCACCTATGATGCACTTGCAAGGGAATTTGCCATTTGTCATCGCTGGTTTTGTTCTTTTCCGGGCGAAACATTCCCCAACCGGTTCTTTCAATTAACCGGCAGACCGAATATAGATCCGTGGGGCATGTGGGATTATTATACCGATTCTCCTTTACCGTTTTTATTTACTGAAAGCATATTTGATCATTTGTCGCACCAGGGCGTTTCCTGGAATTATTTTGAGCACAGTCCATGCCAACTGCGGCTTTTTGAACGATATACATTTGACTCCGAACACGTGGTTAGTTTTAACGACCCGGAATTTGGGTTTGTTAACCGCGCCTTGTCCGGCTCGCTTCCGTCGGTTAGTTTTATTGATCCGCATTTCAAAGATTTTCCACCCGGCGGCTTTTGTGACGAACCACCTTCTGACATACGCAAAAGCCAGAAATTTATTGACGACCTGGTCGGTATTGTTCGCGCCAGCCCAAATTGGGCAAAGACACTGTTGATTATCACCTATGATGAACACGGTGGATTTTATGATCATGTGGCGCCTCCAAATGCCGCGCGGGTATCACCTGGATTACCTGAGACAACCGGGCTGCGTGTCCCCACTTTTTTTATTTCGCCATGGATAAAACGCGGGGCAGTATATGGACACGATAAAATGGTAAATGAATCTTCTGCAATAACAAATGTGCCGAACAACTCACCCATCGTGAATACTGAAAGCCTTCATTTTGATCATACATCCATCCTAAAAACTATTGTAAGAAGATTTTTAAGTCAAAATCCACCTTATATGGGTGCAAGGTATGCTGCAGCAGACGATCTTTCGGAGGTGTTGAGCTCTGAGATGGAAACAAGCACCGATCAATTTTTGCCATTCGTTCCATACACGTTGGAGTATGAAAATACAAAGATGAATTTGAATGTCCGTAACGTGAATGGTTTGCCCGACGGGGATCGATCGCTCCATGTGTTACTGAATACAAGTCCCGCTAATTCTTTGGACATACCTGACTGGCAAAAATTCAAGTTTGAGGATGCCGGAGACGGGTTTGTTTTTATTCGAACTTTTGCCGGATTATTTGTGACCGTTGTTTTTTCGGGAAAGCCAGTACATCATCTTCCCGATGTTGCGCCGGTATATGCAGTTGAGCAAAATTTGAAATTTCCGTTCGGTGCCGTCGGATCGCGGGATCCTGATCTTCAGAAATGGAAGTTTGTGCCTGCCAATAATGTAGTAGCTTTTAATACCGGTTTTGTTGTCCATTCAGCGGCGTTTCCAAATTTAGTCTTACAGGTAAATAGCGGGGCTGTCGGTGCAGTGCCAACTTCTGTTATTCTGAGCATACCAACACCACCCGCAAACAGGTTTGCAAAGCCGAATCAATGGAATGTCACTTCTCCGCTTATTTCAAACAATATAGAGGTTAGATAGAAAACCAAACGATCGATTATCGAATTTTTTTTTGCGATGCCGGGGAGTTTCGTGTAATGTCTGTTCAAATCCTGCAAATCCTGATTCTGTCTATTGACTCATAGGCATAACGGTAATGAATACACTAAAATATGCCAATCGTTTGCCAGCCCATTAAGGTTACTAATTCTCATTAGACAAACAGGATTCTGGTTGTTGGCGGCGACTCCAACAACAGCGCATTTTCAATTATTAACTTGGCGCGTATTAATTTTCCACCGGTTGGTTAATCAGCGAACCAGCAAACCGGCCGATCAAATATCATTCTCATAAGGAAGGATAACGACGAACTCGCTGCCATTTCCTTCTTCACTTTGTACTTTTATTTCACCGCCATGAGCTTTAATAATGTCGTAACTTATAGAAAGTCCGAGGCCCACCCCGAAACCGGTAGCCTTGGTAGTAAAAAAAGGTTCAAAAATTTTATTCTGCAAGGCCGGAGGGATACCCGTTCCATTGTCCTTTACTGACAGCAATAATTGGTTGTTCTCCTTTTTGGTACGCACACTTACTGTTGGATTGTAATCACCAGCCGTTGCCACACTCTTAGCCTCAACGGAGTGAAAGGCATTTATGGCGAGGTTGAAAATAACACGTCCTACTTCCTGGGGCACAATATTAATTTCACCGGCATTGGGGTCAAGATCTTTTTGCATTGTTGCAGTAAAATCTTTGTCTTTGGCCTTTACCCCGGAGAAGGCCA
Source organism: Hanamia sp. (assembly GCA_035765495.1). Lineage (GTDB taxonomy): Bacteria > Bacteroidota > Bacteroidia > Chitinophagales > Chitinophagaceae > Ginsengibacter. The sequence continues at coordinate 29,264 of DASTXM010000078.1, forward strand.
GCCGGAAATATTCGTCTGCAAGGTTGTTTATATTGGTCAGCCTTTTTTCCGGTGTGCCGGATCTGCTGTGCTCCAGCATGCTTTTTACTATTCCATCTACTCTCCGGCCATGATAACTTATCTTTCCTGAATTCTCTAAAATGTCTTTGGCAATACTTTGTACCGCTTCATCATTTCCTTTCTTATGTTCTTCCTGTAATTCTGCAATCAGTTCTGCATTAAGATCAGAGAAATTGTTTACAAAATTCATAGGGTTTTGAATTTCATGAGCAATTCCGGCTGTTAACTGGCCGAGCGACGCCATTTTCTCCGACTGGATGAGGTGTGCCTGGGTACGTTTTAATTGTTGCAAAGATTTGTCGATCTGCTCCCGCTGTTGTTCTGAAATATCCTTTTGTTTACTTAAGAGTGCATAGGCCGTTTGTTTTTGGCGGTAGTTTCTCAGCAAGATGATAATAAGCAAGACAATGATTGCGATGACCGCCAGTGCCACAATCAGAAGGACCTTCTGCATGTATTTTTGTTGATGCAACACATTTACTTCCTTTTGCTTTTGGGCTACTTCAAAATTAGTTCGCAGGTTAGCCATTTCCTGTACATTATTGATGTTATTAATACTGTCCCGGGCGGCTATATATTGCTTGTAAAAATTGAACGCCTGTTCAGGATCGTGATCTTTTTGATTCAGTTCTGAAAGCTTAAGGTTAGCATCTCTTATCTGCTCTTTCAGGTCATGCTGCTGTGCGAGTTGCCAACTTCGTTTAGCATAACTCAAAGCTTTATCAATTTTATTTTTTTGCAAATAAACATCAGAGAGAGAAATCAGGTATACACAAACGGGATAATAATCATCTGATGCCTCAAGAAAATCAATTGCCTGGTTCAGATCGTTCTCCGCAAGGCCCGTTTTTCCCTGACTTGCGTAGACCATTCCAATATTGCCAATGCTATAAAACTTTCCCTTTGGGTAATTGATCTTCCCGAATATTTGTTCGGCCTCAGCGAAATAATGCAAAGCAGAATCATAATTGCCCGCCATACGAAAAGCCTCTCCCATGTTTAAAATTGCTGAAGCGAGTGTTTTTGCATCTGCAGACCGTCTCAGCGTCTCAATGCCTTTCCGGTGGTACAGCATTGCATTTTCATCATCATTTGCCAATGAATAAACGCCGGCGATTGCGTCATATGCGCTCGCTTCACGGACGAGATTTTTCGATTTTTTGGCAACTTCTGCACTGTTAAAAAATGCAGCAAGCGCTTTCTTGTAGTTGCCTAATATCCTTTCTTTATTGCCTTTCTGAAAATAGCCCTTAAAAAGATATTCGTTATTCAAGTCTTTTTGTGCCAGGCTGATCAGATCTTCAGCATATTGCAGTGATAAATTGTAGTTTTTGATTTCATTGAAAGATAACTGGCTAAGCAATTCAAGTTTAGCCGTATCGGGAAGATCGTCCAGTTGATAAATACGTGCCAGGCTATCTGCCACATTCTGATCCTGGGCAGAACCTTTAAAAATGTTCAGGCAAAAAAGAGCAATTAAAAAATAACGAACACGATGTGCCAAAGACAGGGATTTATTAGTTAAGGATTTAGTTGCAAAAGAGGGTCATAGACGAAAGTGTCATTAGTGCTTTTCAACGCCCATTTTATGTTGTATTTTTCAATAAGAATTCCACTATTAGAGGGAGACCCAATTTTAGCCTCCCAGCGGGGAGAGTTCCCTAATCTGTGAGGAAGATCATCCGGGGAAAAGAAAGACGAATCATTCGGTTGATAATTTGGGTCCGGCTTTATTTCTATAATTTCGATCTTCCCCGGAACTTTATTGACCCAATTGATTAATTGGCTTTTTGACACGCGTACATAACTGGCATCATGGCCAGTCGTGCTGTCTACTAGTGTAAGACTGGAATCAGTTATATCAAAACCCGTAATAAAAATCGGCCCTTTTAGTTCTTTTCCAGCTTGTGGTGCAAATTCTGAACCCTGACAGGAATAAGAAAAGAAATAGATGACAAAACCTCCAAATAGTAATGCAATTAAACGGTTACTGTGTCTCATACTAAATAAATTTAAAGATGAAAGATTGTTGATTCTTCCGGTGGAGGGGAGGCTTTGGTTTTCGCAGAAACTGAAATAAGAAACGTTTCTTCTATAAATTTAAGATATTATAATAAAGATAAATAAAATTACTAATACCAAATTATTGCATATGAATTTTTTTCCATGCAAGGGATAAAGATGCCGGATGGCAGTGAAAATAAAACCTGTTTGCTTTTTCCGGATACGGTTCAGCCGGCTCAAGCCTGTCGACCCGGGATACTCACGGTCGGGACGCTCTAAGCGGCCTGAACGATGAACGATGGGGAAAACTGCGAATTACTAAAATATAAAAAAGAGATAGTACGAAAATGAATCGGTTCACTTTTTCCGATACGGTTCAGCCATCTGCAAGCCTGCCGACCCTACCCACCACGGTCGGGACGCTCTAAGCGGCCTGAACGATGAACGAGGGGAAGAAGATCGATATAACGGTAATGATTACACTAAATTAAACAATAGTTTGCACAGCCATTTACATTTCCAATTCTTATTAGACAAGCAAACTTCTGGTTGGTGGCGGGGATTGGTCTCTGGTTATTGGCCGGGACTCCAACAACAGCATTTCAAACCACCAATTCCCCTGTATAAACACTATTAGCAGCGCTGGTCTCATCGGCGCTCAAAAATCCAAGCCACGTTTTTGCAACGCCTTTACAATAACCCGTTTCCAGAATGGCCATTTCATCTTTTCTTTCTGCATCACTGAATGAAAAGACTGCCTGCTTACTTTCCGGAAACCACGCCACAAGAATAGCCCGGTCATCTTTCTTTGCGGTTCCCTCACCGGCATTATTGATCCAGGCAAAGACAATATCTCCCTCCTCATTCACGGATGCTGGAGCATAATCAACAGGAGCAATCGGCCCTTTTGAGATCAGCACTTTAGGCCACGCAATCGCAACAACAGGATTGGTTACAATGGCAAGGTTCATGATCGAGCTGGTAACCCGGTTATAACCCGAGCCGGTGTGCCCGTATGCAGGGAAACTTTTATTAAAAAAACCGGTACCCGAAAATGAGTGTGTAAATTCATTACACACTCTTATCTTTTCACGTTGTTTTCTTCGTGCAGGTGTTTCTATTTTGTTTTTCCGTGTGCTGCCTTTACTGCGGGCGATGTTTTGTCCAAACCTCATGTAGGTGACTACAGTACCTGTTGTGCCTGATACAGGGCCATTTATACCTTTTTGAAGAACTCCCATTGTTAATTAGTTTAGATGTTATCAATTATTGTTTTAATAGGGATTGCTCCCGGTATACAACGTTAAAACATTTAATATATTATGTATTTTGGTCGATAACCCGATCGAAGGTATAACGACGGGATATCGAAGGGGTATCGTAGGGGATACGGCAGAGAACCCTTTGAAACAGGTCACTGGATACTGGATGCTGGTACACTGGATATCGGATGCGGTTTGTTGGATACTGGATTCTGAATACAGGTTCGCTTGATGCTGGATTCTGGATGCAGGCACTTTTCGTCTTACAGCAAAACTCTTGGTTTCTGGAATTATTCTATTCCTTCACGAAACTTGCTACCGGATACTTGTCTCTTGCACTATTTGTCTTTCAGGAAAACCGGTACACTTATTTTAATTATTCTATTTTTGAATGATTCAATTATCGATCTTCTTTCTTACTGGTCCTTTATGGCTTTGCGTCTTTGTGGTTCAAAAATATCTCACCTTTGTGTTTCTTTATGTCTTTGTTCAAAACAAATCTTCCAAACCAGGCTTCGGGAACCTCGTCAGACACCATTTCTCTCCTTCGTGTTTCTTCTTGTCTTTGAGTCTTTGTGGTTCAAAATCTCTTCTTCCAAAAACAGCTTCGAGCGCCTCAACCTGGCATCATTTTTCTCCTTCGTGTTTCTTCCTTTCTTTGAGTCTTTGTGGTTCAAAAAATTGGATTGCGCAAGCAATCTCAAGATTAGAACGGCAATATAGAACCGAACAGAGTGCGCCTTCATGACGACTGCTAATTTAGCTTATCCGTCTGGAAGATGTTCTAAAAAACGATGATCGTTCTCATTTAACCGTCATTGCGACGCGCTTGATTAATGCCCCTGGTGAAGTCGAATCGCCAGCGCGGAAGCAATCTCCTTATTAGAATGACTAGATTGGGCGACTGAATATGAACAAGTAAAGTTCGTTCATGAAAGTATTGATAATCAATTGAAAAAAAATTTTTTATATATCATAGGATTTCATATAATATTGTGTTAAGCTTCTACTCACGGAATGGCTACTCATTTTAAAGTTTCCGGAGAAATTAAAGAGTAAAATAGCCATTAATGATATGTGAATTTAAAACTAAGCCATCTATGGAAAGTATTGAAAAAAGATTAAGCGAATTAGCAATTACTGTTCCTGACATTCAACCGCCGCTCGCCAATTATGTCCCTGCAAAGAGAAGCGGAAATTTGGTTTTCACAGCTGGACAGGTATGTTCATTAGGCGACAAAGTCATAAAAGGGAAATTGGGCAAAGACGTGGATGTTGAAACGGGTAAGGAAGCGACGAAAATTTGTGTTATAAACTGTTTGGCAGCAATCAAACAACTTTTAGGTTCCCTGGACAAAATAAAAGAAATTGTTGCTGTTCATGGACTCATCAACAGCGACCCCGACTTTACAGGACAAGCGGAAGTAATGAACGGTGCTTCAGATTTTATGGTGCAAGTTTTTGGCGAACATGGCAAACACACAAGAACAGCAGTTGGCGTAGCGAGCTTGCCATTTAACTTTTCGGCATCAGTTTACATTATAGTTGAGGTTTGACATTCTTGAAAAAACACATAACAAATGCTGCAAAAGCGCATTTGCAAATACTGGCGGCGAGACGAACAGCCAATCAGCAACAAATCACTTATCATCCCGTAATAAACTTAAATGTAAAAAAAGGGAAAAATTTACTCCCTCCGATTACTACTCATTTATCTTATTGATTTTTTTGTTGCTTTCGGGCAACAAAAAAACGGCTTTTTACTTCGCGTAAATAGAAAAAATTTGTTGGCTTTTATTTTGTGGCCGATCGCTTACACATTAACCTCTATGAAATCTATGCTCAGAGAAGCCAATAAAATTGATAAAGAAGTGCAGGTAACCTGCAAAAATATTTTAAGAGATGAACTTGGAATGATTTTAAGTGCCATGATAAATGCCGGAAATTGTTCAAGAGAGGAAATAATTCTGATGGGTGCATATTTTGGAGCTAACGTTATTTTAGAGACGTCTCAAAATTCCAAAAGTGTAACACAGCAGGAAGTCCTTCACGAGGTTTATATGGCTTATAATGAAATTTACCCCAGTAAGTTTACCCTCTCTGACATGCAAGAAATAAGAGTAAAAATTTTGGAACTTTTGAAAAAAGACCGGGATTCACTGCGGTCATATATTCAAAACGTTATAATTTCATACGTCTTAATAAAATAAAAATCTTCCCCAAAACTTCATTCACTGCATTTTCCAATCCAAACAATTCCACCGAAAATAAAAATTTTTGGCCTTATTAGCTTTTAATGGCCTTTTGCGTGAATATTCTCCAGGATTGGGCCAAAACTCTCGCAGCGTCGTGTTACAACCAGCTTTTGCTTTCATGATCACTTGTTGGCGGAGATTCCAACAACAGTATGCCAGCAACAGCATCAATTGCTTTGTGCTATTTTGTACGTAAATTTCAAATTCTTTGAATTCATAAAACGCTTGAAATGCATCCGCATTAATAACTCCATTCATCAAAATAAATCACTTTTTGTGCACTTAAATAAACATCCTTGGTTTATGAATATAATTAAAGGCGCTTTTTGTCTGATAGTGCTTCTGCTGGTTTTCCTTGTATCCTGCACGCAGCAATCGACCACGAAATCTGACCAGGTAAAAGAAATGCCGGCAGTAGAGCTGGTACCTTCCCAAAAATTTATCTTCAATTCATTTGTCGATTGTAATATGGCAACTGTATGGGTTGGCGATACCTTTAGAATTTTTCCTGGCAAATATGGAGAAGATCCTTTGTGGGGAGATGCACATGAATTGAAATATGCCAGCGGCTCTTCTGTAGATGAAGTGTTTGCTAAAAAACCTTCTGAATTTATCGAACCTTCTATGCCACCGAATGCCCCTGCCGGAACAAAAGGTTTACATGGCGCTGTTTGGTTTGAAACGCTGTATAAAGACCCGGCTGATCAAACCGGCAAAACGCTATTTGCCTTATACCACAACGAAAATTATCCGTCTACGCTTCCTTATGATGCGGCAAATGGGACGGGCTATCGTGACATTGACTGGCCACAGGGACTTAGAGGCCCGGGAACAAAAACTGCAGTTTGCAGGATTGGCATTATGAAATCGGTGGATGGGGGCAAAAGCTGGACTGACAATGGCATTATTTTACAGGACTACCAGCCGAGGCTTATCCTTAAGCCCCATAACACAGCGATCAATTTTGCCGGTGGTGTGGGTGATCCTTCCGCCGTTGCCAATGGCAACTACCTGTATATTTTCTATGGAGAATATGGGTATCCCGGTACGTACGATTCATCCTCTTATGATCCTTCGATCGAATGGAGTGGCCAATGTATTAGCGTTGCCCGTATTCCGTTAGCAGATCTTGACGATCCTGCAGGCAAGGCAAGGAGATGGGATGGAAGCGGTTTTAATGCTCCTGGAGACAGTGTTGGGAAACCCGTTGCCTCATTACAAATTCCTCAAAACGAAGGTGGCGGACCGGCTTCATCTCCCACTGCAAAATATTTCTGGGGGCCTTCTGTAAGCTGGAATACTTATTTGAATTGCTGGGTAATGCTGATGGCAAAAGCAGAAGGTCCTTCATGGAAGGGAAGCAGTATTTATATCTCCTTTAATCCAAATCAAGACCTGGGCAAAGGAAAAAATTCACAGGAATGGTCGGTGCCAAAACTACTGTTAGACAAACCAGGACATACAATCTGGTATCCCTCTCTTCAACCCTTGTCAACTAATGATGCCAGGCGAAAAAAGTATACTTCTGTAAGATTGGGTCAAAAAGCCAGGTTGTTTTATAAGGACCAATACGAGGACAATAGCCCTTATTTATCGGAATACATTGTTGAATTTAAATTGCCCGGTGACAGTATTAAGGCTGACGGTAAACAATAAAAGGAAGTATTGATTTCCTGGTTGTTGGCGGAGACGCGAACAACGGCATGTAGTATGAAGAGCGCAACGGTCATCAGCGTGAGACGTTGCTGGGAACAGATACTCATTAAGAGTTGAAGGATGCAACTCTTTGACCGCTCCTGTTTGCTAAAGTTTTTCTCTTGCTGCTACAATACAACACAAAGCAAACTGCAATAGCCCAACCTATTAATCCAAATGGATGGAGGTCCACACGTAAATGTAACCAGGCGGCAAAAGCAAACACGATTAACAACCCTGAAGCGCCCCATATCCTTGTAGCCGGAATAATAAACAAAACCGATAAAATCACTTCTGTCAATCCCAAAAGCAGGCGCACATAATCCGGTTGTTTTAGTGGTTTAAAATTTTCTGCAGCAGCCGGATCGAAAAGGAAAAAAAGGGTTACAATAAGTAACCCGATTCCAACAGCATAGCTGAGGATACCGTCAATATTATTTTTAAGTATGAACTTCATGATAGTTGCGATTAGTCAAATGGTAGTAATTCAGGTGTCAAATATTTTTCTCTTGCTATTGTTGAATTGAAAATGTCAGTTTGATAATGCGAGGCCAGTAACTTCCTGAAATTAAATTTTAGTTGCTGGTTTTCAACAATAAAATCTTTGAAAGTATCCTTCTTCGATGTATTCATAAAATGTGAAACCGCTTTTATAGCGGCTACTGTTACTGTTTCATTGTATTTATCTGCGGCTCCAATATTTGCAACAAACCTTTTTAATTGAAAACGGATATTCTCAATTGCCTTATCGACACCCGATTGGCGAATGTGTATCCATGCCAGTCTTAGATGTGCTTCATGGGTAAAAATATCCGGCTCTAATGTACAATCTTGAAACTGCTTTTGAAATTCATCGTCCGTTAGTTCGTAATGTCTTTCCATATGGACAATCTTGTTTTTTATCAGCCTAAAGTTTGATGCGTGAACCTATCTCAAAAACTTTTTCGGAAGGAAGGTTAAAATATCTTGTCAGGCGGGTAGAATTGCGTCCCAAAAAATCAAATAACATTTCACGCAAAGGATTCATGCCCGTGAATCTTGTAATCTCTATTGATTCCCTTCCTAAAAAATAGGTTGCATTTTGCAGGTCTATTGAAACAACCCTTTTCTTATTCAACATTGAAAGTGCCTGGGGAATATCGGTCTCATCCATATATCCATAATGAAGAAGAATGATTGTAACATGGTCATCTAACTTTTTTATTATCGCATTTTCAATCACTGATAAATGTGGAACCTGCGAAAACTGGATTGAAAGTATAATGATCTTTTCATGAATTACCTGGTTATGTTTAAGGTTGAAAAAAAATGCAGGAGGTGTTCCCTTCGGATTTCTCGTGAGGTAGATGGCAGTACCATCAACGATTGCTTTTGCCTTACTTTGGTAATAAGAAAGAAACTTTTCCAAAGGATCGATAGCTCTGTTCATCTGGATATTCATCATCCTTTTTCCTTTATGCCAGGTGGTCATGAAGTAATAAATAATTCCTGCAACAGCGAGGGGAAACCATCCGCCTTCGGGGATTTTGACAATGTTGGCAGAAAAGAACGAAAGATCAATAAGTAAGAAAAATAATACAAGCGATCCCGCAGCAGTAATACTCCATCTCCACAAATTTCTCATCGCCACATAAGCCAATAGTGTAGTGATTACCATTGTAGTGCTTACGGCCACTCCATAAGCAGCTGCCAGATTATCGGAAGTCTTGAAAGAAATAACCAAACCGATAGTTGCAATAAAGAGTATCCACGCAAGTTGTGGAATATAAATCTGGCCTTTCTCATGCTGGGAGGTATGAACAATTCTGAAACGCGCCATAAAACCCAATTGAATCGCCTGGTAGCTCAAACTAAAAGCGCCTGAAATTACAGCTTGTGAGGCAATTACTGTGGCGAATGCAGCCATGACAACCAACGGATACAAAGCCCAGTGCGGAGCAAGAAAATAAAAAGGATTCTGAATGAAATTGCGGTTTTCAAGGAGCAATGCACCCTGTCCAAAGTAATTTAACACCAGGCTGGGAAGCACAATAAAGAACCATCCTTTTCTAATTGGTTTTTTACCAAAATGCCCCAAATCTGCATATAAGGTTTCACCCCCTGTAACCACCAAAAATACAGCTCCCAGAATCGTGATACTTCCTAATCCGTTTGCTTGAAAAAAATGAACCGCATAGTAAGGATTTAATGCAGCGAGTATTTTCGGATACCTGGTGATCTGGTTAATTCCCAATAAAGCAAGTGATAAAAACCAGATGAAGATTACCGGACCGAAAATCATTCCCACACCGCCTGTACCCTTCTTTTGAAAATAAAAAAGAACAAAGAGTATGAGAATGGTAATCGGTAAGATGTAAGGTTCAAAAAGGGGCGTAGCAACTTTTAATCCTTCCACTGCACTCAACACAGAGATTGCAGGAGTGATCATTCCGTCGCCATATAATAACGCTGCGCCAAACAGACCCATCGTTAATATTACCAAGTAACGCGCCGTTTTCTTTTTGGGCAAAACCAGGGCCATTAGTGCAAGGATGCCTCCCTCCCCTTCGTTATCAGCATTTAAAATAATAACAAGGTATTTAACGCTGATTACCAGGATGAGCGACCAGAATATTAATGAAAGAACGCCGAAGATGTTATCACTTGTGGGATCAATGCCATGTGGACCGCTAAAACAAACTCTCAGCGCATAAAGCGGACTGGTTCCGATATCCCCGAAAACAATTCCAAGAGCAGCTAATGTTATTTTAAACATGCTGTTGGAAGACTTTTTTTCCATTCTCATTTTTTAATTCGCTTAAAAATTGATCACGGGGAAAAAGTAGCACTTTTTGAATTAATATCTTCAAATAATCGGTTTTCCTGCCAGTGTTTTTTTTGCCCGTGTCTCTGCTCCCGGCCGGTTTTGAAGAGGCAGAACATGGGTGCAAAATTTGAGCAAACAGACAAATAATGTGTTTTTTTATTCCAGGAAAATAGATATAACGGTAATGATTACACTAAAGTCTATTAATCGTTTGCCACTCGATTAAGATTACTAATTCGCATTAGATAAATAAGTTTCTGGTTGTTGGCGCAGATTGGTCTCTGGTTGTTGGCCGGGAGGCTAACAACAGCATTTCAAACCACCGATAGGCCATTTGTGATCAGCACCTTCGGCCAGGCAATCGCTATTGGATTATTGTTTTCCTTCGTGCGACTTTGTGCACTTTGTCGCTTCGTGCGAGCACGGTTGGGACGCCAGAAGCGACCCTGAACGGTGAACAGCGAGGAAGAAAAAGGATATAACGGAAAAGGTTACACTAAATTAAAATAAGACAAAGCCCTGTAATCAAAAATTTAATTTTTATAAATATCTTACCCATCCGTTCTTGTGGGCCGCTTTGTATTTCCAATACCAGATACAAGGTTTGTACAAGACTGCCACTACGGAGATCCAAATCACATAAATCGCCCACAAGGGAAGACCGCTGGTAACTCCTTTTGGACGGCCAAAATTCCCCGAAGCAAAATCCAATTGCGACCAATGAAATCCCTGCAAAAGCATTACCGTAACCATAATAACATGGATAAGGAAAAAATGAACAAGGAAATAAAACAAAGGCACCTTTCCATAAACAGAAGTTATGGTAATGAATCTATTTTTGACTCCGCCTGTAAATGCGAGCATTAAAAACATAATACCCAACGTAATTAAACAAAATAGTAAGGAAGGAGGATACTTCGTAATGTTCATAAATGAGAGGAAGGTGAAAATATTATTTTTTTGAACAGACCATTTTACAGGATCTCCATAAACGTTTACAAACCTGATCAGCATGAACAACAACAACGCACTTAATCCAATTTTTATAAATATTTTTTTTCTTTCCGGTTGCTGTAATTCAAACAATTTTCCCGTTGCAAAACCTGCCAGCATAATGCCCAACCAGGGAACCGGCGGATAAGCCATTATAAATACCTTGTTGGTAAATACAGGAAATACACCAAGCGTCAACAGCGGTGATAAAACGCTTTTCAGTACAGATCCCTGTTCGAAAGGAATAAGAGAAAACAGGTTGTGACCAAAAATTATAACAAGACCAATGATGGCAATGGTTTTGGAAGAAACTTTTAATAAAAATGACAGCACGATGAACCCCAATCCAATGGTAGCGATCACTTCAAAGATCAGTGTATGATAACCGGGATCGAAATACATCAAAAAATTCACCACCACAAATTCCAGCACCACGAGGTACACACCACGCTTTAATAAAAAGTTACGGCTTTGAAAAAAATTATTTTTGTTTTTGAATGAAATGAAAGCCGATGTGCCGGCAAGAAAAACAAATGTGGGCGCACACAAATAAGTTATCCATCTTGTGAAAAAAAGTATGGGTGTGGTGGTCTCCAAATTAGTAGGGCTTTGCGTTATTGAATTAACGTGCATCAAATCCCTTACATGATCCAAAGCCATTATGATCATTACGATCCCCCTTGTAGCATCAATGCTGCTGATTCTTTTCATATTTTAATTTCCTTAAGACTCAATTTGGTTGGGGCCTTACTGGTCCCCGTCAAACTTTCTTTGGTTACTGACCGCGTGCCAACAGCAATAAGAAATGCGGTGCCGCTGAAAGCCAAGGCATCAAATGCACTTGAAACTAAATTGCCACGGTCTAATCCCGGGTTGGCGATCGCTCCGGGAATATGAACCAACCAAAACCAAAGAAATAACATCGTACCCAATAACGCTGCAATTTTTTGTTTGCTTATGTCTAAAATAATACAAACTCCTGCGCCTATCAGCGCAGTACCGGAAAAATAAGTCCAAAAGGTATGATCAGGGATCCAGGAAGGCACCATCTGCTCAATAAATTTCCCGTACATAAAATGCGCTATACCAAAACTTACAATGGTGACAGAAAAGAATAAGCTGCCAAAAGGAATCAGTTTCTCCAAAGATTTAATCAAAACGCTTTTGCGTTTAATTTCTATTTCGTTGTAACTGCCTGCAACAAGAAAGGCACCGCCGGCGAGCGCCAATTCTTTCAACGTACCAGCCCATAAACCTAAATGATAACTCTTATTAGGTTCCGAAATTAATTCATAAGGAACATGCACCAGGCAAACCAACAACAAAAAGATGCCGGCTAAGACCAACGATACATTCCTGGCTCTTATATGAAAAATTATTGATGCACCTGCAACAATTAATCCCGCACCGGTAACATAAGCGATAAAATTGAGTGCCGGTAAATGGAATTGCCACGGTGGTAGTTGCACGGAGCGAAAATTGCCATAGATGAATTGCTGTATGCCATAGACTAAGATGGCAATGCCATAGAATACGCGGCTGGTCTTAATAATATATTTCATTGCCGTTGGATGGCAAGCTTCTTTAATTATTGAACCGGCCATCACAACAAACATCTAAACAAAAAATGTCTTTACTTCGAATTACGCAAGGGATATCGCCTGCTTAAGGATGAAATTTGCCCGTTTCAAAAACAGGAAAGATCAAACAGCTACTTTTTGTTGTAATATTAATTTCGCATGAAACGATTTATTGACAAATATGATCTGAAAAAAGGCATTTTGCTTTCCATCGCTTTTCCTACCATTTTCCTGGCGCTGGACAGCAATCCTTCCAACATTTGGAGCCATTTTATTTTTTCTTTTATAGTAACCTTTTCCTTTTGGATAGTAAACGCAGTTTTAATTGATTTTAAAAATTCCAAAACCACCGCAACAGGAAAAAGGTCACTTTATTTTTATACCTGCTTTGCCGCGTCCTTCATTGTGGCCATTGTTATTTACATTTCCCTGGGACTGTTGTTACAAAGATCAGGAATTGTCCTTTCTCCGCTGAGAGGCAATTGGGGCGCGTCTTTCAGCAGCTGGTTTTATTTATGTATAAAGATCATCCTTTTCAACTCACTCATTATTTTAATAAAATATTTATTTGACATCAATGCTGAAAAAAGAAAAATAGAACTTGAAAACGAAGTATTGAAAAGAGAAAATTTAAATGCTTTGCATGAGAGTTTAAAACAGCAGGTAAACCCGCACTTCCTGTTTAATTCACTGAATACCTTGAAATCATTAACGGTAAGAAATCCCTCGCAGGCCGTTGATTATATAACTGAACTCTCATCTGTCTACAGGTATATGTTGCTTCACCAGGACAAAAAAAATGTTACGCTGCGCGATGAAATTGATTTTCTCAAATCTTATTTATACCTTTTAGAAATAAGATTTGGCGACGCCATTACTACGCAAATATCTTTGCCTGATGAACTATTAAATTATCCGATGCCGGCGAACACGCTACAATTATTAATTGAAAATGCCGTAAAACACAATGCCTTTTCGCTGCAGAAACCCTTATGCATTTCTATATTCGTTGAGCATAATTATTTAACTGTAAAAAATAATTTACGCAACAAAAAAGAAGCACCGTCTTCTTCTCATCTTGGATTAAACAACATCAGCAACCGTTACCTTTTATTAAAGGGAAAGGATATTATGATCAAAAGAACGGAGGAGGAATTTATAGTTTCATTACCTATAATGTAACGCAATGAAGATCGTTATCATCGAGGATGAAGTACAAACCGGATGGGATTTGCAAAATTCCATACAACAGTTGCACCCGGATTATAACATCGTTGCCACATTAGACAGTGTAGAGGCAGGCCTTGAATGGTTTAGCCAAAACGCGCAACCTGATCTTATTTTTTCAGATATACAATTGGGCGACGGGCTGGCTTTTGAAATTTTGCAACAGGTAAAACTTAGCTGCCCGGTAATTTTTTGTACTGCTTATGATGAGTATGCATTGAGGGCTTTTCAAAACAATGGGGTTGACTATCTTTTAAAACCCATCAAACAGGAATCATTAAAAAAAAGCCTCGATAAATTCACTCTCTTTAAAAATCCGCAGACGAATAATAACAGTTCAATGTTACAAGGTTTGATAGAAGAGATCACCAAAAATTACAGATCCTATAAATCGACTTTCCTGGTTTCCTTTCGCGATAAAATGATACCGGTTAATAGTAATGATATCCTGTTTTTTAAGATCACGGATGATGGTGTTGAGTTGTGCACTAAAAGCAACGAAAGGTACCGCCTAGCCTGGTCGCTTGATCAAATTGAATTGACGGTTGATCCTAAATTATTTTACCGGGCCAACCGGCAGTATTTAATTGCCTGCCATGCCATCAAAGAAGTTGAAAATTATTTTGAAAGGAAACTCTTAATAAAGTCTGACCCATTCATCCCGGAAACCATAATTGTTAGCAAGGCTAAGTCAGCCGATTTTTTAAAATGGCTGGAGAATCATTAAGTGAAATGCTGGATCGTTTTCAATAAAACAAGATGAGGCTGAGCTGTGATAAAAGAGAAAAATAATATTGAAGAAAAACGCTCCGGACAAGCATCTTCAACTGGAACTTCTTGTTCGACGGGATGAAAGTTGTCATCCTTAATCATCCAGCTTTACCAGCCGAAGATAATCGATCATTGCCTGGTTGATCTCAAGGTTCATATTATCATCAAAATCCCTGAAGTCGACGTTTACAAGGTGTTTCCCTTTTGCCAGGTGCAGTTTTACATTATTGCTGAATCCCCAGTTGCTCCACTCATTTTTACCCCGTTGCGGAAATACAACGGCGCCGGTTTCCTTATTATCGATGTATAAGGTCCGGATGGCGCATTTATTTTCGGTGTTCACCGGTCCGTTTCCATTGGCATACCTAAAATCAAGGCTGTATAAACCTTCCTTTTCCACGTTTATTATAAAAGATAATTTGCGGTTTACTACCGTACTTATTTCAACAAATCCTTTCCCGGTAAAACCCTGAAAAGATGAATCAGACTTTGCAGCAAATCTTTCTGCCTGGTAAACCCAAATATTTTTGGAGGTAGCGAATAATACAGGCTCACTGGCAAAAGAGGGCACGCCGTTCTTATCAATAGCGACTACCTGGTATTCGGCAACATCTTTATCAATAAGAAAAGTAGTATTACTTTGTGTTGCAATTGCTTTCCCATTCTTTAAGATGGAATAATTCACTGCTCCTTTTACTGCTTGCCAACTCAATTTGTTGTTATTTAATTTTACTTCGGGAGCGGCGGGAGAAAATATTACCGGTTCTGAATTGATGTTACTGTTAATGGTGTTGTTTGCCAAAGTGATTTGCACATCATGGGCACCGGAAATATTGAAGGGCAGTAAATGGAGTGAACAAGGTTTTCCATCGATGATAAATGATTTGATCCTGTTGCCAAAGCCTGTCATAGTGATGTTTAACACAGCGTCATGGTATTTGAAATTAGACAACATCCTTTTGCCTTTCAAGGCTCCGGGTACTAAAGGCCTGAAATGAAGACCGTCCGCTTCAAAGCTTAATCCAAACAGGACTTTATGAACCAAACTTATGTTGCCACTCAGGCTCCACAACATATTGCTGCTATTGATCTGGGTTCCGGCAAAGTCGCCGTTTTGGGCAACCATATTTTCTTTGTTGGTAGCAAACAAAGCTGCGGGCCGGTAAATATCTGCAATACCCTGCATCACAGCTTTTTCATTACCCGCTTTTGCAGCAGCCCATACAAAGTACGTTTGTACGAAAGGCCATATCGCGTTGTTATGATAAGGCGGAATGTCGGGAATCTGGGGATAAATGCAAGTGGTTCCAAAATCAGTGAACGGCATTTTAGAAACGATTGACTTTTGTTGTTGTTCGTCAGCAATATTCCACAATACGCAAAGCGCTTCTCCCAATGTTTCGCTGCGAGGCGAAACGATCTTGTAATTTCTTCCATAAAGATATTGGGCGTAATATCCTTTGCCAGGCATCCATAAATATTTGTTGATACCGGTTTTTATTTTGTTTGCCAGGGCTGCATGTTTTGCCGCCACCACACTGTCATCCATCAACCTTGCCATTTTGGACAAGACAATATTTACTTCATAGTGCACGGCGTTTGTTCCGAGGCATTCACTTTCAAAAATATCAGCGGGTTGCATCCAGTCGGGATACGTTTCTTCGCGCCAGTCAAGAAAAGATGACTCTCCTCTCACAAGCCCCGTTTTTGAATCATAGGCCACATGTAAGTCATCATCTATAGAGTTTTTAATGATGGTATAGGCTTTCTGCAACCATTCTTTATTGCCGGTTGCCTTATACACTTCATAAGCTGCAACGGCCCATATCATCCTGTCGGTAGAGCATGGCCACGCACCACCGGTTCCCGTGTCCTGAATGATCGTGTTTTTCTTACTCACTTTCCGCAACAAACTTTTCATCGCTACCCGGGGTTCCATATAAGCCATGGAAAGGATAATGCTGTAACTGATGTCTCTCGTCCACACACCAGCCCATTCTGTGCCAGTGCGAAAAGTGCTGTCGGGTTCAACCGCTTTCACCATTTCTTCCAGCGACATGTTGTAGAGTGCATCCGAAACCGGGTAAGGAGAATGGTATTGGGGGAAGCCTGCAATGTTTTTTGACAGACTCCATTTTGAATCGGTCTTTTTTTCGTCGGAAGTTTGGTTTAACTCCAGTGTAGTTGAAAAAATGTGATTTCCTTCATCTTTTAATTTCAGATCGGGATGATTCACCAGGTTATCGAAGTCCCATGTCAGGGGCGCTGTGCCGCCGGCAACATACACTCCTTTAAAATCTTCCTTATAAATTTTGTTTCCATTGAAGGCAGTGTAAAATCCCTGCCGGTTGAATGCATCAAAAACCGCACTCATGTCTACACGTATTGTTAGCCTTGTTCCAGGTGGCAGATACGTATTGTCTTTTGCAGCAGGCTCTGCTTTCAACTGTTTGCCCCATTTGATAACGGGTGTGGCACACGCTCCGTTTTGTGCATTACAAATAAAGTGGTTATCGGTGCCTGACGGCATCTCGTTGTCCTTGCCATTGATGCTGAACTTGAAATCAATTTTGTTACTCTTAAACAGGTTTGCCGGACTTTTATAATCAGAGGTAAACAGTGTTGGCGAAAGAACTTTGGCCGTATACTTTACCTGTACTACACTATCAGCAAACAGGGCGAACTCCTTATTTTGAAATATTGGATTTGGCGTTTGTGCATTGCAACAGGCAGGAGCCATCAAAACCAGTAAACAAAGAAATATTGCATTTTTTAAATGTCTGTCCATAGAAAAGCTTGTTCAAATTTCAGTTTGAATGAATACAGTGGATATATGGTTTTAAAACGGGCTGCTCCAAAACACAACAAGGCAAATTCTGGTCTGCCTGCTGTGCGAATTATCTTTAATACTCAGCTACGATCATGTCCCAATACTTCAGCGAAGGCAATGTGAACGAAATGGTATTGCCGGAGGAGGTAAAAGGCAGCTGCTGCGCCACACCTCCGTTTATGTCCGGTGATGCCATCCATAGATTCTTAACTTGTTTGCCGGATGTGAGTATATACGAAATATTTTGAAGTGTTTTTGGTTCGGCTTGTGTTCCGTTTGTATCACGCCAGTCAAAAGACGTGGCATTTGCAAAGTTGATGAGATGGATCACCTGGGCGCTTCCCAGGTCTTTGCCCGTAACAGAAATGCTTCCCGTTTGCGGGGGGAAATTATTGATGGTTGTTTTGCCATCAGCGGAAACAATATCGGGCTGATTGAATGCTCCACCATCCCGTAACAGGTTTTCATAGCCGGTTAAAAAGTCATAATAATGAATAAGGGCCTGTTGCAGATCCGGCTTCATCTTCAAATTGTCATTCGGAAAATATTCCTTGCACAACATGTGCTCACCCATTTCAAGATGAGCTGCCCCATAGGCAAAGATGACTGCATCGGTTAGCAACACACCCGGGGTGTTAAAATAACCTTTAGTGTTGGCAAGGTTGTAATCCATATATGCGGTAATAACCGTTGGTTTCTTATAATCGCTCCAGGCAATGTTATTTTGAATGATCGTTGCAAGGTCTTTATAGCTCTCATTGGGGCTCCATACTTCAGTGTAGGTAAAATCAACAGGGGAAGTTGCAATATTTCCCTCCTGCCCGAATTGATTAACGGCGTTCATCACCAGTCGTTTTGAAGGAGCGGCTGCTTTCATCGCACCAAGAAAAGATGCAAAACCAGCCGGCACATCAATCCTGTTTCCATCATAATCATAGTGTATACCGAGGTCACCTACCTGGTCAACATGATAACCATCGAAAGCGTACACATCATACATATCCTGCGTTTTAGCCGCAAGGTATTGCTGCCAGGAAGTATTGCCGGGGTTGGTTAAATAGATATTGCTCTTAAAAGGACTGCTTAAATTCAAAAATACCTTTTGAGAATGATGCTGGTCTTTGTACATATACCATTGATCCGGAACTCCATCCTCCGCAGCATCGTTCAAAGCGCCATAACATAAATTATAGCTCATGGCTTTCATGTTGTGGCCATGGGCTGCAGAAATGTAATAATCAACCGTTGATTTATAATTTGTCCGGCTTGCAATATCAAGCCAACTTGCGGCAGGATCGGCCACCGTGCCGGCAAGAGGCTGGTGGTGCTCATAATCCCAATCATAAAATTGCAGGCCGTTAATGTGAAGCCGGCTTAAATTATTGATAACAGAATCCATATACGAATGGCTAAGCGCGCCGTAAGAAGATAAGAAACCATACCTTGGGAACTTTGTCCAATCGCTTGAGACATCTACTGCTGTTGCACCATAAACCTTCTCAACGCCATTCTCTTTGTTATAAACATCAACCATATAACCTGTAAAGTCGCCAAGTGGTGCAGTCAGGGTAAAAGTGGATCCCGTAACATTTGTTTCGCTGATCACTTTATCCAATTTCCGGAATCTTATTCTTGCAGAAGAAGGTAATTCTTTATCAATGGTAAAGTGAATCACATCGCCGGGATTATACACCGCTTTATCAGTAACAATGTTTACCAAAGTATCTGTTACCGGGTGAACATCCGGCCTCCCGGGAACAGTGCTGTTTTTCTTGCATCCCATACTTAATAAGAACCATGAAATAATAAGCATGAAGTCCATCATCATTTTATTCGTCATTACTCCTTAACAATCGATATGGTTTCGTAAAGCTGATTAACGGTCACTTTATATTTGCCGGGATCTGTTATCTGCCATTTGTAATCGTCTTTGTCGGCCTGGTTGGCTCCTGTTGCAACAAACAAAGCATTTGTATCACTTATGGCAGGATGGTTCATGTCGGGCCTGAAATAGGGACCTGCAAATCCGTTCTTGATTGCCACAGGAATCTTAAATTCTCCCGCCGCAAGGTTACCCTCATACACGAATACGTTGGGATCTGCTGTAGCGGTCATCGGTGTCGGATCATCATCATTCCAGCCGTTAGGGGCAGCATCTCCGAGCAACCACAAAGCACTATACGGGGTGAACGGTTGGATATGAATTGAATTGGCCTGAATGTTCAAAGATATTTTATACGCGCCTGCATTGGTTATTTTCCATTTATTGTCAGGCGGATTAGTATTGCCAAAAACCAGCGCTGCTGTTGTGTCTGTTATGGGCGGATCGTTGGTGAGGGGACGATAAAAATCTCCGCCCCAATTACCTGTTGCGGTAGGCATTTTGAATTCTCCCGCATTCAGGGTTTCATTGTAATGAAATATATAAGGATTGAAAGGATCCACCTTCATTTGATTGGGATTGTCAATGTTCCAGCCATTGGGTGTGGCATCGCCTACGATCCAAAGCTTCGAATATAACGGTGCCTGCGCTTTTGAAATATTAATGGTCAGGGAGATGAGGTTTACGTCTATCGTGTAGACCTGCGGTAATGTTATGTCAAATTTGTCATCTGCCTGCGCATCTTCAGTACGGAAAAACAAATGTGCGGAATCGCTTCCCATGTTGTAAGAAGGAAGAAATGATCCTCTTGTTGTAATGAATTTGAATTCACCCGGCATTAGTGTTCCGGAATAATGAAACTCCCCGGGAATAGCAGGATCAGGTGTCAACGAGTCGGCTGCATTGGCATCCCACCCTGTTGCTGTTGCACTTCCAATAATATAAAGGGATTTGGATACCGGCTTATAAGGAGTAACATTAATTGTTATTGGCGAAGATGTATCTCCCGGAATTGTGTTTTCTCCAATGACGGTGTAAACTCTTGCTTCCAGCGCAAACATCGTATCAGGTGCTGCGGACCATTTTGAAGAAAGTAAAGCATTCAGGGTGCCATTGGTATAATTAACCGAATAAACCGCCTTACCCAAATTGCTGGTAACCGCTTTAGAAAAATTGTTCCCTTTTTTATCCAATTGCAAAAAATAGGTAATGGATGCGCTTGTTTTATTGTTATTGCCTGTTGTCCAGTTCAAGGAAAGTGCAGCCTGGTCTTTATTGGCTTCATTTAATTGTAATGAAGAATCTGAAGCTGACAATGCAAGGGGTGCACCATTTGGCATTGGTGTAAAGTCTTCTGTCTTTTTACAACCGAAAAGATAAGTGAGGCCTGCCAGGAAACAACCTGTAAAAAAGAGCCTTGTTTTTTGACTTGTAAAATTTACGCCTTTATGAGATAATATTCGCATTGGAATAGTTTTAAAATTTAATAGCCGGGGTTTTGTTTCAGGTTTGGATTAGCATCTATTTCCACCTGCGGGATGGGCAACAACAGGTTTTTTGCAGTGGCATTTGTTTTACCGATGGAGTGCAGGAAATTCAGGCCATACTGACCGTTGTCAACCCTTACCAGGTCGAACCACCTGTCGCCTTCAAATGCAAGTTCCATCCGCCTTTCATGCAGGATCTTTTCTTTAAGATCTGCCTGGCTGAGCCCGGTGACATCGGGTAGCCCTGCCCGTGCACGCACTTTATTCAATGTTGCATTAGGGTCAGTAGAAGGCAACTGTGCTTCAGCAGTTTTGCCGGTAGCGTTTAATGCTTCTGCTTCCATCAACAATACATCAGCATACCTTAAGACCGGGAAATCTTCATTGCTTGTATTGTATTGGGGAGATTTGGATGTTGGCACCAAAAACTTTCTCACATTATAACCAGTAGTTGAATAGGTAGATGAATATACATTGCCGTAAAAATCCGGGCCGCCCTGGTACAATATTGTCTGGTCTTTCCTTTTATCGCCCGGCTCATAGCTGTCAACAAATTCCTGTGTCGGCTGGTTCCAACCATAAGCACCACCTACAAAAGTTGTATTGCGCGGGCCCATAAAAGTGCTTGTCCATGAAGCCTGGTTCAAATCATCAAAAAAGCCATAATTTGTTTGTCCACTGTATTGCACTTCAAATAAAGACTCCGGGCCGTTTTTATGTGCAGGATCAAAGTTGTCCGAATAGTTGGCATCCAAAGTGTAGCCTAGTTGTGTCACCTGTTGGCATAAAGGAATCACATCAGCATACTGCCCGAGTGTCAGATAAACTTTTGCCAGTAAGCCCACAGCGCTTCCCTTTGATGCGCGACCTACGTCGCTGCCTGTGTAAGTCTCCCGTCGTGGCAACAGATCAATTGCATCTTTCAAATCCTGTATGATCAAATTATAAACAAGTTTTTTATCAACCCTTGAAGGATAATAATTAGTGTCCTTCGGCGATTGTGGAGTAGTTATGAGGGGTACATCTCCAAAGTACCTCACAAGGATAAAATAATAATTGGCTCTAAGGAATTTTGCTTCGCCCAATATGCGGTTGCGCAAAGCCTCGTCCATTTTAATTCCCGGCACATTTTGAAGCACCAGGTTGCAGGATAAGATACCCGGCCATGGGCCTCTCCAAAGATCAAGTACACCAGGATTGCCCGGATCAGTTGTAAAATTCGCTTCTTCGACGGTTTCAATACCGTCAGTACCGCCTCCGGCGCCTACAACACTGTTACCTGCCATGATATCGGAAGTCCACATTCGCAGGTTGTAAAGTTTCGGGCGCTGCATGGGCTGATAGGCTGCATTGATCGCGTTAATGGCGTCATCAGGCGTTTTAAAGAAGTTGGAAGTATTGATTGAGTCGAGCGGTACTTTGTCTAAATATTTCCTGCAACTGGTAATGGAAAGAATAAAGACAACAAGTAAAGAAAGCTGGATATATCTGGTCGGTTTCATATTTCCTTATAAGTTTAAGTTGATACCAATACTAAATGTTCTTGTAACAGGATACACGCTGTAGTCCACACCGTTTGCCCCTACTTCCGGATCGAAGCCGGAGTATTTGGTGAAGGTGGCCAGGTTCTGACAAGCTGTGTATATTTTAATGGATGAAAAATGAGCGGATTGTGCCAGCTGGTGCGGAAGTGTATAACTGAACGTAACATTTTTTATACGTAGGTATGACCCGTCCTCGATGAACCTGTTGGATACCCTGGCATTTTGATTGGGGTCACCATAGATCGCGCGCGGCATGTAATTGCTGGTGCCTTCACCTTCCCACCTGTTCAGGGTTCGAAGAGTCTGGTTTTGTGCGATCGACATGCCTTCCTGGTAAATATTGTTTGCATTGAATATCTTGTTCCCGTAAACACCCTGCAGAAAAACACTCAAATCGAAACCTTTATAAGAGAAAGTATTGTTCATTGCGTAAATGAATTGCGGGTTTGGGTCACCGATATAAGTCCTGTCATCAGCGTTGATCACCCCGTCGCTGTTCAGATCTTTGAAACGAATATCACCCGGTGAAGTGCTGTTGTAACTTGTTGTTCCCGCCTGCTGCACTGCATGATCGTCAACCTCTTTCTGTGTTTGGAATATGCCGTCTGTTACGAAGCCGTAGAATTCGTTGGCAGGGTGCCCTGCCTGGTCAATACCGAAATTGGCATTCAACCCATAACTATCGACAAACAATGGTGTGTTGCCATTCAGGCTGGTAATCTTGTTCTGGTTAAAAGAAATATTGGCGTCTGTATTCCATGAAAATACTCCTGTGATATTTTTTGATGAAATCCCGATTTCAATACCCTTGTTCTCAAGAGTTCCTGCGTTAACAGACGGCACATTGGTGCTGGAATACCCCGTTGTGACAGGTACTACAGCAGGTACCAGCATTTCAGAAGTTTTTCTCAGGTAAGCATCAACAGTAAGGTTCACGCGGTCGTTAAGAACAGTAGCGTCAACACCGACATTGCTTTGTTGAACCTGTTCCCACTGCACATCCGGATTAGGTAAAACCAAAGGATAAACAATTGTTACAGGAAGATTGTTGAAATTGTATTGTGCGATACTTAGGTTAGAGGCAAAGGAGTAGTTGCCAATATTCTGGTTGCCCGTAACACCATAACCTGCGCGTATCTTTAAATCATTAACAAATGGAACTTTAAAAAATTTCTCTTTTGAAATTCTCCAGGCTACTGAAGCTGATGGAAAAGTTCCGTATTTGTTATCGGAACCGAAACGTGAGGATCCATCTCTCCTTATCGTTGCAGTAACGAGGTATTTGTCTTTAAAAGCATAGTTGATCCTGCCCATCAAAGAAAACAAGGCCCATTCGGATGCGTCACCTCCTACATTTGCTTCGCCGGTTCCTGCATTTAATTGTTGGGTTACGTCACTTGGAAAATCTCTTTTGTTACCGTTAATATAATCGAACCGGTTATTTTGAGCACTGGTGCCCGCGAGAACCGTCAGGTGATGATCCGGGCCGAAATGCCTGTCGAAAGTGAAATAGTTGTCCCACAGGTACGTCATGCTTTTATTGAATTGTTGGGAGAGATAGGCCTGTGTTTGTGGATTGGGTTCGAAATCATAAACCGGCGCCCAACTCTTGCTGTCAAAAAACAAGGCCTGTATACCTGCAGTAGATTTAAAGGTCAGGGAAGGAAGAATGGAAATCTCCGCGTAAATATTTCCAAGGATATTGTATCCTTTGGTATCATTCGTATTGATATTTGCGGTTCCCACCTGGTTGGTAATGTCGCCATACCAAAGAGGATTGCCGGTTATTTTCGAATAGCTTCCATCAGCGGCGAAGATTGGCTGAACGGGATTTGCCGCCATTGCGCTTCTTATGTCATATGATCCCGAGGGCTTATCGTCCGAGCTAAGTGAAAGATTGTTACCAATCCTTAACCAGTTCAATGGTTTTGCCTGGCTGTTGAATTGCACGGTATATCTCCTGTAGCCTGTAGTAATTACAATTCCTTTCTGATCAAGCACACTGCCTGAGAGGTAATAATTGTATTTGTCTGACCCACCCGAAAAGGCAAGAGAATAATGCTGCATCGGAGCGGTGCGAAATAAGGCCCCTAACCAGTTTGTTCCCGCACCCAAAGTATCAGGGTTGGCATAACCGGGGTTTACTGTTTGGTTTCCGTTGGATAAAATTTCATTATTGAGACCGGCAAATTGTTGCGCGTTTAATACTTTGACTACATTGGCAGCCTTTTGCCAGGCGGTATAAAAATCCAATGATAAATGGCCTTTACCATTAGTGCCTTTCTTTGTTGTGATCAATATAACACCATTTGCGCCCCGCGAACCATAGATTGCAGCCGCCGAAGCATCTTTCAATACATCGATAGATGCTATATCATTTGGATCGATGTTGTTGAGTGGGGCATCAGTCGGGACACCATCTACCACAACAAGGGGATCAGCATTATTAATGGTGCCGGTTCCTCGGATGCGAAAGGTGACATTGCTTCCTGGTGCCCCCGATGAGATCACCTGCACCCCTGCTGCCTTTCCTTCAATCCCTTCGCCTGCATTCGCTACAGGTTGGGTAGCCAGGTTTTTTACATCAACATTGCTTATTGCACCCGTCAGGTCTTTTTTCTTTACACTGCCATACCCAACCAAAACTACCTCACCAAGACTGGCAACAGAGGTTTGCAATACAACATTAACTGACGATTGATCGCCGGTCAGCTTCACTTCTTTTGTCACGTAACCCACAGATGAGAAGAGCAAGCCTGGGTTATTGCCTGAAACGACAAGACTAAAATTCCCGTCACTGGTTGCAATTGTTGAATTGTTGGTACCTTCTTCTGCTATCGTTACCGCAGGAATCCCACGTCCCATCGAATCAGTAACGGTGCCCGAGATCTTCCTGCCCTGGGCAAAAAGAAATGAAGGAACCAACAGGAATAAATACCAAATACTGTATTTGGACAGGCAATACTTTACGAAGCACATATTGTGATCTTTAAGAATTTTTAAAAAAGATGAGTGAGGTAAGTTCAAGCAATTGACGACCCAATCATTTCCACAAAAGAAAGCTTTAATTTCGTTACCCGGCTATCACAGCGTTTCAATTTGTTTTCAAATCGTCCCAATTTTTACAGGCATCTTTTTAGCCGGCGGGGATGCATTATTTTTGAATACTGACATTGTAAATCCATAGCTTGATAAAAATCGCTTCCATCCTTTTCATTACGTGTTGCATTCGAACATTGGGTTTAGCGCAGCCTTATTATTTCCGGAATTACCAGGTAAATGACGGAATGTCAAGTAATACCATCACGTGTATCACACAGGATGCGGACGGGTTCATGTGGTTTGGAACACGGAACGGACTCAACCGCTTTGATGGAACAGGTTTTAAAACTTTTCGAAACAAAACTGGTGATCAGCACAGTATTGGCAGCAATTCGATTTTGAGCCTGTTTGTCGATAAGCACCGGCAACTATGGGTGGGCACTTACAAAGGTTTATACCAATACGATGCCCGCCATGAAAGCTTTTCCTTATTCAATAAAATACCCCTGGGAGAAGTAAGAAGTATTGGCGAGGATAAAAGCAATAATTTATGGATAATAGATAACCAGGTTTTGTATCAACTTAATGAAATCACGAATGCTGTTACTATCCGTAATAGTATGCCTTCTGCAGCACTAACTGTTGACAGAAAGGGAAATGTCTGGTTTGCATCTTCGAACAAAATCATAAAGAAATACAACCCAGCCAAAAAAACATTTACCCAATTTGATATAGACCAATTAAATAAAACCGGCGAACCCGCATTCATCCAAACGATCTATCCTGTGACGGATTCCACCACATTGGTTGCGACATTAAGGAATGTATTTTTATTAAACACAAGAGCCAGGTCACTGGTAAATGTGTTTAAAAAATTAAAGGGGAAGGCTATCCAGGTTCATAAGATCATAGAACAATCGCCCGAAACTTTTTGGTTGGGAACAGAGAATGGCATTTATATTTTGGACCTGGCAGAAAATAAAAGCCTTCATATCAAAAAACAATATGCAGATCCTTATTCTATCGATGACAATGTGATCACGGATTTTTGTAAGGATAAAGAAGGTAACACATGGATAGGAACATTTTTTGGAGGGGTAAATTATTATTCACGTCAACTTAGCCAGTTTCAAAAATATTTTCCACTACCCGAAACGAACAGTTTGAGTGGCAACCTGGTTCACGAGATATGCAGTGATGACAATAACAACCTGTGGATAGGCACTGAAGATGCAGGATTGAACAAGTTGAATCCAAAAACAGGTTTATTTAAAAATTTTATGCCCGGCAAAGAAAAAGGTTCTATTTCTTATCAAAACATACATGGTTTGCTGGCAGATGGAAATGAACTTTGGATTGGCACTTATGAACATGGCCTCGACGTGATGGACCTACATACGGAGAAGGTAATTCGTCATTATGAAAAGAGCAACAAAGCCAATTCACTCAACAGCAATTTTATTGTCACCCTCTACAAAACACGTGAAGGCGAAATATTAGTAGGTACATGGAACGGGCTTTTTAAGTACGACCGGGTTCATGATAATTTTATTCCCCTTCCCTTTTTTCAGCGCCAGGCACAGGCAATCCACGAAGATGAAGAAGGAACACTTTGGGTATGCAGCTATGGAAACGGAGTATATTATTATAATGAGCGAACAGGGAAAAAGGGCAATTTTCAATATGATCCATCAGATTCAAATTCTTTAACCAATAATTACGTAAACAATTTATTTGAGGACAACAGGCACAACATCTGGTTTTGCACCGAAAGCGGATTGTGTTACCTGGATGCAGTTTCCAAAAAGATCATCCGCTGCAATAGTGTACCGCAGCTCAGGGAAAACCAGGTTTTTAAAGTCCTCGAGGATGACAAAGGCCTTTTATGGATCTCTACTTCCAAAGGTTTGGTATTATTGAATCCGGTTAGTTGGCGGGCGAAAACATATGATGGTGAAAACGGCCTTTTGAGCGACCAGTTTAATTATAATTCAGGATTCAAAAATAAAGACGGCCGGTTGTATTTTGGTACTGTTAAGGGGATGATCAGCTTTGATCCTTCCTCCCTTGTTGAAAATAAAATTGTACCACCTGTTTATTTAACAGGGATACAGATTAATAATCATGATCCTGATTTGTATGACTCCGCTTCGCCACTGAAGGAAACTATTCAATATGCCAAAAAGATCGTGTTGCCTTACAATAGTTCCAACATCACTATAGAAGCAGCGGCACTAAGCTATACAATGCCCGCCCTGAATGCGTACAGGTACAAAATGAAAGGTGTTGATAAGGAATGGACGACTATTGAAACAAACAGGAAAATATATTACACCCAATTACAACCCGGCCAATATACCTTCATGATCAAAGGAAGTAACGGTGACAAATTATGGAACAACCGGATGACAGAATTATCTATTGTGGTTCTTCCACCATGGTGGGGCAGCTGGTGGGCATATATCCTTTATGCATTCACGGTGCTTGCCATTGCCTTTATCATCTTCAGGTATTATCATCTTGCGATGGCAGAAAAAAATCAACGGCTTATAAAAACCCTTGAAATCGAAAAGGAACGTGAAGTGTATAATTCTAAAATTGAATTTTTTACAAACATTACCCATGAGATCAGAACCCCTCTCACCCTGATAAAGCTACCTGTGGAGAAACTATTAAAATCATTTTCAAAAGACGCTAAATTGCACGAACACCTCATCATGATAGAAAAAAATACAAACAGGCTGATTCATCTTACCAACCAGTTACTCGATTTCCGCAAAGCCGAAGCGAATAACTACACACTGAATTTTGTAAGAACAGATGTAAATGATTTGCTGCGGCAATTGTTTGTGACCTACAAACCTATTGCTGAAGAAAAAAGGTTGTCGTTCAGGCTGGAAATGCCCAGGATCGCCTTATTAGCTTATGTAGATGCGGAAGCATTGCGAAAGATCATTGGTAATCTTTTAAGCAATGCGATCAAGTATGCAGACCATTTCATCTCAGTGAAATTATTACCGTTTAACAGTGATGACAGTTTATTCCATATCGAATTCCGAAACGACGGTTTTATTATTCATTATGATCTAAAAGATAAAATTTTTGAACCTTTTTTCAGGTTGAAGGAAACAGAAAAGATGGCCGGAACCGGTATAGGGCTTCCTCTTTCACGTTCACTGGCTGAGTTGCACAAGGGTAAACTGGAACTGAAACAACCGGTTGATAATTTCAATCTGTTTTTGCTTTCTATTCCTTTTCACCAGGAGATGGAAATTGACCTGAACGAATATGAAACGATTGAAAGTAATTATGCGGGCGAAGAAGATGATGAAGGTTCAAGCCAGGCCACCATACATGAAACTTCCATTTTAATAGTTGAAGACAACAAGGAGATCACTCGGTTTCTTCAAAAGGAATTGCATAGCCAATACAATGTTTATTCAGCAACTGATGGGCGCGAGGCTTTGGATATTTTATCCCAGCGACATATTGATCTTGTAATTAGTGATATTATGATGCCTGTAATGGATGGTATTGAATTAAGCAGGTGCATCAAGACAAACATTGAATACAGTCATATCCCGATCATTCTTCTTACTGCAAAAAATACAATCACTTCCAAAATTGAAGGCCTTGAAAATGGTGCGGACGCTTACATTGAAAAGCCTTTTGTGATGGAACACCTGTTTGCGCAAATCACCAGTTTGCTCAGTAACAGAAATCATATAAAAGAATATTATGCCCACTCCCCCCTGGCCCATATTCGAGGTGTTGCCTCTACGAAAGCCGATACTACCTTTTTAGAGGAGTTGCAAAAAGTGATTGATGAAAATATCATTGATAAAGACCTGGACGTGGACATGCTATCCAGGATGATGAACATGAGTCGAAGCAGTTTTTATAGGAAGATCAAAGGACTGATCAACCTCACTCCTAATGAACTGATCTGTATTTCCCGTTTAAAAAAGGCTGCAGAATTATTAGCAAAGGGTAAATATAAGATCAATGAAGTAGCGATGATGGTGGGCTACGACCAACCGGGCAACTTTTCCCGTGATTTTAATAAACAATTTGGAGTAACGCCAACCCATTATGTCAATAATATTATAGGTAGTGCGTGAGTACCTGGATACTGGCAAGCGCGTTTTCATGCCGCACCTTTGATTTATAATTGTCGGGTTATTGAATTACCGAATGGATGAGTAAGGTTAGTAACCGGTAAGCTAAGGTCTGCAACCTTCGACAGAATAAATTACACCTTATCAAATTTTACCTCCACTAAAAATAATCCGTGCGGGGATACAGAAAATTCAGCTTTGGTACAATCACGGGAATTGATGATTTCTTCAAATTCAGCGACGGAAATTTTGCCGGTAGCGGCGCGCAACATGGTGCCAACAAGCGCTTTTACCATTCCGCGCAAAAAGCGGTTTGACCGGACGGTGTAAACGAGCATTTCGCCTTCATCGCTCCATTCGCTCTTTTGTATTTCACAGATGAAGGTTTTTACCTGCGTATTTCGCTTGGAGAAAGAGGTGAAATCGCAATGGTTCTTTATTAAAGCCGCACATTGGGCTAATGCTTCCTTGTCAATTTTATAAGGAAAATAAAAAGCACGGTCTTGGAGGAAAGGGTTTTTATGGCTGTAAATAAAATATTTGTATTCACGCCAAAGGGCATCAAAGCGGCAATGTGCTTCATCCCCGACAGGGAAGATTCTTTTTATTACGATATCCCGGGGAAGGATGGCATTGAGGTGATAGACGGCCTCCTCTAATTCTCCTCCAGGGGAGGAGAGTTGGGAAGTGTGAGGTTCATCAACGCTTCTTTTTCCTGTTAATGCTTGGTCTGAATCAAAATGAAAATAATTTTGGAGAGCGTGAACGCCGGCGTCTGTACGGCTGGAGCCGGTGAGTTGAAATTCTTTTTTGAAATAGATCTCTAATGCTTTTTCTACTTCTGCCTGGATGGTATTGGCATTATGCTGCTCCTGGAAGCCCGAGTAAGCGGTTCCTTTGTAACTTATCTCTATAAAATACCGCATTGAATCTTTTTAGAATTATTTGCCGATCAACGCTTCAAAACGCTTTTTATAATAGGGATCTTTGAGCTGAGATTCGAGAGTGGAAAACAGTTCCGAATCGGAAGTATGCGCATAAGCAGCATCAAAGAACATATATTTTCCCTCGTCGGTAAGGAAGAGATAAGAAAGATCTTTTATCTGCCCTGTGCTGAAACATCTTGAACGGAAATATTTATTCGCCACTTTGATCATGCCTTCCTTGTTATCTTCAGAAGCCATCTTCTTGCGCAGTCTTAAGAAATCTTCATTATCAGCAAATGATTTGCAATTGGAATTCTGACCGGAGGGAGCGGCTTCATTTGGCAATACTTCAATTTTATTTACTGTGGGTTTTTCTTTACTGGTTGCCACTTCACTATTGACGGCTGAATCATCTTTTGTTTTTGAATGAGCCAGGCCACTAAAAAGCCCTTTCTTTTCTGAGGATGAATTTGTACCGGAATCCGCAGATCTTTTTTCCTTTTCTTTGGGTCCGATATAAAAAACCTGCTCCTGCCCGGGCCTCGCCATCCCTGCCGAATCAGGAGCTGAAGCGATTTTATCTTTCCTCATCACAAAACCTGTTTCCTGATCTGCCGGTTTTGTTGGCGCATTGTCACTCTTAATGATCGTCGGAGTAATGGTCAATTGAGTGGTATCTGCTGACGAATTTGAAAAATCAAAATTGTCGTTATTTGTGGGTTTACTGGTGGCCTTTGTATTTTCCTGTCCCGGCATAAAAACACTTACCGTATCGGTCTTATCTCCGCTGTTATCTGTATAAACCATTTGCAATCCCTCATCTTGCTTCTTACTTTTTACCTTTGAAATCGGCGAAGAGGCAACTTCTTCATTTGCGGTATCCTTCGTCGCGGTTGTTGAGGTTGTAGTGGTATTTGAAGCGGTATCAGGATTTGAATTGATTGCAGCAGGTTTTTCTTTATTGTCTGTCATCGCCGTCGTTTGTTCCGCAGCCTTTTGACTGTCGGCAGGATTTTGGGCAACAGAAGAATCAAGTGTTTTTTGAGGATGTTCCACAACCACTTCATGATTCTGAAGAATGGTTGAATCCTTTACCACATTAGCCAGCATTTGGGTAAACGGATTATTATCTGCCGAAGTGCTTGCGAGTGTTTGACCGTTGCTGTCTTTTTCGCCGCTGATGAGAGCGAGCGTTTCGAGGTTGAATAACTGCAACCCTTTATCGTCAAAATGCTTTACGAGAAAACCTTCATTGTCGTCGCCTACAGAAATGGAAAAGGTTTCTTCAGGATATTCCTTTTTAGGAAAACCAACCTTTAGATGGTAAACACCGGAAGTAACCTCCGGAAGGATGATGTATCCTTCTGATGAGGAGCTTACTATTTTGTTGTTGAACTTCACATAAAACGGGTTGCCATTGTCCGTTTGCAGGTAAACAAAATGATTTTGCTGGGCTTTGGCAAAGAAACCTAAGACCAGAAATACGAATAATAAGATGCTCTTCCTGTAGCTGAAAATCGACATAGCAGCAAATCTATTTAATATAATAATCCAATTTGCCTTCTATCCAAAAAATAGGAACTTTTTATAATTATATTCAATAAGCCCCTAAATTTGACTTCTCACAAAAATTTTATATGAAGAAAATACTACTCTCTTCTTTGTTTTTGCTTTCCATTTTTATGGTAAAAGCACAGGACGATAACAACGAAAATGCATCTACCGATACGGCATGGGAACACATTTACAGGGCCTCTTACCCCCGCATCAATGACCTCGTTCATACGAAACTAGCCGTGAAATTTGACTATGCCAAACAATGGATGTACGGGCAGGAATGGGTGACACTTAAACCTCACTTTTACCCAACCGATTCGCTCACGCTCGATGCAAAGGGAATGACCATCAATGAAATTGCGGTGGTTAAGGGTAATTCAAAAAAGCCATTGAAATACAGCTACGACAGTATGCAGCTGAACATTACACTCGACAAAACTTATAAAGGCGGCGAGCCATACACGATCTATATCAATTACATCTCAAAGCCCAATGACCTTAAACTTTCCGGCAGCGCCGCAATCACCGACGCCAAGGGGTTGTATTTTATCAATCCATTAGGTAAGACGGATGAACACCAGGAAATCTGGACACAGGGAGAAACCGAATCCAACAGCGCGTGGTTTCCCACAATTGACAAACCGGATCAAAAGACAACAGAAGAAATATTGATGACCGTTCCGCAAAAAGATGTTACCCTCAGCAATGGCTTGTTGGTTCACCAAACCAAAAACAGCGATGGCACGCGCACCGACGACTGGGTAATGGACCTGCCCAATTCGCCTTATTTGTTTTTTATGGGTGTAGGTGATTATGCCATCGTGAAAGATAAGTACAAGAACATGGCAGTGGATTATTATGTAGAAAAGCAGTATGCGCCTGTTGCCAGGAAGATCTTTGGGGAAACACCGGCAATGATCGGCTTTTTCTCAAAGATCCTGAACTATCCTTATCCATGGCAGAAGTATGACCAAATCGTTGGCAGGGAATATGTGAGTGGCGCAATGGAAAACACGACCGCTACTTTGCACCAGGACGGCGCTTACCAAAATGCCCGTCAATTGGTGGATGGCAATGCGTGGGAAGATGATATTTCGCACGAATTGTTCCATCACTGGTTTGGTGACCTGGTTACGACCGAAAGCTGGAGCAACATTACTTTGAATGAATCTTTTGCCAACTACAGCGAATACTTGTGGCGTCAATTCAGGTATGGACAGGATGCAGCGGATGAATTGAACTACAAAGACATGCAGGGCTATTTGCTGAGCGGCAGTGAAGATAAGGACCTGGTACGGTTTTATTACCAGTCGCGCGAAGATGTTTTTGATGCAGTCAGTTACAACAAGGGAGGACGAATT
This sequence comes from Hanamia sp., assembly GCA_035765495.1. GTDB lineage: Bacteria > Bacteroidota > Bacteroidia > Chitinophagales > Chitinophagaceae > Ginsengibacter. The sequence goes on from DASTXM010000078.1 coordinate 62,664, forward strand.
CTAAATATGCTTAGAAATTATGTGGGCGATTCTGCTTTCTTTACAGCGCTTCATAATTATTTGGAAAAGTACAAGTTTCAACCGGCAGAAGCCCAGGAGTTAAGATTGGTATTTGAAGATGTTACAGGACAGGATTTAAACTGGTTTTGGAACCAATGGTATTATGGGAGCGGGCAACCAACGCTTGACATCAACTATGATTACACGAATGGTGTAGAAAGGGTGATCGTAAACCAAACCCAAAAGACCGGAAAGATTTTCAAATTGCCCATTGACATTGATGTTTACAGTCATGAAGCCAACAAAAAAAGGTACAAAGTGTGGCTCGATAATCCATCAGACACCTTTTATTTTGCCAGTGCTCAAAAACCTTCACTCGTAAATGTGGATGCAGACAAGGTTTTGCTGTGCATTAAAAAAGACAATAAATCTGCTGATGAATTCATACAACAATATAAGTATGCACCCAAATACCTTGACCGCCGCGAGGCACTGGATTATTTTGGCAAAAACAATATGAATGAATTGTCCCTGGGATTGAAGGATAAATATGCAGGACTTAGATTGTTCACTTTACAATACATGAACAATCAAAACAGTTTCACCGCTCCAGGAGTACTTGACGAGGTTGAGCAGATGGCGCAAAAAGATCCTGATAAGAAAGTGCAGGCAGCTGCCCTGGAAATTCTTGTGAAGACAAAAGACACCAAATATCTTCCTTTGTTCCAAAAATACGTAAACGATTCTTCCTATTCTGTTGCCGGCGCTTCGCTTGAAGGATTGGCTGCGTTGCAACCTGACCAGGCTTATCCATTAGCTAAAAAATACAGTTCCGATGCGTTGGGAAAATTAGGTGATGTGGTTGCTGAAATTATCGAAAAGAAAGGTGCTCCCGAAGATTTTAATTTTATTCTCGATCATTTTAAAAATCTTCCGTTGTCAGGAGAAAAAATTAGAGGCACCGCTGCTTTTGCAAAATACCTTGCAACGGTAAAGGATAAAGATAATGTAAGAAAAGGAGTAGATGAGATCATGAACTTCAGGAAACAAATTCCATCACAGTATTTAAAATATGTTGACCCGGGATTGAAGAATGCTTTTTCAAGAATTAGTGAAGCGCAAAAGCAATTTGGCAATAATGACCTGGCTGATTATATCGATGGATTGATCCCATAATTTTAAACAGTTTCAATAATAATAAAGCCGCCTTTGTTTAAACAACGAGGCGGTTTTTTTATACGTGCTTTTGTAACGGTGAAGAGTAAACGAAGAAAAAAGGGGAATTTTTTTAAAAAAATGGAAAGTTCAAGAGCCACTCAAGCCAACGTTAAACTGCAGTTTGATAAAATGAATATCATTGTTTTCCTTGACGGTAATCATTGCTGCTGGTGAACAAAGCCAATAGCTTTGAAAAAAAAACCGGGCTCAAGATTAAGACGCTGGCCTGGTTTGTTAGAATAGTCAAATTATTTTTTATGAAAACAAAGACAATAGGAGAATACAAATGGATCACTCAATCTCCCGCAGAAGTTTTGGCGCAAAAAGAAGCGCAAAGGAGATCAATATTTTTGAAAATTCACAACTATATTGAAAAACAAAAAAAGGGAGAATTTCATTTTAAGTGGCTCGTGATAAGCATGATCTCACAAGCTGCTATCATTACACCATTAGTGGGATTTGTAATATTACAAACAGGCAACTATCTTGTTTTCTGGTTACTGGCCACTTTTACCATGTACCTCACATTTGTTCCTTCCCTTTCCGGATATTCGACAGGAACGATCATAAAAACTTTTTTTACCACTTTGGCTTTAAACCTGGCAATTATTATTGCAGCGATTGTTGTTCATTTGGTATGAAAAGCATAGAATCGATTTGATGCGAACGACTCTTGTGCGTTTTCGAAAAAGCAAGTATGACACTAGTAGTATTTCTTAACAATTTAAACGAAACGCTTGGGAAGCGATTAAAATTGTTAATTTTTGTTGAGCAGTCAAGCTTATAGTTGTGGGCGGGGACACCAACAACAGCAAAAATTGCAGGGTTGTTGTTCATTTGGTGTGAAAAAGCATAGAATTTGATTATGAGGTGAAATTGCAAATTCTTTTTAAACAAGCAAGGTTAAAGTTGGTTGTCGGCGGGGAAGCCAACATAAGCAAAAGAATTTCTTAGACCGAAGCGAGAAAGGCTGCCTCGTATCAGAGGTATAGAATTTCAATTATTAATCTACCATCCACCACTTGCACCGCCACCGCCACCACTGCCGCCGCCGAAGCCTCCGAAACCGCCACCACCAAAGCCACCTCCACCAAAACCTCCACCGCCGAATCCGCCGCCTCTTCCACTTCCGCCGCCGCCGAGCATATTCCCCAGCATAAACCATGGTAAGGCATTTCCGAGGAAACTCCTGGAACCGCGGCGACTCATATAAGAGCCTCCGCCGCCGCCACCTTTACCGGAAAAAAGGAATACAATCACCAAAAAAATAATAATGAGTGGGATAATCTTTCCTGCGGTCACGTTACTTCCTTTATCCGTTTGATCGGCTTTGTATTCTCCGGCTGCTGCCTGTATGATCGCATCAACCGCATTATCGAGTCCGCGGTAATAATCACCATTTTTAAAGTTGGGGATCATTCTATCATCAATGATCTGTTTGGCAAGAATATCGGGCAAAACGCCTTCCATTCCATAACCGGTTTCGATGCGTGCTTTGTGTTCCTTTGCCGAAACGAGAATAACAACCCCATTGTTTTTTTCTTTGGTTCCAATCCCCCAATCTCTCAAATATTTTAACGCCACCTGCTCGATGTCGTAGCCATTAAGTGTTGGAACGGTAATGATCACAATTGCCGAAGAAGTAGAATCATTATAGGCATCCAGCTTTTGTTCCAGCGCCTGCCTTTGAAAAGGCTCAAGCATGTTGGCAAAATCATTTACTGCCACAGGCGGATTAGGCTTAGGCTCAATATTCTGGGCATAAGCCTTCGCTAAGCCGATAAATACAAGAAGCAGTAAAAGTATTTTTTTCATGAATGAGTTGTTACGCGAAGATTATTTACCAAAAACGATTTCATCGGGAAGTTCATTTTTATCAACTTCCTCGTCGTAAGGAAAGTGGGTTTTGAGCGCCTGGCCTATAAGATGAACCGAAGAAATTATTCCTTCAGTTATATTTTCTTTACTAAACACAGATAGAATTTCTTTCACCGCTTTTTTCCAATAATCACCACCTGCAGCTTCATGGATTCCCTTGTCGGCATAAATTGCCAGTTGCCTGTCTTTTACAGCAAGGTAAAACAGTACTGCATTTCGCAGCTCTGTCTTTTCCATCTCCAGGTTATTAAAAAGCTGCACAGCGCGATCGAGCGCGTCTACAAATTTGCAGCGACTTTCTACAAAAATCCGTATCTCACCACTGGTCTGCCGTTCAGCTTCCCTGATGGCAGCAATGATCTTTTCATTTTCTTCTTCGGAGAAGAAAGGTTTTTTGCGCGAAAATCGCCACATAGGTTATTGATTTATTTAATGTCGAAATTGATGTCCGGCGCTTTTTCACTTCCCGGTGCGGCTTTGTAAAAAGCCTTTTCATGAAAACCAAAAATGCCTGCAAAAATATTACCGGGGAACCTTCGCACTTTCAGGTTGTAGGACTGCACCGCTGCATTATAATCCTGCCGGGCCACATTAATCCGGTTTTCTGTGCCTTCAATCTGGGTTTGAAATCCCTGGAATTGAGCGGTTGTTTTCAGATCAGGATAATTTTCAGCAACGGCCAACAATCTTCCGAACGAGCTTTGCAAACCGGCTTGTGCATTTTGATAAGCCTCCAACGATTTGGGATCATTAACATCAACTTTTATAGAAGTAGCTTTCGAACGCGCTTCTATCACTTGTGTTAAAGTGCTCTTTTCAAAATTGGCTGATCCTTCCACCACTTTGATAACACTATTATATAAGTCTGTCCTTCTCTGGTAGTTTGTTTCCACATTGCTCCATTTAGTTAGTACTTCCTGATTGGCAGTTACCAGTCCATTGTAAGAACCGCAACCCCAGAACAATAAGATCACGATGATGCCGAGTATAACAAACAGCGTAGTTCTTGATTTCATGATAGTAGTTTTATAGTAAAATAAGATTTAAAATTAAGAGATATAGTTATACGAAAATAACTTATTACCTGAACGGCAAGTTTCAATTACGAATTACGAATTATGAATTATGAATTACGAATTATAACTGATAGTAAATGTACAAAGTCTGAAAATTTTTATTTTGCCACCCCGTAATTCGTAATTCGTAATTTTTAATTCTTAATCGTTTATGGCTTTGATGCCAGGCAATTCTTTTCCTTCAAAATATTCGAGCAAAGCGCCACCGCCGGTGGAAACATAACTAACTTTATCGGCAAGTGCAAATTCATTAACTGCCGCTACGCTGTCGCCACCACCAACCAAACTGAAAGCGCCGTTTGATGTCGCTTTTGCAACGGCTTGTGCGATACATTTCGTGCCGTGCTTAAAATGCTCCATTTCAAAAACCCCCATGGGACCGTTCCACAAAATTGTTTTTGAATGACTAATGACCGTACTAAAAGTTTCGCAGGCCATCTCACCAATATCCAATCCCATCCAGCCATCAGGAATATCATTACTTAAAGATCCCGAAACCATTGCATCAGCAGCAAACTTGTCGGCAATAATAGAATCAGAGGGCAAATGAATGTTTACATTCTTTTGTCTGGCTTTCTCAAGCAATTCGTTTGCCTTATCCAGCCTGTCATCTTCGCAAAGAGAACTTCCTATTTTTCCACCCATGGCTTTGAAAAACGTGTACGCCATACCGCCGCCAATAATAATATCGTTAGCACTATCCAACAGGTTTTCGATAATGAGGATCTTGTCCGAAACCTTTGCTCCACCTATGATCGCCAGAAATGGCCTTTCTGCATTTTTCAATACTTTTTCTGCATTGGAAACTTCAGCATTCATCAACAAGCCAAACATTCTTTTATCTTTTGGAAAAAATTGTGCAATCACTGCAGTTGAAGCGTGAGCGCGGTGCGCAGTACCAAATGCATCATTCACATATACATCCCCGAGTTGGCTTAATTTTTTTGCAAAATCCTCATTGCCTTTTTCTTCTTCTTTATAAAAACGAAGATTTTCCAAAAGCAAGACCTGGCCCGGTTTAAGCGCTTTCGCTTTTTGAATTGCCTCTTCGCCAATGCAATCGCCGGCAAACAAAACTTCTGTATCGCCAAGCAATTCTTTTATATGTGGAACAAGGTGTTCTAATGAGAACTTATTTTCAGGACCATTTTTCGGGCGTCCCAAGTGCGACATTAAAATAACACTCCCACCGTCGTTCAGGATCTTATTGATCGTGGGCACAGCGGCTCTCATCCGTGTATCATCTGTAATCTTAAAATTTTCGTCCAGGGGAACATTGAAGTCAACCCTTACGAGGGCTTTTTCATCTTTGAAATTGTGCTCTGAAAATTGGCTCATGTTATAATTTTATTTCGATTAATGATTCATCGGTTTCAGAAAAAATTCTGATAACCTGTTCTAATGATTTATAAAGTATTTCTTTTAAAACTCTGTTTGAAACATTTCCAACATTCAAATAAAGAATTCTTGGACCGGGAATTATTTTTTCAGACAAATTTTTGAAATCAATATCTTTTGTTGTAATTACGACTGTATTCAATCTTTTTACAGCCATTGTAAAAATAGTGATATCCCTTTCAGTATTAAGATTTAATTCATTAAATGACCTGGCAGAAACGCCAAAATCCTTTTTCAACCAAACAGCAATTACAGGTGGAAGGTTTACAT